>CACNIF010000001.1 GCA_902620465.1 uncultured Pelagibacteraceae bacterium
CTTTGTTTAATTTTTTCATTTAAACATAATAAATTTTCAATTTTGGAAGGTGATATGTTATCTCCACCAAGATTGACGATTATTTCTTTTTTTCTATCTGTTATTTTTAGATTTCCTTCTTTTGTAATTTCACCTATGTCCCCAGTATGTAACCAACCATCTCTAATTACTTCATCTGTTTCTTTCTTTTTATTCCAATAACCTAGCATAATGTTTTCACCTTTAACTAGGATCTCACCATCTTCAGCAATTTTTACTTGATTAGTTTTGAAAGGGGGGCCCACTGTTTCGATCTTAATTTTTCCAGGAATATTACAACTAACAACAGGAGAGGCTTCAGTTAATCCATATCCTTGTAAAGTTGGTAATCCTATAGAATTCAAAAATTCACCAATTTTTTGATCTAAAGCACCCCCTCCAGAAACAAAAGCCTTTAATTTACCCCCAAATTGATTCTTAATTTTTCTTCTTACCAATTTTTCACAGATAAAATTAATAAAATATTCTTTCAAACTAAATTTACTTTTATTTAGTTTTTTAATCCCAAGTGAAATAGTAGATGAAATCAGCTTCTTCTTAAGACCCTTTTGTTTTGTGAAATTCATATAAATTTTACTGTATAAATTTTGATAAAATCTAGGGACTGCTGTCATTATTGTTGGTTTTGCAACTGACATATTAGATAATAATTTTTCCAGACTTTCAGCATAATAAACTTTTGCTCCTAGTGAAATTTGAACAAATTGAACTGCATGCTCATATGAATGAGATAATGGTAACCACGTTAGAAAGACTGGTTTTTCATTTTTAAATAAAGGTACTAAAATATCTAATGCTCCCTCGCAATTGGATAAAATTCCTCCATGACTCAACATTACTCCTTTTGGGTTTCCGGTCGTTCCAGATGTATAGATAATACATGCAAGATCATTTCGTTTTAAATCAGAATTAACAGAATGTAGAATTTTAAAGTTTTCATCGATCAAATTATTTTGATAATTAGTAAAGATGTTATGAAAAAGATCTGCCTCTTCATTAATTCCATCTATTGATATAAGTTTTATGTCTTTAGTAATGTATTTCTTAATCTTATCAAATTGTTCTTGATTAGAAACAATACAAACTTTTGGCGAACAGTCTTTAATTATATATTCATAATCTTTATCAGAGTAAGTAGTAAATAAAGGTACTGTTACTCCACCCGCATTCATAATTGATAAATCAGAAACTAACCATTCTGGTCTATTTTCTGAAAGTAATATACATCTATCACCTTTAGAAATTTTTTTTTTTAGATAATTAGATAATATTCTTATATACCCGTCTATCAATCTCCAAGAATACGAAGTTGGCTCTCTTAATTTAACTAATTCATGATCTTTAGGTTTGAGATTTGTTAAAAACGCTGGCTCGTTTAAACTGTATTTTTTTGGAATATTTTCCTCTGATTTTCTAAAAAAAAGTTCTACTAAACTATTTATATGTTTTAGTTCCATAACATGGTGGGCGAAGAGAGAATCGAACTCTCACTTCTTGCGAAACACGATTTTGAGTCGTGCGCGTCTACCAGTTCCGCCATTCGCCCATAATTGTTTAATAATTTATTAAATAGTATAAGAACTAAAATTATATTAAAACCAAAAAATGTTTAATAATCTTTATAAAAAGTGTTTAGATTTAGCGGCACACAAAAGTTCAAAATATTACTTAGCAATTGTATCTTTTGTTGAAAGTTCTTTTTTTCCAATTCCTCCTGACGTTATGGTCATACCGATGGTGATCTCAAAAAAGAATGATTTTATCAAAATCTTTCTTATAACAACGATTTTTTCTGTTATGGGTGGTATGTTAGGTTATTTAATTGGGGCTTTCTTTTTCGATTTTGGATCACAAATTATGAGTTTTTATGGATATGAAAATAAATTATCTAATATCAAAGAAAATTTAGTTAATAGTGATGGCTTTTATGCCTGGCTAGGTATACTTTTTTTAGCAGGATTTACACCTCTTCCCTATAAAGTTTTTACCATTGCAAGTGGCCTAATAAGTTTTAATTTTTTTATATTCATCTTTATTAGTTTGGTTTCAAGAGGGTTGAGATTTTTTATAGTCTCATACCTCTCTTATAAGTTTGGGCAATTATTTACCGAATTTATGGAAACGCACGGGTCAAAATGGTTTACAATAATTGGATTATTAATTGTTATAATTGGCTTATTAATTTATCTAATTATAAAATTTTATGTTTAATTTGAAAAACGAATTTTATCTAAAAATTATTTTAATTATTAGCTTTACTGCATTAATTTTTGCATATTTCGTAGAATATATTTTAGGTCATCAACCATGTAATTTATGCATTATTGAGAGAATTCCTTATGGAATAAGTATAATCTTAATTGCAATAATTTTTATCATAAAGAAAAATCAAAAATTTTTAACTTTGTTGTTAATTCTTACCTTTACCTTTTCGTTTACAATTTCTATTTACCATTATGGGATTGAACAAGGTTTTTTTGAGGAATCAACCGCATGTAACGCGAGGAATTTTGAAGAAACTATAACCAAAGAAGATTTACTTAAAGAATTAAGTAAAAAAACTATAAGCTGTAAAGATGTGACATTTAAGATTTTAGGATTATCACTAACAAGTATTAATATTGTAATAAGTTTATTATTTATTATAACTTTTATAAAAATTTTTATTAAATATGAAAAAAACAAGTAACAAAGTTGAACAATTTATAAGAGTTGATCATGCGGGTGAAAGAGGGGCTGTCAAAATTTATGAAGGGCAGCTGTTGGCTCTAAATACAATTGTCAAGAATGAGAATCTAAAAAAAACAATTGAAGATATGAAAGAGCATGAGATAGAACATTGTCAATTTTTTGAAAATGAAATAAAAAAAAGAAATATTAAACCTACAAAATTTTTACCTTTATGGGACTTAATGGGTGTAGGTTTAGGATTTGGATCAACGTTATTAGGAAAAAAAGCAGCGATGTTGTGTACTGCATCAGTTGAAGAAGTAATAGACAAACATTATTTAGATCAAATTAATCAGTTAGGGCCAGAAGAAAAAGAATTGAAAAAAAAAATTACTAAATTTAGACAAGATGAGCTAGATCATAAAGATATAGCCTATGAGGAGGGTGCATCAAAAAAAGGTTTTTACTCAATTATGGACAAAATAATTAAAACAGGCTCAAAAATAGCTATTCGTATTTCAGAAAAAGTTTAGAGATTAAGCCTCAAGCTCAACATCCCAATATAAATAATCCATCCAACTTTTGTGTAAATAATTTGGAGGAAAATTTTTTCCGTTACGATGTAAATCTTCTGTTGTAGGTTGATAAGGGTACTGACTTAACTTCATTCCTGATGTTTTTAAAAGTTTACCACCCTTTTTAACATTACATTCAGAACAAGCTGTTACAACATTATCCCAATTAGTTTCTCCCCCTTTAGATCTTGGCAACAAGTGATCAAAGGTTAGCTCTTCACCACTACCACAATATTGACAAGAAAATTTATCTCTTAAAAAAACATTAAATCTTGTAAAACTTGGTTTAGTTTGGGGCACAATATAATTTTTTAATGCAATAACGCTCGGTAGCTGCATATTGAAAGATGGACTCCTAATTATTCTGTCATAACTACTTACTATGATAACTCTATCTAAAAATACCGACTTGACAGTATCTTGCCAAGACCACAAGGATAAAGGATAGTAGCTTAGCGGTCTATAATCTGCATTTAAAACTAATGCAGGACATTTTTCTAAAGAAACATTTTGTTCAATTAAATTATTCATTAAGTAATAGTAGCTTAATTAAAAAATTATTTCAATAATTAGAGATTATTAAATTTTTCTAAAATATAATTTAATCCTATGCTTGAAGCTTCTATTGGGATATGATGTCCGCAGTTTTTTATGAGTTGAGTTTCTGCATTAACATTATTCCTAATAAAAAAATCCTTAGCCTCAAGTAAAAAGTTGGGTGACACTATTTCATCTGCGTCACCATGAATCATCAAAATATCTGCATCTACATTTTTTCTTTGAGCCAGATATTCTTGATTGATTATTTTACCAGAAAAACCTACTATACAGCTATATCTTTGATCAGAGATTAATCCCAAGTTTAATGACATCATACACCCCTGGCTAAAACCAGATAAACAAATTTTATTATTCTGTAAGTTAAACTCATTTTTTATTTCATTTATAAATTTATTTAGTTTAGTCTCTGCTTTTTTAGACTCATCTAGAATATATTGAGGATCATCCTTTGATAAATCAAACCACTGATAACCTGAAGGATTTATTTTGCATTTTTCATGACCGTTTGGACAAATAAAAATTGTGTTAGGCAAATGACGTCTCCAGCCTAAAGATAACATACTAATGTCTTGACCATCCCCCCCATATCCATGGAGTAAAATTATTGCATTTTCAATCTCCAAATCATTCTCAGGTTTCAATATTATTGAATCAAGACAAAATGTCATAGTTTGTAATTAATGTTTTTTTAATGTAGAACACCCTACAATAAACTGATGATTTCTGGAATAATTTTAAAAGTATTATCAATAGCACTATTAATCGTAGTAGGAGTAGTCCTTATACTTGGAATCGGAACCTTATTTAAAGGTGGAGAGACTAGTAAAAAATACTCAAATAAATTAATGCAGTTAAGAGTGATATTACAATTTATTGCTATTATCGTATTAGTGGGTTTTGCTTATTTTTTTAAAAACTAATTATAAAGTTTAAGCCACTCGATAAAATTTTCTTCATTAAAATCTATTGAACCAATAACCCTAGCAAATTCTTTTCCATTTTTATTAATTAAAATTGAGGTTGGAATTCCTCTTAAAGCAAACTTTTTTGTTAAATTAACATTTTGATCAAAATATAAATTTAAATTTTTAATATTCAAATCATCAAAAAATTCTTTAGCTTTTTTAACATTGTCCTGTCCAACATTTACAGGAAATATTTTAAGGTTATTTAAGCCTTTGTTTGATTTCAATAAATCTAACGACGGCATCTCTTCTTTGCATGGAGCACACCAAGTTGCCCAAAAATTTAGTAATAAAGTGTTTCCTTTATAGTCACTTAAATTTATTTGGTTATTTTGATCATCTAAGACAGTTAAATTTGTATATTCTTTTAATTCTTTATTAATTATAAGGTTTTTAATATTCAGAGTTTCATTTGCATACGTATTTGAAATTAAAATTATAAATATTACTAAAAATCTCATATTAAAAAGGTATAAATAATTAGCATGGTAAAAAATAAAAACAATAAGGCAATTTGGAATACTCGAATAAAAACAAAGACATCTGCTCTCTATAAAAAATATGGGAGCTCAATTAGCATTGATAAGAAACTTTTTAAAGAGGACATAATGGGATCTATCGCTCATGTAGAAATGCTTTTTAAACAAAAAATTATTTCTTTTAAAATTAAAAACAAAATTGTTTATGGACTCAATAAAATTGAAAAAGAAATATTAAATAATAAATTCGAATTTAATCAAGAATTTGAAGACATTCACATGAACATTGAAAAAAGACTTACACAATTGATAGGTGACGATGCTGGATACATTCATACAGCTAGATCAAGAAATGATCAAGTTATTACAGATTTGAAAATATGGATGAAATCAGCTACCCAAAATATAGACTTAACTTTAAGAAAATTGATCAAGACCAATCTTAAGATTGCTGAAAAAAATATTAAAACTATCATGCCAGGTTTTACTCATTTAAAAAATGCTCAAGCACTATCTTTAGGTCATTACTTAATGTCATATGTTGAAATGTTTACTAGAGATAGAAAAAGATTTTTAAATAATTTAGAAAGTCTTAATGAAAATCCTCTTGGTGTATGTGCATTAACAGGAACTTCTTTTAATATAGACAGAAAACTTACAACAAAAAAATTAGGTTTTAAGAGTCCTACCAACAATTCAGTAGATACTATATCGGACAGAGATTTCGTTATAGACTTTTTATATAGTTGTTCTGTATGTGCAATGCATATATCCAGAATAGCTGAGGAATTAATAATTTGGAACTCAGATGGTTTTAACTTAATAAATCTATCAGATAAAGTTGTAACAGGATCTTCCATAATGCCTCAGAAAAAAAATCCAGACATGCTAGAATTTTTGAGAGGCAAGACAGGAGGGATGTACGGTAATTTATTTTCAATGTTAACTGTGCTTAAAGGATTACCTCTATCTTATTATAAAGATCTTCAAGAAGATAAAGAGATAATCTTTAAAACTAATGATACTTTAGAAAGCTGTTTAAAAATTCTTGACGAAATTTTAAATAATTTTAGTCCAAATAAAAAAAAAATGTTGGAGTTGGCTAACAATGGTTATATTACTGCGACTGATTTAGCTGACTATATTGTTAAAAATCATTCTAAATCTTTTAGAGAAGCTTATCAAAAAACAGCTGCAATCATAAATATGGCCGAGAAAAGAAAAAAAAAATTAGATGAGTTAACATTATATGATTTAAAAAAAATTGAGCCAAATTTGACAGAAGATGTTTTAAAAGTATTCGATTTAAAAAATTCTGTAAATTCAAAGAAATCTTATGGAGGAACTGCTTTTGATAATATTAAAAAAATGATAATAAAATATAAGAAACAATTATGATGAAAAAATTTTATCTTTTATTGATACTTTGCCTACTAGTAATGTCTTGTGGAAAACGGGGAGATCCTACCTATAAAGAACCAAATTCCAAAATACCTTATTATGTTACAAAATATTCATGAAATATGTAAATAAAAATTTTTTTGTTGAGGATATTAAAGCATCATATTTAGCGGAGAAATTTGGAACTCCACTTTATTGTTATTCATTAAATAAACTAACGAATAACATAAGGAATTTGAAAAATAATTTTAAAAAAATTGATCCGATTATATGCTTTTCTGTAAAATCAAATCCCAATACAAATCTCTTACGCGAAATTAATAAACAAGGTTTGGGTGCTGATGTTGTTTCAATTGGTGAACTAATGAAAGCCCTCAAAGCAGGTATAAAACCAAAAAATATTGTTTTTTCAGGAGTTGGTAAAACTAAAGTTGAAATTGAATACGCTATTAAAAAAAAAATTTTACTTATAAATGCAGAGTCTAAGAATGAAATTTTGCAAATAGAAAAAATTGCTAGGAAGTACAAAACTAAAGTTAATGTAGGAATTAGATTAAATCCAAACACTGACGCAAAGACTTTAAGCCAGATATCGACAGGTAAAAAAGAAAATAAATTTGGAGTTTCCGATAAAGAATTTCTGACACTTGTCAGATATGTAAAAAAATCAAAAAATTTAAATTTGAAGTGTTTAAGTGTTCATATAGGAAGTCAAATCTTAGACTCAAAACCATATGAAAAAATGCTCAAGATACTTGATAAGATTATAAAAAAAACCAAGTTCAATTTTGAATATATTGATTTAGGTGGTGGAATGGGAATTAGTTACAATAATGATAAGAAAACTTTAAATCTAGATAAATATTCCAATAGTATAAAAAAATTTTTAAAAAAAAATAAATCTAAAATTATACTAGAACCAGGTAGATCTATAATTGGTAATACAGGTATTTTAATATCAAAAGTAATTTACAATAAAGAAGGACATAAAAAAAATTTCATAATATTAGACGCAGCTATGAATGATCTTATGCGTCCAGCCTTGTATAATGCAAAACATCAAATTAAACCAGCTATAAAGAATAATAGCTATACAAATAAAGTTTATGAATTTGTTGGTCCAATTTGTGAGAGCACTGATAAATTTGGATCATACAAAAAGTTTCAAAAATTGAAGGAGAATGATTTAATAATTATTTGTGATGTTGGAGCTTATGGGGTATCCTTAAGTTCAAATTATAATTTAAGACCCAAACCAGCAGAAATATTAATTAAAAAATCAAAAGCTAGTGTGATCTCGAAAAGACAAAAACTTATTGAAATAATATAAAGTTATCTAAATATGATAAGAAACTTTTTATTTTCATTTTCTTTTTTTTCAGGAATTGTATTTATATCATTAATTTTTTTACCCTCACTTTTGTTGCCACAAAAAATTACTTTGTTTGGTGGGAAACTTATGGGTTATTGGTCTCAATTTTGTCTGAAAATCATTCTGTCAACCAAGATAATTATCAAAGGAAAAGATAATATGATAAGTAACGAAAAGTTTTTCATCGCTTCTTCACATCAATCAATGTTTGAAACTTTTTTTTTTCAAACCATTTTTAATTCACCAGTGTTTATTTTGAAAAATGAACTCATGAGAATTCCTATTTTCGGATGGTATTTAAAAAAAATAGGCTCTATTTCAATAAAACGAGATAAGATTACGAAAGATAATATTAATTTTTTTGAAGATATTTCAGATGCAATTCAAAATTCTAAAAGACCGATAGTTATTTTTCCCCAGGCCACAAGAGTATTACCAGAAGATCGGCCACCCTTTAAAAAAGGAGCATCACGAATTTACGAAAAATTAAATATTCTCTGCCAACCGGTTGCAATTAATTCAGGTTATGTATGGCCTAAAGACGGTATCAAAAAAACTAATAAGGTAATTACTATATCAATACTTAAGCCAATTGGTCCTGGATTGCAAAAAGAGGAATTTTTACGAGTCCTCCAAAAAAAAATTTATGATGAACTAGACATAATTTGCTAGCCTTTCATTGGCATTACAATAAAAATACTATCAAAATCACTTGGATCTTTAATTAGTACAGGTGAACCGGTATCATTAAAGTGCAATTCAATTTTCTCACCATCTAACTGAGAGGCTACATCAATCAAATACCTTGAATTGAAACTAATTTCTAGATCATGCTCGAATTTTGTTGCAATAGTCTCATTACCATCTCCACTGTTTGTATTGTTAACAGAAAGATTTAAGGTATCTTTTTTTAGACTAAATTTTACACCATCCTTTTTGTCTAAAGAAACTGATGCAACTCTATCTACTGAATTTAAAAATAATTTTAAATCGATCTCTAATTTTTTTTGATTATTTTTAGGTATCACTTGTATATAATTTGGGAATTTTCCATCAATAAGTTTTGAAATAAGAATGCTATTACTTAATTCAAATTTTATTTTTGACTTCATATTTGAAATTTTTACTTCACCATCATAGTTATCTAAAATAGCACATAATTGAAAAATGGTCTTTTTTGGTAAAATTATAGGTTCAAAATCAATTTGTTTTTCTAGTCTTATTTTTGAAATTGACATTCTGTGGCTATCGGTTGCTACAGCTGTCAAATATTTTTTTTCATCAACCTCAGTTTGGTGTAAGTATATGCCACTTAAATAATGCCTTGTTTCATCATTTGAAATTGAAAACTTACACTTATTTAATAATTTTAATAATTTTTTAGATTTAATCGAAAATTCGTTTTGATTAAAATTTTCATCAGTTACAGGAAACTCCGAATGACTTATACAATTAAGATTGAAAATGGATTTGTCTGATTCAAGATGTAACTTATTCTTGTCATTTAAAGTTAAATTAATTTTTTTTCCAGAAGAAATTTTTCTTACTATGTCATACATTATAGAAGAAGTTGTAGTAGTTTTGCCCTCCTCAAACACTTCGATATTATTAATTTGGTGAATAAAAATAATGTCTAGATCAGTTGCGGTTAAAATTAGTTTTGAATTATTAGCATTCAAAAGAATATTTGATAAGATTGGTAATGTTCCTCTTTTTTCTATAACTCCCTGACAGTAATTTAATGCTTGCTGTAAATCCTGTTGGTTTACACTAAACTTCATTTTCTTTTGTATTATATAATATTTGGTTCTTTAAATTATTTATATTTTCTGCCATATCCTTATCATTCTCTTTTAATCTTTCTATAGTTTTGACTGAATGAATTATAGTTGTATGATCTCTATTTGAAAATTCTCGACCTATTTCCGGTAAAGATTTTGGTGTAAGAATTTTAGTGAGATATATAGCGGTTTGTCTAGGTCTTACCAGATACCTTGATCTTCTTGAGGACAACATCTCATTTTTGCTAATTTTGAAAAATTTGCACACCAAAGTCTGTATTAAATCAATAGTAACTTTATTTTCATTAATATTTAGTAAGTCTTTTAAGACTACCTTAGTTTCAGCCAAATTAGGTAATTTATTATAAATTCTTGAGAAAGATATTAAACGGTTAATAGCACCAACTAATTCTCTTATACTGTTAGAAATTTCAAGGCTTATAAAATCTTTAATTTCCTTTGAAATTTCAATCTTATCTGTATAAAGCTTATTTAATTCGTTAATCTTTTTTTCAATTATATTCCTTCTTAATTCTAGATCAGGTTTTTGTATATCAACAACTAATCCTCCAGAGAATCTAGATTTTATTCTTTCTTGAATTCTAGATAATTTATTTGGAGATCTATCTGCAGATACTATAATTTGACTCCCTTTATCAAGTAAAGCATTAAAGGTATGAAAAAATTCCTCCTGCATAGCTTCTTTTCCGTTCATAAATTGGATATCATCTATCAATAATATATCAGTGTTTCGAAAATATTCTTTAAATCTTACCATATCGTTTGCTTTTATTGATTTAATAAATTGATACATAAAACGTTCTGCTGGAATAAACATTACTTTTTTTCTTTTTTTTAATTCAAAACCTATAGAATTTAAAAGATGTGTTTTACCCATCCCTACACCTCCATAAATATACAAAGGATTATATTGGGACAGATTTTCGGTAACTTTTAATGAAGCCTCATACGCAAGCTTATTACTGCTACCAGTTACAAAATTTTCAAATCTTTTATTATGATCAACTCGATTGTATTGTAAAAAAGAGTCCTTTAAAAATGAAATATTTTCATTTTTTTTCAATAAACTTTCACTATTTTTTTGATTTTCTAAATTAATACTATTTTCTACAATTTTAAATTCTATCCTAATTAGATCTTTTTTAAAAATTTTGACGATTTGTAAGATTTGGTCCAAATATCTTGATGTTATCCAATCTCTAATAAATCTGGTTGGCACCGATATCAGTATATAATTATTGAATTCCTCAATAAAATTAATTTTTTTTAACCAACTTTCATAAACTTCCGATCCCAATTTTTTTTTCATCTCGTTTTGGATTAATTGCCAATCTAATTTATTTGAAATAGATTTATTTAATTCTGAATTCTTGTAGCTATTTTCCATATTCATGAAGAGAGTTCAGTAAGAGCTATAATAAAAATTTTTGCAAGAAAATATTTTATAAATTTAAAAAAAAATAAAATCTAGGATTGTGTAATACAAACAAGTTTAAAAAAAAATTAAAATCTAGGATTGTGTAATATAAAAGAATTCTAAAAAAATTAAAATCTAGGATTGTGTGAATTTTTTTAATTGAAATTTTTTTGTATCGTTTTTTGTTATAAATTAGTTAATAAAATTTTTAATTGAATCAAAAGAGTTCAGGTTATTTACTAAATCTAAATATTGTATAACAATTTCTTTTAATTACAGATTTTGTAGATCCTGAGGTTGTATCTCTTAACAACCGTTAATATAGATTAAATAGATGAAATTTTTTTCGTTATTCTGGAAATATTTCTAGAAGCGTTTTGTTTTTTGATTACCCCAGTTTTAGCAATCTTCATCAATTCAGAATTCAACTTAGGTAAGAATTTCAAAGCTTCTGATTTATCTTTTTTTTCCAATAGGACATTCATTTTTTTTATTGCGTTTTTATATCTACTCTTTCTGATTTTGTTTACAGAAGTTTGTTTTGATATTCTTCTTATTTTTTTGATTGCTGATTTTGTATTAGCCATTTGCGCAGGGGTATAGCTTGATAAATACTATCGGTCAATCAAATAATTCTTTTATTTTTGGCAGAATGCACAAAAGAATGTTGATCTATTTAAAATATTTTTTTTCTGAATAATACCTTTACAATTTATTCTTTTACATTTTAGTCCTTCTCTTTGATAAACCTTGAAATTTTTTTGAAATGATCCTTTTTTTCCTGAGAGGTCTTTAAAGTCTCTTATTGATGACCCTCCTCTTTTTATAGCATTTAGTAACACCAACTTTGTGTTTTTAAAAATTTTTTTACACTCTGTTTTATTGACAGAATTTCCTTTTTTAATAGGATTTATCTTGCTTAGATAAAGAATTTCACTAGCATAAATATTTCCAATTCCTGATATAAAATTCTGATCTAATAGAAAATTTTTAATATTCTTTTTTTTATTTTTTAAATTATTATAAATATAATTTGTGCTAAACTTTGAGTTAAAAGGTTCGGGGCCTAGTTTTTCGAATCTTTTTTCAAAAGACTTTTTATCTTTAATGATTTCAAAAAAACCAAATCTTCTAGGGTCGTTATATACTAATTTAAATTTATCAAAAAAAATTTCAATGTGATTATGGTTGGTAGGTAATTCTGGAGAATTATAAAAACTTGTATTTGTAAAAATATTTTTTTTATTTTGTTCCAAAAAATGTATTGTACCACTCATACCAAGATGAATTAACAAAATATTCCTTCCAGATAAAAAAAGGATTAGATATTTAGAAAATCTATCGACATTTAAAATTTTTTGGTTTTCTAAAAATTTTTTGAAATTTATAGGTACCTTAACCCTTAAGTTTCTATTCCTTACTATTACTTTTTTTATAGTTTTTCTTATTATTTTTTTACTCAATGATTGTCTTACAATTTCTACTTCTGGTAATTCTGGCATTTCCTACTATATTATTTGTATAATTAAATTTTATGCAACAGTATCTTCAAAATAAAAAAGGACTGGTACAAAATGTCTTTAACCAGGTTTACGATCAATACGACCTAATGAACGATTTAATGTCACTAGGTGTGCATAGAATATGGAAAAAAAACCTTTTAAATATGATGAACCCTTCTACAAACCAAAAGTTAATAGATGTAGCTTGTGGAACAGGAGATATAGCTAAAATTTACTTAAAAAATGTAGGAAAAAATGCCGAGGTAACTTGTGTTGATCCGAATAAGGGAATGATAAATATTGCTAAAAAAAAATTGCCTAAATGTAAAAATCTAAAATGGTATATATCCTCAGCTGAAAGTTTGCCTGTTTCAAGTAATACATTTGATTTTTATACAATTAGTTTTGGATTAAGAAATACAAAAAATATAAAAAAATCATTGAAAGAAGCATACAGAGTTTTAAAACCAGGTGGTCGGTTTTTATGTCTTGAATTTTCAAAAATTCAAAACACTAATTTAAATAATCTTTATGAAAAATATTCTAAGCTAATTCCAGAAATTGGAAAAATAGTTGTAGGAAAAAAAGAACCTTACCAGTATTTAATTAAAAGTATTGAAAATTTTGTTAATCAAGATGAACTCATAGACTTAATGCATGAGAGTAAATTTGATAAGTGTAATTATACAAATTTATCTGGTGGTATAGTTTCAATTCATAGTGGTTGGAAAATATAATGATTAAAAAATTAATAACATTATTTAAACTTGGAAGAAAAATCGCAAAATCAGATATTTTAAATATAACCTCAAAATTTCAAGAGCCACCTTTGTCTATTAAAGTTTTATTTAAAATTTTATCTTTCTCTTTTTCATCAAAAAATAACACACGTGTAACCAATAATGAAGGAGAAAGGTTATCTAAATCTTTAGAGTCAATGGGTACAACCTTTATAAAACTAGGTCAGTTCTTAGCAACAAGACCAGACATTATTGGAGAAGGTTTATCAAAGGAACTTGAAAATCTTCAAGATAGATTGCCCCCTTTTTCCCAAAATCAAGCCAAAAAAATTATTGAAGCTGATTTGGGAATTAATACCTACAACTCAATTATTGATTTAAGCGAGCCTGTTGCAGCTGCATCTATAGCTCAAGTTCATAAAGCTAAAATAGACGATAATGGAACAATAAAAGATGTTGCCATAAAAATTTTACGGCCTGATATTAAAAAAATTTTCAATGATGAAATTGATGCTATTATGTTATTTGCATTCTTAATTGAGTCTTTAATAAAAAAAACAAAAAGATTAAAACTTGTAGAAGTAGTTTTTTTACTCAAAGAAATTACTAACCTTGAAATGGACCTAAGATTTGAGGCAGCTGCTGCAAATGAATACGCAGAAAACACAAAAAATGATATTGGTTTTAATGTTCCAAAAATTTACTGGAATTATACTAGTGAAAATGTAATGACACTAGACTGGGTAGAGGGTATCTCAATTAGAGAAACTGAAGAGTTAAAAAAAAGGGAAATAAATACAAAGAAATTAGCAGAAGATATTATTCAAAATTTTCTTAGACATGCTGTTAGAGACGGTTTTTTTCATGCCGATATGCACCAAGGAAATATTTTGATAGACAATGATGGCCATATTGTTCCTATTGATTTTGGAATTATGGGCAGGCTGGATAAAATGAGTAAAAGATTTTTAGCTGAAATACTCTTTGGTTTTATTCAAAGAGACTACAAAAAAGTTGCTGAAGTCCATTTAATTGCAGGTTTAGTGCCGAAAGATGTCCCCATAAATGATCTTGCTCAAGCTTTAAGATCTATAGGTGAACCAATTTTTGGTCAAGCAGTTAAAGATATATCTGGTGGAAAATTATTAAAACAACTTTTTGATGTTACAGAAAAATTTAATATGCAAACACAACCACAATTATTAATGTTACAAAAAACAATGGTAGTAGTTGAAGGAGTAGCAAGAAAATTAAACCCTGAAACAAACATTTGGACTACATCTAAACCTATTCTTGAAAACTGGTTGAAAGAGACAAAAAATCCTATGACCACAATTAACGAAACAATTAATAGCACGTCAGAAGTAATAAAAAGATTACCAGAATTTCCAGAAATAATGGATAAAGCTAATCAGGCTCTTACCTTTTTAGCTAGTGGTCAAATTCCTCAAAACTCAAATTCTTATAATGCATTGAGCGACAAAAGGTCTGAAATGGTGGCTTTCAGAAATCAATCTATAATAGGTTTTTTATTGCTTGTAATTCTTGGTCTTCTAGTATTTTAATTCACAAAATGAAAAATTTAGCTAACAAAAAAATTTTATTTGTAATTTGTGGAGGAATTGCCGCATATAAAAGTTTAGAATTAATAAGATTATTTAGGAAAAATAAAGCCGATATAAAAACAATTTTAACAAAGAGTGCTAAAAAATTTGTAACTCCCTTGTCGATCGCTTCATTATCACAAGGGAAAGTTTACGAAGACCTTTTCAGCATAGAAAATGAGTTAGAAATGGACCATATTGCTTTATCAAGATGGGCTGATGTAATTATTGTTGCTCCTGTAACTGCAAATACTATTTCAAAACTTGCCTCTGGAAATGCTGAAGATTTGGCCTCAACTGTTATTCTAGCATCTAATAAGCAAGTTTATTTGGCTCCAGCAATGAATGTAAGAATGTGGGAGCATCAATCTACTAAAAACAATTTGAAAAATTTAACAAGTTACGGTTATAAAGTTATAGGTCCTATTACTGGTGATATGGCATGTGGAGAGTATGGTGAAGGCAAAATGTCTGAACCAATCGAAATATTTGATGAAATCCAAAATTTTCTAGAAACAAGGGATAAAAATAAAAAGATTAAAGCTTTGGTTACCGCAGGTCCAACAAATGAATACATTGATCCAATAAGATTTATTTCGAATAAATCAAGTGGTAAGCAAGGTTATGAAATTGCAAAATCCTTACATAAGAGAGGATTTGATACAACTTTAATATCAGGTCCAACTAATCTAGATATAGGTAAAGAAATTAAACTTATAAAAGTCGAAACAGCAGATGAAATGTTTAAGGCTACTCAAAAAAATTTACCAGCAGATATTGCAATATTTTCAGCTGCAGTTGCTGATTTTAAGATTGATGTAAAAAGTAAAGATAAAATAAAGAAAAAAGAAAGCCTAAATATCAAATTAGAAAGAAATGTTGATATCCTGAGTTATATTTCAAATCATAATTCAATGAGACCAAAACTAGTTATTGGTTTCGCGGCTGAAACAAAAAATTTAGACTCGAATGCCATGAAAAAACTTAAAAATAAAAACTGTGATTGGATTGTCGCAAATGATGTGTCTAAAAAAAATATTGGTTTTGATAGTGATTATAATGAGGTTACAATTCATTATAATGATCTTGAAAAGAAAAGAGAGATACTTTCATACAAAAAAAAATCTGAAATCTCAGAGGAGATTGTTGATAGAATTATCAATCACATGATTTAATGGTCAGAGTATTAATTAAAAAACTTGATCCTAAGGTTACTCTTCCATCTTATAAGACTAAAGGAGCTTCGGGTATGGATTTAATTGCTTTTGTGAAGGAAAAAATAGTAATTAAACCACAAACCTCAGCTTTAATTCCAACAGGATTATCCGTCGCTTTCTCTGAAGATTATGAGATACAAATAAGGCCGCGTTCTGGCTTAGCAGCTAAAAACAATATTGGTGTCCTAAATAGCCCTGGAACTATTGATAGTGATTATAGAGGTGAGTTAAAAATTATCATATTCAATCATAGTAATCATGATTTTATTGTTAATAATAATGATAGAGTCGCACAAATGGTTTTAACCCCAATTGCAAAGATGGAATTAGAGGAAGCAAATGAATTGCCCAAGACTTTAAGAGGAGAGGGTGGATTTGGCTCAACAGGTAAATGAGTCAAAATTTAAATAAAAGCCAGGTTGCGAGATACTCAAGACAAATAATATTAAAGAATATTGGTGCTTTAGGCCAAAAAAAAATAATTAAATCTAAAGTTCTTATCATTGGAATAGGTGGTTTAGGTTGTTCTGTTGCAGAATTTCTTACTAGAGCAGGTGTGGGTAATCTTGGGATAATTGACTTCGATAATGTAGATATAACCAATATTCATCGACAAAGTCTTTATGATGTCAAAGATATCAGAAAGTCAAAAGTTATAGCGGCAAAAAAAAAATTACATAAAATTAATTCAAATACAAAAGTTAATTGTTACAAAGTTAAAATTAATAAGGGTAATATTAAAAATATAATAAGTAAATATGATTATATCATAGATGGATCAGATAACTTTAAAACTAAATTCTTAGTAAATGATTATTGTAAAAAAACAAAAAAATTTCTTGTTGTAGGAGCTATAAGTAAATTTGATGGACATATCTTTACTTTTAATTTTAAAAATAAAAATACGCCATGCATAAGATCTTTTTTTCAAGAAAAAGAAATCTCAGATGATATTTTAAATTGTGAATATGGGGGTGTTTTAGGAACAGTTGCTGGCATAATTGGCACAATTCAAGCTAATGAGGTATTAAAAAAAATTTTAAACATCGGTAAAAATTTAAATGGATATATTCTTATACTTGATTTACTAAATCTAAATTTTAGAAAAGTTAGATTAAAAAAATTAAAAATATCCAAATAATGATACAAAAAATAATATTATTACTTATTTTAACGTTTTTTTATTTATCCAATTCTTTTGCGAATGAAATTTTTCTATCTTTAAAAAAAAGTAAGGTTAATGTCAGATATGGACCTAGCTTAGAGTCACCTATAAAATATATCTATAAGAAAATTAATCTCCCAATAAAACAAATTGATAGAAATGAAAATTTTCGAAGGATTATTGATGTAAAAAATAATAGCGGCTGGATACATGTTTCACAATTAAAACAGGTAAATTCAGTTATACCACTTAAGGATAAAATTTTATTTCAAAAACCATCTAACTTTTCAAAACCTTTAGCAAAAATTAAAAAAGGTAGAATATTAATTGTTAAAAGATGTAATGAAAATTGGTGCCAAATAAAGACATCCAAATTTAAAGGATGGATTAAAATTACCAATATTTGGGGAAAAATTAAATAACTGTAAAATATTCAGTTATTTTTGTTGCACACACACATCTTTAATTACTGGCATATTTGCACAATCACCACATTTGGTTTTTTGCACAATACAACCATCATCAAGAACTTCAACATCAACAACTTTATCACATTTGGAACAAGTTGAAGAGATAGTAAGCCCACATTTTTTACAATTATAATTTTCTATTTGCATATGTACAAAATAATATGATGAAAAATGCTTTCAAGTAAAATCTATGAGAATAATTATCATTAGCGCATTTTTTTTGATAATGATAATTATTATCAAGAATTATCTCAAAAAAAGAATTATAATTTTTTTAAATATTTTTTAATTTTTCGACTTACTTGCCCACCATTTATCTAAAATGAAATACCAAACAGAGTTAGCTATTGGTTCAACAATCGCATCAGTCAATGCAATCATAAAAGAAACGTCAGCGACTAACATTAAAACAGTTATAGCTATCGCAAAGTGTCCAATTGTATAGATTATTGTTCTAAGGATAGAACCTTTATTATTTTGGTAAATATTACCTGCTGCTTTAAATATTCCGCTAGTTATTTCCATTTTGTTCCCTAAAAGGGCTTTCTAGAACGCATGCTACTAAGTGAATTCTAGCCTGTTCCCCACCATTAAAGAAATTATGATATTTTGTGTTGTTGGTTATCCAAACTTTACCATCAGCAGGGAGATGTTTTGCAACATTCTCGATTACCATCGAACAACCCTTGTTAGTAATAATTGGTACATGCAGCCTACACTCTGGGTCTTTATGCCAGCTGAGTGTTGACCTTGGCTCTTTTAACAAAAGTCTTACTCTACCCAGTTTAAATCTTTTACTTAACGTGTCATAAACTTCTTTAAAATAAGTATTCTCAAATTCAGGAATTAATTGAGTATATTTAGACTCATCTATATCGACATCTCTACAAACTTCTTTTCCAGTTTCATCTGCTATAGTCCAATATTTACCTCGAATATTATTTCCTTCAATAGAGCTTTTGTCATTTGGAATTTGGTTTAATGATATTGCACCAAAGTGAGTTACTCCAGGAGAGTTAAATTTTTTGGCTTTTAAAATTTTATCTAAATCTTCCCTTAATCTTATGATATCAAAATTAAGGTCTGGGACTTCATAAAAATCATCGAAAGTTACTGATGGCATAAAATAATCATTTAGTTTTTGTTAATTCAATTTCAAGTCAAATCTATCCGAATTCATTACTTTAACCCACGCTGCGGTAAAGTCATTAATAAATTTATCACCTGAGTCCTCACATGCATAAACTTCTGCTAATGCTCTTAATTGAGAATTTGACCCAAAAATCAAATCAACTCTTGTCGCTTTCCATTTAATTTTTTGAGTTTTTCTGTCTTTCCCGACAAAAGTCTGCTCTGATTTATCTTCTTCTTTCCAAGTAGTATTCATATCTAATAAGTTTATGAAATAATCATTTGTCAGATAACCAGGTCTTTTTGTAAAAACACCATGTTCTGAGTTGTCATAATTAGTATCTAAAACTCTCATTCCACCTATTAGTGCTGTCATTTCAGGCGCTGTTAAACCCATCAACTGAGCCTTATCTACTAATTTTTCTTCTGCAGAAACATTTGAAGCTCCTCCATTCAAGTAATTTCTAAAGCCATCTGCTTGTGGTTCTAGAAGGCCAAATGAATTAATATCAGTTTGGTCTTGTCTCGCATCTCCTCTTCCTGCTGAAAATGGGACTTTAACTTTATAACCAGCTTTTTTTGCGGCCATTTCGACCCCAACACCACCCGCTAGTACAATTAAGTCGGCCATTGAAACACTTTTTTTATTACTGTCAAATTTACTTTTGATTTTACTCAAGGCTTTAATCACATTTGATAACTTCTTAGGATTATTAACTTTCCAATTTTTTTGGGGCTCTAACATTATCCTTGCACCATTAGCACCACCTCTTTTGTCTGATCCTCTAAAAGTTGACGCTGACGCCCAAGCGGTTGATACTAAATCTGAAATTGATATTTTTGATTTAGAAATTTTATTTTTCAAATCTTTAATATCTTTTGACTTGAGTTTATATTTTGGTTTATCTATTGGGTCTTGCCAAATTAACTGTTCTTTTGGTACTTCACTACCAAGATAACAAACTCTAGGACCCATATCTCTGTGAGTTAATTTAAACCAAGCTCTTGCAAAAGCATCATGAAACTCTTTTGGGTTTTGATGAAAATGTTTTGTAATAGGGCCATAACTTGGATCAACTTTCATTGAGATATCAGTTGTTTGCATCATTGGTGGGTGTAGCACACCTTTCTTATGTGCATCAGGAACCATTTTAATTTCTTGACCATTTTTCTTAGGCGTCCATTGGTGAGCACCAGCAGGGCTTTTTGTAAGCTCCCATTCATGTCCATATAAACAATCTAAATAGCCCATGTCCCATCTAATGGGATTTTGAGTCCAGGCGCCCTCAATACCACTGCTTATTGTATCAACACCTTTTCCAGATTTGTAACCACTATTCCATCCAGTAGACTGGTCTTGAAGTTTTGAAGCCTCAGGATCAGGACCCTTAAATGATTCAGATGCTGCACCATGCGATTTTCCAAACGTATGTCCTCCAGCAACTAATGCAGCTGTCTCATAATCATTCATAGCCATTCTGCCAAATGTCTCTCTAATATCATGTGCTGCAAGTTTTGGATCTGGATTAGCATCAGGACCTTGGGGGTTAACATAAATTAAACCCATATGTGAAGCACCTAATGGTTGTTCTAAATCTCTTTTTCCACTATACCTCTCAACACCTAACATTTCTTTTTCCGAGCCCCAATAGATATCATCTTCTGGTTCCCAAATGTCTGTTCTACCAGCTCCAAAACCAAAAGTTTTGAAACCCATTGAGTCTAACGCAACATTACCAACAAGTATAAATAAATCAGCCCATGAAATTTTTCTTCCATACTTCTTTTTGATCGGCCATAAAAGCAATCTAGCTTTATCCAAATTCACATTATCTGGCCAAGAATTAAGAGGAGCAAATCTTTGATTACCTGTTCCAGCTCCACCTCTACCATCACCAGTTCTGTAAGTTCCAGCAGCGTGCCAAGCAAGCCTAATAAAGAGTGGTCCATAATGACCATAATCAGCTGGCCACCACTCTTGTGAGTCAGTCATTAATTTTTTTAAATCTTTTTTCAGTGCTTTATAATTGAGTTTTTTAAACTCTTTAGCGTAACTAAATTTTTTATCCATAGGGTTAGATAAATTTGAGTGCTGACTAAGAATTTTAAGATTTAGGCTATTAGGCCAAAAATCTCTCACCGTTTGTCCCCGCCCTGCAGAAAACTTTGCAGGTGTTCCTGTCCCCGTAAAAGGACATTTGCTCATTTGATTTGCTTTAAAAGATTTATCTTTAAAATTTTCAGTACTCATTATTTTCCTTTAGATTAATTTGTAATAATGTGTAGTTTATAATGATTCTAAAAAGCTGTCAATTGGTTTAAAATGACGCTAAAGTAAAAGCAAATAATTAGTCTTCTAGCTTAACAAGAACTTCGACAGATTTAATCTTTTTACCGTTTATTTTTTTTAAAATGTTTATTGGACCTACATCAGAATTTTCTAAATCAATCAACTTTTCATCTTTTAAATCATAAAAATGATGATGATCAGTAACATTTGTATCAAAATAAGTTTGGTTTGAATTAATTGGGATCTGTTTAAGGTATCCTTTTTTTTCAAAAGCATGAACAGTATTATAAATTGTTGCTAATGAAATTTTGTTATTTTTTTGCTTCTTAATTTTCTGATCTAGCTCATTAATCGTGAAATGAAATGTCTTTTCTGTATCAAATAAAACCTCACATATTTGAAGTCTTTGTTTAGTTGGCCGTAATCCAGAATTTCTTAATTTATCGATATATTTCACTAATTAACCGTATTGTTATTTAAAATTATTCTAAACTGAGATTAAATTTATATTATATAATGGTAAAATCAAGTAAATAAGGATACTCAATTCTATGAAAAAAAACTCATACTCCTATGAAGAACTTATAAATTGTGGAGAAGGAAAATTATTTGGCCCAGGTAATGCTAAATTACCACTTCCACCAATGCTGATGTTTGATAGAATTACAGAAATTAATGATGACAAAGGAGCATTTAAAAAAGGTTCTTTAAAAGCTGAATTAGATATTAAAAAAAATCTTTGGTTTTTTGATTGTCACTTTAAAGAAGATCCTGTTATGCCTGGCTGTCTTGGTCTTGATGCTATGTGGCAGCTGGTAGGTTTTTTTTTAGGTTGGATTGGAAATCCAGGAAAAGGAAGGGCTTTAGGTGTAGGTACAGTGAAATTTACAGGAGAAGTTTTGCAAAATATAAAATTAGTAAAATATGAAATTGATATGAAAAAAATCATGTCTCCTGGAGGTACTACAGTAGGTCTTGCCAATGGTATGGTTTTAGCCGATGATAAAAAAATTTATTCAGCAGACAATTTAAAAGTAGGATTATTTAAATAATGAAAAGAGTCGTAATTACAGGTTTAGGAGTTGTTTCGTGTTTAGGAAACAACCAAGATGAGGTATACAATTCTCTTTTAAACTCAAAGTCTGGAATATCTTTCAGTCCAGAATATAAAGAACATAATCTTAAAAGTCATATTCACGGTAAACCAAACATAAAACTTGAGGATTTTATTGATAGAAAAACAATAAGGTTTATGGGATCAGGCTCAGCATATAATTATATTGCAATGAAAGAAGCTATCGAGGACTCTGGGCTTGAGGAGAAAGAGGTAAGCAATTTTAAAACTGGAATAGTAATGGGCTCAGGTGGCCCGTCAATTGAAAATGTGATTTTGGCTGCAGATAAAACTAGAGCTAAAACTCCAAAACTTATGGGACCATTTATTGTTCCAAGAACAATGGCAAGCACTGCTTCGGCAACTTTGGCCGTACCTTTTAAAATAAAAGGGACTAATTATACAATGAGCTCAGCATGTGCAACTAGTGGGCATTGTATAGGAAACTCTATGGAGTTAATTCAAATGGGAAAACAAGATATTGTCTTCGCTGGTGGAAGTGAAGAAATTCATTGGGCCATGACAGCAATGTTTGATGCAATGACTGCTTTGTCCTCAAAATATAATGATACACCTGAAACTGCTTCAAGAGCTTATGATAAAACAAGAGATGGTTTTGTTATTGCTGGTGGGGGTGGAGTATTGGTGCTTGAAGAATATGAGCATGCTAAAGCAAGAGGTGCCAAAATATATGCTGAACTCACTGGATATGGAGCAACTTCAGATGGTTATGACATGGTAGCTCCATCTGGCGAAGGAGCTGTAAGATGTATGAAGATGGCAATGGCAACAGCAAAAAATAAAATTGATTATATTAATACTCATGGAACATCTACTCCTGTTGGAGACATAACAGAACTAAACGCTGTAAAAGAAACTTTTGGTGAACAAATTCCGAAAATTAGCTCAACAAAATCTTTATCAGGTCATCCTTTAGGAGCAGCGTCGGTACACGAGGCGATATATTGTTTAATTATGATGAAAAATAATTTTATTGCTGGTTCAGCTAATATCAAAGAAATGGACGAGGAAGCTAAAAAATTTCCAATTGTTGCAAAATCAGAGAAAAATGTTTCTTTAAATGCGGTTATGTCAAACAGTTTTGGCTTTGGTGGAACCAATGCTGCACTTATTTTTGAAAAGGTTTAATCATGAGCTTGATGAAAGGTAAAAAAGGATTAATCATGGGAGTTGCTAATGAAAGATCTATTGCTTGGGGTATCTCTCAAAAACTTTCAGAGGCTGGCGCTGAATTAGCTTTTACGTATTTAGGTGATGCTCTTAAGAAAAGAGTGGTCCCTCTAGCAGAAAAATTAAATTCAAAATCAACTTTTAGCTGTGATGTTGAAAAAAAAGAAGAGGTTGTAAAATTATTTGAGAATATCAAATCTCAATGGGGAGAAATTGATTTTGTAGTTCATGCAGTTGCATTTTCAGATAAATCAGAATTATCAGGCGAATATTTAAATACAACTAGAGAAAACTTTTTAAGAAGTATGTTAATTTCATGTTTTTCATTTACTGAAGTAGCAAAAGAAGCATCAAAAGTGATGAAACAAGGTGGAAGTCTTCTTACATTAACTTACGAGTCTACTAAAGCTATTCCAAATTATAACGTAATGGGTGTGTGTAAATCAGCTCTTGAGGCTAGTGTAAAATACTTAGCTAGAGATTTGGGAGCTAAAAACATGAGGGTTAATGCGATAAGTGCTGGACCTATTAAAACATTAGCTGCTTCTGCTATTGGGGATGCGAAATTTTTATATAAATGGAATGAAGATCATTCATTCCTAAAAAGAAATGTTGATATTCATGATGTTGGCAATTCAGCATTATATCTTCTGAGCGATCTTGCAAATGGTGTTACTGGTGAAATTCACTATGTAGATGCGGGATACAACAAAGTTGGAATGCCTGATCCAAAAAATATAACTTAATTTTAATATAAGTTTTGTCTTGATTTAACAGCTCTTAGCTCTATTAAGTTTTCGTGTCCAACACCATCTTTATCAATTCTGCTAAATACAGATTTAATATTCCACCCATTATCTAAAAACCAATCAAATCCAGTTTCCAAAATAATCATTGAGTTATATTTTTTTTCAATTTTACATATTAAACCAAAGCTTGTTTAATAGATAGTTTCACCTTTCCTCTATCAAAACCAATTACTTTAACTTTTACTTCATCGCCTTCTTTGACAACATCAGTTACTTTAGCAACTCTTTTATCTGCAAGTTCTGATATATGAACAAGTCCGTCTTGTTTTCCTAGGAAATTAACAAATGCACCAAACTCCATAATCTTCATAACTTTTCCAGAATAAATTTTATTTAACTCAGCTTTGGCAGTGATATCTTTTATCATTTGCATAGCAATGTTTCTAGACTCTTCATCTGGAGCAGCAACTGTTACTATACCCTCATCATTTACATCAACTTTAGCACCTGATTTTTCAACTATCTCTCTTATGGTTGCTCCACCTTTTCCAATCACAGCAGCAATGTCTTTTTTATCAACATTAATTTTTTCCATTTTTGGAGTGTGTTTTCCAACATCAGCTCTTGAGGCTGATAATGCTTTATTCATCTCTCCTAAAATATGAACTCTTCCATCTTTAGCTTGGCTTAATGCCTGCTCCATTATCTCAAATGTAATTCCTGTAATTTTGATATCCATTTGAAGAGAAGTAATTCCATCTTTAGTTCCGGCAACTTTAAAGTCCATATCACCTAAATGATCTTCATCACCTAAGATATCTGATAAGACACTAAAATCATCACCTTCTTTGATCAAACCCATTGCTATACCTGCAACTGGTTCTTTAATGGGTACACCCGCATCCATTAGTGCTAATGATGTTCCACAAACAGTAGCCATTGAAGATGAACCATTAGACTCAGTAATCTCCGAAACTACTCTAAAAGTATAGGGGAATGCTTCTTTTGATGGCAATGAAGAATGTATTGCTCTCCACGCTAATTTACCATGTCCAATTTCTCTTCTACCAGTTCCAATTCTTCCTGTTTCTCCAACTGAAAAAGGTGGAAAATTGTAGTGAAGCATGAATCTTTCTCTTTGTAATCCATCTAAACTTTCAATTCTTTGCTCATCATCCGATGTACCTAAAGTAGCTGTCACAATTGCCTGTGTTTCACCTCTGGTAAACAAAGCAGAACCATGGGTTCGTGGTAGAACACCAACTTCACAAGATATAGGCCTTACATCAGATAATCCTCTACCATCAATTCTGTTTTTATTTTTTAAAATATCTGTTCGAACTATTGATTTTTCGATTTTTTTGAGTTCAGAATTAACATCAAGATCTGTGTAATTTTCATCTTCCTCATAAAGTTTTTTAGCTTTGTCAGTAATTTCTGAAATTTGATTTGATCTATCTTGTTTATCTATCGTTGCAAAAGCTTTTTTAAGATCTTCTGTGAAAGTTCCCTCAAGTTTTTTCTTAACTTCTGATAGGTCTTTCTTTTCAACGATCCATTCAGGTTTCCTACATTCTTTTGCAAGTTCCTCGATCATTTCAATCACAGGAACAAAACCTTCATGGCCAAATTTAACTGCATTTAACATCTCTTCCTCTGTTAAACCGCTCGCTTCAGACTCAACCATAAGCACTGCATCTTTAGTACCCGCTACAACTAAGTCTAATTTTGATTTTTCAAGCTCAGCTTTTGATGGATTTAAAACATATTTTCCATCAATAAAACCAACCCTAGAAGCTCCAACAGGACCCATAAATGGCATTCCTGATATAGCTAAAGCTGCTGATGATGCTGTAATTGATAAAATATCTGCTTCATTTTCTTTATCATAAGAAATTACCGTTGGTAACAACTGAACTTCATTTTTAAATTCATCAGGAAATAACGGTCTGATTGGTCTATCAATTAATCTAGAGATTAATGTTTCACTCTCGGTTGGTCTTGCCTCCCTTTTGAAATACCCACCTGGAATTTTTCCTGCAGCATAGTATTTTTCCTGATAATTTACTGATAGTGGAAAATAATCAACATCAGGATTTACTTTTTTTGCTCCCACCACTGTTGCTAAAACAACTGTCTCTCCACATGTCGCGATTATTGCACCGTCTGCTTGTCTTGCTACTTTTCCTGTTTCTAAACTTATCTTCTTTCCTGCTACTTCAATTTCCTTCTTATATACTTTAAACATTTCAATTCCATTTCGTTTCGTTCGTTTCGTTTCATTCCGTTCTATCTATTTTGATTTTTACTTTCTCAATTTCAATTTCGACAGTACATTTTTGTAAGAATCAACCTTATTTCTTTTAAGGTAATCTAACAATTTTTTTCTCCTATTAACTGCTTTCAGTAAGCCAACTGAGGAATGTTTATCCTTTTTAAACTGCTTAATATGTTTAGATAAATTCTCAATTTTTTCCGTTAATAAAGCTATTTGAATTTCAGATGATCCTGTATCCTTCTCATGAATAGCTAGTTCTGCTGATTTTTTGCTCATATCTATTTACCTACTTATTTGTTTGTTTAATTAAATTTTCAATTTTTTCTGCATATTCAAAGGACTCGTCCTTACGAAAAAGAATTTTTGGTAAAAACTTTGCGATAATTTTTTGAGACAAAATTTTTCTTATTAAAAAAGAATATTCTTTTAATTTTTCAATCGTTTTATCAGAATCTTTACCACCTAATGGTAATACATATGCTTTAGCTATTTTCAAATCTTGGCTCATTCTAACTTCTGTTACTGTTATATTATTTGTTTCTAAATTGGGAATTTTTGCCTCATTCCTTATAAAAATCATACTCAAAGACTGTTTAATCATCTCGCCAACTCTAAGTTGCCTTTGGGTAAATTGTTTTCCTATTCTATCAGCCATTATATTGACCTTTCTATAGATGTAACATTAAAAGCTTCAATTGTATCATTTTTTTGAAAATCCATGTAATCTTTAAGAGCGATACCACACTCCTGGCCAATATCTACCTGTTTTACCTGATTTTTTTCTCTGAATATTGTTGCTATTTTACCAGTATAAATAATCGTGCCATCTCTAATAATTCTTACGCTGGAATTCGCAAGAATTTCACCCTCTGTTACTTTAGAACCTGCAACTTTGCCTGCGCCAGATACTTTAAATATTTCTAAAATTTGAGCAGTGCCTGTTATACTTTCTTGCACATCTGGGGCCAGTAGTCCTGACATACTTTTTTTAACAAAGTCCAACACCTCATAGATTATGTTATATGTTGAGATCTTTATATTTTCATCTTCAGCTAGTTTTTTTGCTTCTTTACTTGGTTTTACATTAAAAGCTATTAAAACAGCTTGTGATGCTTTAGCTAAAGTAACGTCAGTTTCTGTTATCATTCCTATATCCGCTAAAATAATTTTTGGTTTCACCTCATCATGTTTAATTTGATTGATTGCACTTTTGATAGCTTCTGAGGAACCGTGGACGTCTGATTTGATAATTAAATTTAAATCCTGAGATGATTTATTTGAAAATGCTGATTCTTGTGTTGCAAAAGATAGAGGATTTTTAATATCTTTATTTTCCTCTGTTCTATTCTCACTAAGAGTTTTTGCTTCTTTTTCACTATCAAGAACAATAAAATCATCTCCTGATTTTGCAGCACCGTTTATACCCAAAATTTCTACTGGTGTTGATGGAATTGCTTTAGCAACATTTTCGCCTTTATCATTTATGATGGCTCTTATTTTGCCCCATTTTATTCCACTTACAAAAAAGTCTCCTTTTCTTAAAGTACCACTAGTTACAATAATATTTGCGACAGGACCTCTACCAACATCAATTTTTGACTCTAGAACTACTCCAGTAGCTTTTGAGTCAAAATCAGTCTTTAAATCTAAAATTTCTGCTTGTAAAGTTATTGCTTCAAGCAATTTGTCTAAATTCGTTTTTGTTTTAGTAGAGATTTCAACCATTAATGTATCACCTGATAAATCCTCAGCAATCAACTCATGTTCTAATAATTGATTTTTTATTTTTTGAGGATCAGCATCTGGTAAATCACATTTATTTATCGCTACAACTATAGGGACTTTTGCAGCTTTTGCATGTCTTATTGACTCTACTGTTTGAGGTTTAACTCCATCATCTGCTGCAACTACTAAAACAACAATATCAGTTAATTTTGATCCTCTTGCACGCATTTCGGTAAAAGCAGCATGTCCGGGAGTATCAATAAAAGTTAAATTATTATCACCACTTTTGATTTGATAAGCTCCAATATGTTGTGTAATTCCACCAAATTCTCCTGACACTACATTGGCACTTCTTAGAACATCCAAAACAGAAGTTTTTCCATGATCAACATGACCCATTACAGTTATTATCGGAGCTCTATTTTTTAAATTTTCAGTTCGAGAGTCTTTTATTTTCTTTATTATCTCCTCTGCTTTTTCTTCCCTAATAGGATTATGTCCAAATTCTTTTACTAAATACTCAGCAGTATCAGCAGCTAATGTTTGATTTATTGTTACAGTAACCCCCATTCCAAATAAATGTTTAATTACGTTACTAGACTGTTCAGCCATTCTATTGGCTAACTCTCTTACGGTTATAGCTTCAGGAATATTTATATTCCTTTTAATAGGTTTTTGATTTTCTTTACTATCTTCTTTATTTACGTTTTTAAGTTCTTTTTGCCTTGCTCTTTTTACAGAAGCTAAACTTCTTTCTCTTGTCTCTATTTCATCGCTTAACGCCCTAGAAACTGTTAATTTTACATCTCTTTTTTTTAAACTACTTGTCTTAGATTTTTTATCTTTATCATCTTCTCCTTTGAATCTTTTTGTTGCCCTTTGCTCTGCCAGCTTACGTTTTTCAAAATCACTTATTCCTGAATTAGGATTATTTATTTTGAAATTCGTTTTATAGTTGTCAGCTTTTTTATAGTTCGTTAAAGTGGATTTATACCCACTTCCTTTAGAAAACTTCCCTTTACCCTGAAATTTAGGTGACTGTCTGTTAATTATAACTGTTTTTTTTCCCTGATTATTTACACTATCAATATTTTTAAATGACTTTTTAGGACCACCAGAAATTGTTAATTTTGTTTTTTTGTTTTCCATTACTCATCTCTCAATCTTTATAAACTATGTTTCTTGCTGACATAATTAGTTCATCAGCTTCAACTTTTGACAATGCAAAGTCCTCTAAATATCCTTGTATCTTTATTTTTTCACCTTTGACAACATCAAAGCCTCCAGTTAATTCATCCGATGCTAGATCAGCAAAATCCTCAAGTTTTAAAATTTTTTGCTCACCCAAAGTTAATAACATGCCAGGTGTTAAGCCCTTCAAGTTAATCAAATCATCTGATATTCCTAAATCTTTGATTCTTTGTGAAATATCCTCTTGGTCTTTCTCATAAAATTCTTTTGCTCTTTCGATCAAAGCTTTAGCTGTATCTTCTTCAATCCCCTCTATATTTTTAAAATTATCCAAAGAGCTGTCTTTAATATCATCTATAGTCGAAAAACCTTCTGCAACAAGTAATTGACCTAGAGTTTCATCCAACTCTAAATTTTTGACAAAGTTTTCTGTTTTTTCTTTAAATTCTTGTTGTCTTCTCTCAGAGTCCTCTTGATCTGTCATTATATTAATTTCATAATTTAATAGTTTTGTGGCAAGTCTGACATTTTGTCCTCTACGACCTATCGCTTTACTAAGATTTTCCTCGGTTAAAATTACATCCAACTTTTTTCTTTCAATATCAACATTGACTCGTTGAACTTCAGCAGGAGATAATGCATTAGAAACTAAAATTGCAGGATCCTCTGACCAGTTAACTATATCAATTTTCTCACCTTGTAATTCATTAACAACTGCCTGAACTCTTGAACCTCTCATTCCAACACAAGCACCTACAGGGTCTAACGAGGTATCTATTGCTTTAACACAAATCTTTGCTCTACTTCCGGGATCTCTAGAAGATGATTTGATTTCTATCAATCCATCGTAAATTTCAGGCACTTCCTGTACAAAAAGCTTTTCCATAAACTTTGGATGGGCTCTAGATAAAAAAATTTGTTGACCCTTATTTTCTCTTCTAACATCATAACAATATGCTTTAATTCTATCACCAGCTTTTATATTTTCTCTGGGAATAAGTTCATTTTTTTGAATTATTGCCTCTGTTCTTCCAAGGTCAACTATAATATTTCCAAATTCGAGTCTTTTTACTATCCCGCTTAAAATTGAGTCTTGTTTGTCTTTAAAATCGTTAAATTGCCTCTCTCTTTCTGCTTCCCGAACATTAAAACTGATAACTTGTTTAGCAGTTTGTGCAGCAATTCTTCCAAAATCAAATGCTGGAAGTGGTTGAAGAATTTCATCACCAATTTTTTTATCTTTATTTTGTTGATTTAAATCTATAGCATCTTTCAATTTTATTTCTGTATTTGAATTTTCAGGATTTTCGGAAATTATTAATTTTCTAAATATCTCTATATCTCCATTTTCTCTATTAATAGAAACTTTAATTTCATTATCTTGACCAAACTTAGACTTGGCAGCTTTTGCTATTCCAGTTTCCATTGAATTGATGATTAGCTCTTTATCAATGGCCTTCTCTAAAGCCACCGCTTCAGCTATTCTTAACAATTCTAATTTATCAGCTCTTTTATTTAACATTTTTGTAACCCCAAAAAAAAATGGGCCAAAGCCCATTTTAGAAATCGAGAATGTATTCGAAATATATTAAAGTTTTTTAATTATTCAATAAAAACTATTTAGTAAAAACATTAGTTTTATCAATATTTTCCCAAGAAAAAGCTCCGTCTCTTTCGGGAGTTCTTCCAAAATGACCATAGGCAGCTGTTTTTTGATAAATAGCTTTATTCAACCCTAGCATTTCTCTAATACCTCTTGGACTCAAGTCAAAATTTTCTTTGATTCTTTCTGTGACAAACTTGTTTTTATCTACATCATCATCAAAAAGATTTACATAAATTGATAAAGGTTTTGAAACTCCAATTGCATATGCTAATTGGATTAAACATTTTTCAGCGATTTTTGAGGCAACGATATTTTTTGCGATATATCTTGCAGCATAAGCTGCTGATCTATCAACCTTTGTTGGGTCTTTTCCAGAAAACGCTCCCCCACCATGAGGTGCAGCTCCACCATATGTATCTACAATAATTTTTCTTCCTGTTAATCCACAATCACCGTCAGGGCCTCCAATAACAAAATTTCCAGTTGGATTTACATAAAACTCATCATCTTCAAAATCATTCATAAATTCTTTTGGAATTGTTTTTAGCATATATGGTCTTAATATTTCTCTAACTTGTTCTTGACTCACATCAGCTGAATGTTGAGAAGAAATAACTATTGACTTAACTTTTGAAGGTTTTCCATTCAAATATTGAAACGTGACTTGGCTTTTAGAGTCCGGTTCAATATTTTTTAATTTTCCAGATTTTCTATCCTCAGCCATTAGTCTTAAAATTTTATGTGAGTAATGAATTGGTGCTGGCATTAAAACATCAGTTTCATCACATGCATATCCAAACATTATTCCTTGATCTCCAGCTCCTTCTTCTTTATTTCCCTTTGAGTCTACTCCCATCGCAATATCTGCAGATTGTGAATGAAGATGAGACTCTATTTTGGTAGCTTCTTTCCAAGTGAAACCTTCTTGATCATAACCAATATCTTTAATGCAATCCCTAACATTTTTTATAAGATCTTCTTTATTTATTTCTGGTCCTCTTACCTCCCCGGCTAAAACAACCTTATTAGTAGTTGTTAGAGTTTCACAAGCAACTCTTGCATAAGGATCTTTTGATAAATAAGTATCTACAACCATATCAGATATTCTATCGGAAACTTTGTCTGGATGTCCCTCAGAAACAGACTCACTAGTAAAAAGAAAATTTTTTAAATTACTCATCTTTGATCCTATTAAATGAAAAAATTAATAAAATATACAACAAAATTAATAAGATAAATATTTTGTTTCCATATAAAGAAAATATAGTTTGATTAAAGTCTCTTCTTTTTTCAAAATCAATAAAACCAGCATTGTTATAATCAATTTTTTTTTCAATCTCCCCTAGTGGGTTAATTATTGCTGTCATACCATTATTTGCTGACCTTAAGACATATTTTCCAGTTTCAATAGCTCTGAATATGCTGTGAGAGAAGTGTTGTTTAGGACCGGCAGATTTACCAAACCATCCATCTTCTGATATATTTATTATAAAATCGTAATCATTATCTTTTGTCAGATTGCCACTATAAATTATCTCATAACAAATTAATGGTAAAAATTTGAAACCTTGAAAGTTATTTTTTATATGAATAATTTTTCTTTCGTCTCCCTTAGAAAAAGATCCAATGTTATTTGTAATTGTTTTTAAACCAATTTTATTAAGCAAATTTTCAAATGGAAGAAATTCACCAAAAGGAACCAAATTTATTTTATTGTAATTTTGAACTAAATTTAATTTATTATCAATAATTGAGAGTGAATTAAAATACTGATAATTTTCGTTCATTAATGATCTACTGGAAATACCAAGTCCAATTAAATGATTTTCGTTAAAGTTTTCAGTAAATAAACTCTCATATAACTTTAATTCATCTAGATACGTATTTGGTATAATTCCTTCCGGCCACAAAAAAAAGGTTTTTTGATAAGGTTCGGGTGAACTTAAATTTATCAACTCATTAATGATATTTTCTGTTTGATTATCACTGTAAAATCTATCTAAACTTATATTTGATCCAATTATCCTTATCAAATAAGGATTTTTTACAATTTTTTCATTTAAAAAACTTTGCTTATATGATTTTCCGTAAAATAAAAATAATATTGGAATTAGTAAAATTATAATAGAAATAAAACTTTCAATTTTTGATTTTTTTAAAATATAAATTGCAGGTGCGGAAAAAAAACTAATTATTAAAAGATTTAGTGCGTATGTTCCAATTATTGATGCAAAACTTATAAAACTTAGTTTCTCCGAAAGACTGTAAATAAATAAGTTCCAAGGAAAACCTGTAAGAATATTTCCTCTTAAAAATTCGACCAATCCAAAAAGAAGAGAAAATAGAAAAAAAGAGCTTAATAATCTTTTTAATCCAAATTTATAAAAGATAAATGTTGCTAACCCATAGAATAGACCCAAAAAAGATGGAATAAGAATTAAAGCAACCGGTATTAAAAATTTGAAATTTGGATCAAAAGTAAGTGATATGGTTATCCAATATAAATTGCTTAAAAAATAACTTATACCAAATAGCCAACCATAAAGAAAGAAAAATTTTCCATTCTTTTGATCATTAAGTTTCTTAAACAGAAAAATAAATAAAATACTAAATGTGAAAAAATTTACAAAGAAATAATTCAAAGGTGGAAGGCTTAAAGACGTTATTCCTCCTAGGATTAACAAAAGTAATATTTCTATTAAAAATTTTTTATTCAACTTAAATTAAAATTTTTCTAACTGATCTAAATATTTTTTGTTCTTCACGAAACATTATCTGATATTCCTTTTCTTTTATGTGATTAAAATTTAGTAAGTGTAAAAAACCATGAATAAAAATTTTTGTAACTTTTTCTTTAAAATCATAATTATTTATATTTTTAGGTTTATTCATATAATTAAAACTTATAATAACGTCTCCTAAATAAACTTCTTTGAAGTTTTTTAATTTTTTTTGTAATGGAAAAGATAGCACATCTGTATGTTTGTTTTTATTCCTAAATTTTTTATTTAATCTTTTAATATTTTTATTGTTAGAAAGTAATAATGTTAAATAAACTCTTTTATTTATAAATTTAAATTTTTTTGGAAAATGTCTGCATAGTTGGTTAAAAAAAATTTCCTTTTTCTTAATTTTTTTTGACCAAGATTTTTCCTCGGTGAGGACATTAACTTTGATCATTGTCACTTGAATATGCTTTTACAATTTTTGATACTAAAGGATGTCTTACAACATCTGAATGATCAAAATCTATAACTTTAATTTCATCTAAATGGGATAATAATTTCTTAGCTCTATCCAAACCTGACATATGTTTATTCGGAAGGTCTATCTGTGAAGGATCACCATTAACTACTATTTTTGAGTTTTCGCCAATTCTTGTTAAAAACATTTTAATCTGAGTGTCTGTTGCATTCTGAGCTTCATCAAGTATTGCAAAAGAATTTTTAAGAGTTCTACCTCTCATAAATGCTAATGGAGCAATCTCAATATCTCCTATTTCAATCATCCTTTGAATTTTTTCAAAATGAAATAAATCGTAAAGTGAGTCATACAGAGGTCTTAGATATGGATCTACTTTTTCTTTCATATCTCCTGGTAAAAAGCCCAATCTTTCACCCGCCTCAACAGCTGGTCTTGATAGAATTATTCTCTCAATCTTTTTTTCTAAAAGCATAGTAAGGCCAACAGCGACAGCAAGAAAAGTTTTTCCTGTTCCTGCTGGACCAGCAGAAATAACTATTTCACTTTCCCTTAAAGCTCTAACATATCTTTTCTGTTTTTCAGATCTTGGAATAATAGATTTTTTAGGTGTTTTAATAATATCAGTAATATTTGAGTTTTTAACTTTTTCATTAATCATAAATTGGTCCACAGATGATAAGATATCTTTGTTTTCAATATTTCCATTATTCAAAAATTGGTTTGCTAAAAATTGAATAGCGTTTTTAACAATTTCATTTTTTTTATCAGAAGACTTAATAAGTATTGAATTTCCTCTAGAATACAAGCTTGCTCCAGTAATTTTCTCTAATTCTTTTAAATTTTTATTAAATTCACCTACAATGCCCATCAGAAGGTTATTATCATTAAATATCACACTTAATGAGTTATTGTCTGAATAAACAAATTTTAAAAGCGCTTGAGTGTCTTTTTTAATTAAATTATTCAAATTTATGCAACTCTCAATTTTGAAATTTCTAAAGTTTCACCAAAAAGTGTATTTTGATTACTACTGTTAATTTTAACTTTTACAAGCTTTCCTACATCTTCATCTTTACCATCAAATATTACTGAAGTCATATAACCAGTTCTGCCAAAATACTTTGCACTTTCAGACACTCTATTTTCTACTAACACCTCTATTACATTACCCTCCAAAGATCTATTCATTGTTTTTTGAAAATTAAATAATTCTTTTTGAACGATTGTTAGTCTTTCATTGCTTAACTTTCGATCAATTAATGGTAGATGAGAGGCTTTTGTACCTGGTCTTGGACTAAATACAAAAGAAAAAGAATTTATAAATTTTATCTTTTTTATAAGATCAAGTGTCGAATTAAAATCACTCTCTTCCTCACCAGGGTAACCAATTATAAAATCACTAGAAAATTTAGCAGAGGGATTTTTTTTAATTATTTTTTCGTAAATTTGAAGATAATATTCAATATTATGATTTCTATTCATCAACTTTAAAATTTTATTTGAACCACTTTGGACTGGTAAATGAACAAGAGGCATTAATTTTTTCGAGGTCCCATATAAGTCAATTAAATCATCACTCATGTCAATTGGATGTGAAGTTGTATATCTAATTCTTAAAATTTCAGGAATTTTTTCTATTTCTAAAATTAAATTAGACAACTTATAATTTTCATTATTGTAAGCGTTAACATTCTGTCCCAATAAAGTAATCTCTCTAACTCCATTTCCTGCAAGGATTTTGGCCTCATTAACTATTTCATTAAATGGTCTGGAATATTCAGGACCTCTTGTATAAGGAACAACACAAAAGTGACAAAACTTATCACAACCTTCCTGTATAGTTAAAAAAGAAGATATTTTTTTAGATGAGTTTTTTATTTTATCCAAATAATTGAACTTTGAAACAGCATCAAAATGAGTTTCATCCAATCTCCTCTGATTATTTAGGTATTCCTCAATCTTGTCATTAATTTTATGGTATGCTTGAGGACCAATAACTAGATCAATAAAAGGTTCTCTTTTTAACATCTCCTCGTTTTCCGCTTGAGCAACACATCCAGCAACTATGACAAAAGGTTTTTTTTTTAATCTAAATCTTTTTTTTACTCTACCTATCTCATGGTAAACTTTTTCTTTTGCCTTATCTCTTATGTGACAAGTGTTTAGTAAAAAACAATTCGTATCGTCGAGATTTTCAGTTTTTGTAAATCCTATCTTTTTTACAGTATCAATTATTCGATTAGTGTCATACTCGTTCATTTGGCAACCAAATGTTTTGGCGAATATTTTTTTACTCATTTTTTTTATCTACTTTGACACCATAAAGCTCCAGCTTGTGGTCAACTAATTTATATCCATATTTGTTTGCAATTTTTTTTTGGAGTTCTTCTATCTCTTCATCAACAAACTCTATAATATCACCAGTTTTAATATCAATTAAATGATTATGATCATCATTTATTTCATATCTTGCCTTACCACCCTTAAAATCGTGTTTTGTCAGAATTCCAGCTTCTTCGAAAAGTTTTACAGTTCTATATACTGTCGCGATGCTAATTTTAGGATCAATTTTTGAAACTCTATTATACAGCTCATCAACATCCGGATGATCAGACTCACCATAGGCTTTTTTTGACTCAGAAATAACCTTAGCAATAATTCGTCTTTGATCAGTGAGTTTTACTCCTTGAGATTGACATTTTTGTTCAATTGTTTCTGACATACGTATTTTTAACCCGAATAGATAGGATTAATCAAATTTTTTTCAACTTTAAATTTCTTACATAAATCTGGGATAAATTCATATTTTAAGAGTTTTTCTCCATTAAAGTCTCTGAAACTAAAACAATAATAATCAATTTTATTAACTAAATGAATAGCTTTAACGACTGATAATGAATTTCTGATGCCCGCAAAACTACCGGGTCCTCTATTTATATATATATCTGAAATTTTTTTTAAATCTAAATTTTTTGACATTAAAAAATCGTTTAAAAGTATTATTAATCTCTCATAATTTTTTTTGCTATTTTCATGGCTAACATTATAATTGTTACCGTTTACAATGATCATGAAAAAAACTTTATCACTAGCCGCATCTATTATTAGCTTTGTCATTATTCAATTATTTATTTTTACAAATTCTAATTCAGAGGAAAACAATACCAAATATTACGCAAAAGATAATGGTATTTTATCGATAATGTATCATAGATTTAACGAAAATAAGTATCCTTCAACAAATATCAAAATGGATATTTTTCAAAAACACATAAAAATAATTAAGGAACTGGATTATGAATTTTATAATCCAAAATTTTTTATAAAAGAATTTAAAAAACCAAAAAATAAGAAGAAAATTTTGATAACAATAGATGATGGTTTCAAGTCTTTCTACAATAATGCTTGGCCATATTTAAAGAAAAATAAAATCCCATTTATTTTATTCATATCTACAGAACCGGTTGGTAAAAATGGTTATATGACTTGGGATGAAATAATTGAGATTGACAAATCTGAATTTGGTTATATTGGCCATCATTCTCATTCACATGACTACTTAATTGATAAAAGCGAGGAAGAATTTATTAATGATATAGAACTTGCATCAAAAATTTTCAAAAATAAATTAGGATATGTTCCTGAAATATTTTCATATCCATTTGGCGAATATTCTCTTTTTATGAAACAATACATAGCTAAAAATTTTGAAATAGCTTTTGGGCAACATTCCGGAATTATTGATGTGAATAAAGATAAATTTGAATTACCAAGGTTTCCAATAAATGAAAAATATGGTGAATTAAAAAGGTTTAAATCTATAATTAATTATTTACCGCTTGAGTATAGATCTCTAGAGCCAGAGGAAAAAAAAATAAATAAAAAAAACAATCCCCCACGAATGGTAGTTGAATTTTTTAATGAACAAAAAAATATAAAGAATATTAATTGTTATTCTAATGATGGTGGTAAATGGAAAAAACCAAATTTAAAATTTGATATCAATAAACTTATCGTAAATTTTGAAGATCCATTTATACCAAGAAGAGGAAGAATTAATTGTTCACTAATGGATAATGGTAAGTGGCGATGGTTTGGAACTCAATTTATTGTAAGCGAGAACTAGATTAAGCTTTCTAATTCTATACTTGAAGGGAGCAATTTAGCGTCGTCGAAATCTTGAAGATTATTTTGTTTTATAATTTTTTGTAAAACTTCTACATATTGATCGCCTGTTTCTGCATATTTGTTCAAAAATTTGGAGAGTATCATGCTATCCAAAGGTTCTCCTTTATCTCTTAATTTAGCTCTCTCTTGTCTAAAATCTTTGTAAGTTGAATGTGTATTAAGATTTCTTTGATATGCTCTAACAGATGCTTGAAGAACATTAAACTTCATTACTTTATGTCCCTCACTTTTGTCAGCATCTTTTGGTTTTAACCCCTCACCTGACCAAGTCCACTGGCCAAATAATGCATTACCTTCTTGTGCAAATCTTGAAGTTCCCCAACCTGTCTCTTTTGCAGCTTGTGCTAATGCTAATGAAACAGGAACTTCATCCATTCTAATTTTAAGAGTTGATAAATCTCTTGAAGGAACTCCGTACTGTTTATATTTTTTTTCAAGCCATTTCTTTTCTAAATTAGTGTTATTACTTTTATTTATAATGCTAAAAAGTCTTTTCCTATCAATCTTTATGTTACTATTTTCTTTCAAGATTAATGGGAGTACAATCTGAATAAAAAATTCTTTTCTCTTAGAAGTGTTTTCAATCATTTTTATTTCATTTGGTAATAACGTTAAAGCAACTGGTTTTACTAGTTTAGTTTTCCTAACATCTTTCAGGGTGTAATTTGTGTCTTCAAATAATTGTTTTATGGTAGAAGCGTTTAATCTTACTGTGTCAGTTTCTAGATCATTTAGACTAAAAATGTCAACTAACAAATCTTGTTCATTTAAAATCTTGTCATTGATTTCATTTCCACTGGCACCATTCTTAAGAGTATAAGCTAAAACCGCTTTTGATTTATTTTGAAAAGCCATATTCTTATTATTGGCAAAGTTCAACACTATTGGCATTGCATAAAAAAAAGTGATTAACAATATGGATGATATAAAAATTCTTGGTAATGAACCAATATTTTTCTTTGGGTTAAAAAAATTTATTGATTTTACTTTTTTAGTAAAATTTCTTTTATACATAATTTATATTGCCTCAACTTGTTTTACTTCTGGTATATAGTGACATAGAAGATTTTGCACACCTTGTTTTAATGTCATTGTAGAACTTGGGCACCCCGAGCAGCTCCCTTGTAATTGAACTTTAACTATACCATCTTTAAACTCTTTAAATTTAATATCTCCTCCATCTCTTGCAACAGCAGGTCTAATTTTTTGGTCTAGAATTTTAATAATTTTTAATTCTATTTCCTCTAAATTTTCAGAGTTTTCATTTAAGTCTTTTTCCACGACAAATTCTTTACCTGCCGAATAAAAATCATTTATTAATGATATAATAATGTGTTTAATTTCCTCCCACTCAACTTCATCATGTTTATTTACTGAAATAAAATCTTTTCCTAAAAAAATACTTTCTACACCACTAACTGAAAATAAATTTTTAATTAACTCATTGTTAGTTTCATCTTTTTTTGTTACCTCGAAAGAACCACTTTTAGAAACAGTTTTGCCTGGCAAAAACTTTATCGAGTTCGGATTGGGTGTTAATTCTGACTGCACAAACATGGTTTATATATAATCAATAATTTTTAAAATGAAACTTGTTTGTATTTTATATTCAAAAACCCATAATTTCTTGAATTTTTTTGAGCTTTTCTGATGCGATCTTATCAGCTTTTTGACGTCCACTATCTAATATTTGGTCTAAAAAACTTTTTTCTTTTAGAAGTTTTTTAATTTCATTCGATATAGGGTTAATTTCATCAATTAAGACTTCTGATAAATTTTCTTTGAATTCTGAAAAATTTTTTCCAGAAAATTTATTAATTGTATCATCTAAATTCACATCAGTTATACTAGAGTAAATACTCATCAAATTTTTAGCCTCAGGTCTTTTTTCTAAATCTGCACTTGTAGCTGGTAATTGCAAAATATCAGTTTTTGCTTTTTTTATCTTATTAATTATTTGATCTTTATCATCAGTTAAATTTATTCTGCTCAGATCTGATAATTCAGATTTGCTCATTTTTTTTGTTCCATCTCTTAAACTCATAATTCTGGAAAACTTTTTTTGAATTAATGGCTCTGGTATTTTAAAAAAGTCATCAACATTGAAATCATTATTAAATTTTTGTGCGATATCTCGACAAAGTTCCAAATGTTGCTTTTGATCATCTCCAACAGGCACGTGAGAAGTGTCATATAATAGGATATCCGCTGCCATTAAAACAGGATATGAGTAGAGACCAATACTTGCTTTTTCCTTATCTTTGCCAGCTTTCTCCTTAAATTGAGTCATTCTATTAAGCCATCCCATCCTAGCCACACAGCTTAGTATCCAAGCAGCCTCTGAATGAGCGCTCACGCTTGATTGATTAAATATAATACTTTTTTTAGGATCTATACCACTTGCAATAAAAGTTGCGGCAGTTTCATAGATATTATCTTTCAATTTTTTTGGATCTTGAGCAACTGTGATAGCATGAAGATCGACAATACAAAATATACAGTCATTTTGGTCTTCGTTATTAAGTTTAACAAAATTTTTAATAGCACCCAAATAATTTCCAAGATGGAGATTTCCGGTAGGCTGGACACCTGAAAAAATTTTTTTTCCCATAGCTAATACTTTAGTTTAATATCGCCATATTTAAAAGCTTTGATAAATAATGAAAAACTCAAATAAAATACTAGACTTAAAAAAGATGACAATATTAAATAAATAGATTTTAAATTATATTCATAAATCAATTTATTTTCAAAAAACAAAATTAAATAATTAAAAAATATACCCATAAGTATAGAAGCTAAAAGTATCTTTAAAAATTTATTAAAGAATAAATCATTGAAATTAAATAAATCATTATTTTTTAAATAAACAAATAATACAATTGCATTAAACCAAGATGAAATTGTCGTAGCTATAGGAATTATTATGAAACCAATATCTCTAAAAAAATAAATACTTATCAATATATTTAAAATTACAGAAATTAATGAAATATAAAAAGGTGTTTTAGTATCTTGATTTGCGAAAAAGAATGTCGAAAATACTTTAATCAATGCAAATGCTGGTAATCCTAGACCAAAGTAATAAAGAGCATTTGCTGAGTTAGATACTGATAGTTCGTCAAAAGAACCATAACCAAACAATGCCGAAATAATCTGTTCTGATCCTACAATTAGAGCAACTGATGCAGGCAAACTTAAAAACATACTAAGCTCAAGTGCCTTATTTTGAAGTAAAAGTATCTTATTTTTTTTTTTTAAAAAAACATGTTTAGAAAGTTGTGGCAAAACTACAACTCCAATTGCAATTCCTGCTATTGCAAGATTTATTTGATAAATTCTATCAGCATAATATAGATAAGATACAGCACTGGCTTGAAAAGATGCAATTATAGTACCAACTAGAATATTAATTTGCGTAACACCAGATGAAAAGATGCTAGGTAAAAGTTTTTTAAAAAAAAATCTAACCTTACTATTAATTTTAAAATTTAAATTAAGCTTAATAGAATAAAATTTTTTTGTAAATTGGTATAAAAAAACAAGCTGTAATATTCCTGCAATTGAAACTCCATATGATAGATAATAAACTAGTTCATCATTAAGAAATTTACCAAAAAATAAAATAGATATTAAAACAATATTAAGAATTATGGGAGCTGCAGAGGCAGCAGCAAATTTATTGTGTGAATTTAAAATTGCTGCAAAAAAGGAGGATAAGCTTACAAACATTAAAAATGGAAGAGTTATCCTGGTTAAATTTATAGCTAACTGAATTTTTTCTGAATTATCTACAAAACCTGGTGCAATTAATCTCACAAAAGCTGGCATAAAAACTTCAATAATTAAAACTAAAAACAATAGACCTAAAAATAATAAGTTAAATATCTCGTTCGCAAATTTTTGTGATCCAGATTTCTTTTTTACCAATTCTGAAGTGTAACTTGGTATAAAAGCAGCATTAAAAGTTCCCTCTGCAAATAATCTTCTAAAAGTATTAGGTATTCTGAATGCTACAAAAAAAACATCTGCTAAAAAACTCGTTCCAAGAAAAATTGCTATCAAAACATCTCTTAAATAACCAAGTAATCTACTGATAATAGTATAAAAACCAAAAGTCCCTGTTGACTTAACTAAATTCATAAATCATATTAGTCTTAATTTTACCCCATTTGTACACCTAATTAACATAAATGAAAAAAACAAAAATTGATCATTACACTGATAAAGAAGCTTTAAATTTTCATAAAGAAAAAAAGCCAGGCAAGATTGAGATATCTTCCTCAAAAAATATGACCACAAAAAGAGATTTGGCTTTAGCATATTCTCCTGGAGTAGCAGCTCCTGTAAGGGCAATAAGTGATAATCCTGAAGCAGCATTTGATTATACTAGTAAAGGAAATCTTGTTGCAGTTATTAGTAACGGCTCTGCAATTTTAGGTATGGGAAATTTAGGTGCATTAGCATCTAAACCTGTTATGGAAGGAAAGGCTGTTTTATTTAAAAGGTTTGCTGATATTGACTCTATTGATTTAGAAATAGACTCTGAAGATTCAAGTGAAATTATTAATAGTATTAAGAATTTTGCTCCAAGTTTTGGTGGCATCAATCTTGAAGATATAGCTGCACCTGATTGTTTTGTTATCGAAGATAAACTCAAAGAAATTCTTGATATACCTGTATTTCATGATGATCAACACGGCACAGCAATTATTACAACTGCAGCATTAATTAATGCATTAGATATTAGTAAAAAAAAAATTGATAAAGTAAAAATAGTTGTAAATGGTGCTGGTGCGTCAGCAATGGCTTGTGCAAATTTATTTAAAAAATCTGGTGTACCAAATGAAAATATCACGATGGTAGATAGAAAAGGGGTTATTTATAAAGGTAGAGAAAATTTAAACCAATGGAAATCAAGTCATGCAATTGAGACAGAACACAGAACTTTAAGTGATGCGATCAATAATGCTGATGTTTTTTTAGGATTATCTGCAAAAGGAACACTAACAAAAGAGATGGTAAAAAAGATGGCAAAAAATCCAATAATATTTGCCTGTGCAAATCCTGACCCTGAAATTACACCTGAGGAAGTTGAGGAAGTAAGAAATGATGCAATAATAGCTACGGGAAGATCCGATTACGCCAACCAGGTAAATAATCTGATAGGTTTTCCCTATATATTTAGAGGAGCATTAGATGTAAGGGCAAAAACAATAAATGAAGAAATGAAAGTTGCCGCTGCACTTGCAATCGCGAATTTAGCAAAGGAAGATGTACCTGATGAAGTTGTTGCAGCAATGGGAGGTGAAAGACCTCATTATGGTAAAGATTATATAATACCATCAACTTTTGACCCAAGATTAATTAGCGTTATCCCAGCAGCTGTGGCTAAAGCTGCAATGGAAACTGGAGTTGCCAGAATTAATATTAAAGATTTTGATATCTACAAAGACCAACTCAAGCAAAGGCTAGATCCAACTGTTACAATTCTTCAAGGTGTTAATAACTATATTAAGAAAAAACAAAAAAAAGTTGTTTTTGCAGATGGTGAGGATGAAAATATGTTAAAGGCTGCTATTGCATTTAAAAATTCTAAATTAGGAATTCCAATTTTAGTAGGTAAAGAGGAGCTAATTAAGAGCCAGATAAAAAAAATTGGGTATAACGAAGATTTTGATATTGAAATTGTGAACTCTAAAGACAAGGAGAAAAGAGAGAAATATGTAAAATATCTTTTTAAAAGACTCCAAAGAGAAAAAGGAATGTTGGAGAGGGACTGTGATAGACTTATAAGAAATGATAGGGTAATTTGGGCATCTTGTATGGTTGCTTGTAATGATGCAGATGCAATGGTTACAGGTAATACAAGACGATATTCTTCCTCACTTGAAAAAGTAATCCAGGTCGTAGATCCAAGACCTGGGGAAATCATGTTTGGTTTAAATTTAGTTGTTAACAGAGGTAAAACAATTTTTATTTGTGATACATCAGTTATTGAATATCCCGATGCAAAACAACTAGCTGAAATGGCAAAATCTGCAGCAAGAGTTGTAAGACTTTTCGGATTTGATCCTAAAGTTGCTTTTTTATCACATTCTACTTTTGGTGAACCAGCTACAGATAGAACAAAGAGATTAAGTGATGCAGTTGAAATTCTAAAAAAAGATAAAGTCGATTTTAAATTTGATGGTGAGATGCAACCGGATGTGGCTTTAGATGAGATTTATAAAGAATTATATCCATTCTCTGAAATTGTTGGAAACTCAAATGTCTTGGTAATGCCTAGTCAACACAGTGCAGCTATTTCATATAAAATGATTAAATCTATGAGCAGAGCAAAAGTAATTGGACCGCTGCTAATTGGTTTAGGTTTACCAATTGAGATAGCGCCATTGAGATCATCTACCTCCGAAATTTTAAATTTAGCATCAATAGCTGCTTATTCTGCTGATGTTATTAAGTATGACAAATAATTTAATTTTTTTGAATTCTCAAATTATCCACTAGTAATATACTTGCAATTACATTTTCTACATCCAAAATTTCATTTGCCTCTTCAATAACTGAATCTTTTTCATCAGTTGTTGTTGCTATGCCATAGATATAAATTTTTTTCTTATATGTATCTATTTGATAATTAGTTGCTTTTATTTTTTCGTTAAATATCAATGCTGTTCTTAACTGTGACGTGATAAGTAAATCTTTTGCGGATTGTTTGAAATTAAAGTTCTCTTTAATTCTTAAGTCATTTTTTACAGACCTTACTCCTTGAGTTTCCCATGCAAGCTTTGTTAATTTAAGTTTTTCCTCTGGATCTTCAACTTTACCAGTTATAAATATTCTACCATCAATAACTTTTGTTTTTACAGATAAAAAATAATTTTTATCCAACAATAAGATTCTTGCACTTAAATTTTTCTGCATTATTGAATCATCTATTTGTGTTCCTAGAGATCTTGGGTCTATAGCTACGCTAACTCCAGTTCCAAATATCCCGGTCGATGAGACTCCAATACATCCAGTAAAAAGCAGTCCAATTAAAAAAAATAATATAATTCTAATTTTCATTCTTAATATCAACACAATATTTGTAAATTATTTTTTTTGAAACTCGATTATTTTGATGGATAAGATCTGTAATTTCTTTTATACTTAATTTGTTTATCATATCTTTAATAATCCTTTTATCTGATTCACTTAATTCAAGGGATTTTTTTTTATTTAATCTCTCTGAAATTACGATTGTTAATTCACCTTTTAAGTTTTTTTCTAAGGGTTTTAATTCATCAATATCTAATCTAATGAATTCTTCATATAATTTTGACATTTCTCTGCAAATTAAAATTTTCCTACCTGAAAATTCCTTTTTTATATAAGGTATTATCTTGTTGATTTTTTTAGCTGAAATAAAAAAAATTATGGAGCAATCTAATTTTTTAGTATTTTCTAAGATTTTCAATATTTCATTATTTTTTTCAGGAAAAAAACCATAGAAAAAAAATTTGTCTGAAAACCCGCTTGCCGACAATGCTGTAGTAACTGCTGATGGACCCGGTAATGGAATAATTTCGATTTCATTTTTTACACATTCTTTTATTAACAAGCCTCCTGGGTCAGAAATGTTTGGTGTTCCAGCATCTGAGATCATCGAAACTATTGAACCTTTTTTCAATATATCAACAATTTTTGGTAAATTTTTTTTTTCATTAAATTTATGATTTGAAATCAATTCCGCATCAATCTCATATTTGTTTAATAAATTTTTTGAAACTCTAGTATCCTCACATAATATAAAATCAGATTTTTTTAAGGTTTCTAAGGCCCTAAAAGTTATATCGTTTAAATTACCTATTGGGGTTGGTACTAGATATAAGCCTTTTTTGAGTTCTTTATTTGTTGTTTTAGAATTTACGATCATATTTATGTATAATTAATATAATATCATTAAATGTTTAAAATTTTTAAAATAATTTTCGTTAATGTAATAATCATTTTATTTATTTCAAAATTTGGTCACACCAACGAAGAAAAGATCAAGATAGGTTTATTGGTCCCAATGTCTGGTGAAAAAAATAAACTTGGGCAATCAATTATTAAATCTACCAGACTGGCTCTAAAAGATATTGGTACAGATAAAATAGAGATATATCCAAAAGATACAGAGTTAGACCCCAATAAAACACTTCGGTCAGCTATTGAGTTAAAAAAATTAGGCGTAAAAATTATAATAGGTCCAGTTTTTTTTGAAAATATTAAATATTTAAATGAAGTAGATGATATTATATTTTTATCTCTTACGAATAAAACAGACAATCTGCCAAGCAATGTTATTAGTAGCGGCGTAAACTCTGTCTCACAGTTAAATGCAATTAAAAAATTTGCAGAACTTAACAAATTGGAGAGAACAATCTTACTAACTCCAGATCTTGACTACAAAACCGAAATTAAGAGAGCAATTAAAAAATCTAAATTGAAAATTTCGAAACATTATATTTATAATATTGAGCCTACAAAATTAACACAACAAATTGAGGAAATTACTAATTATAAAATCAGAAAACAAAATTTAGCTGATGAAATTAGAAGAGTTGAATTATCAGATTTAGAGGAGGAGATAAAAAAAAGAAGAATAGATAAATTAAACAAAAAATACACAATTGGAAATGTTGATTTTGACTCTCTTGTCATTTCTGATTTTGATGAAAGTTTAAAAAGTGTCATCACATCATTTTTATATAGTGACGTATCTCCGAAGGATAAATATTTTATAACTTTAAATCAATGGTTTGATGAAAGCTTGCTTTCCGAAAAAAATATTCAACCATTGTATTTCCCATCTATTAATAAAAAAAATCTAGAGAGTTTTTCAAATAAGTTTTCAGAATTTTACAATGAAAAACCTAATCATTTATCACTACTTAGTTATGATCTTATTGGGTTGATTTATTATCTGTCTTTAAAAAATGACTTATCTGATACCAAGCTATTGTTTAAAAAACAAAGTTCTTTCAAAGGAAAAATTGGAATATTTGATATTAAGGATAATAAAATAAATCATAAATTAAATTTTTATCAAATCCAAAATGGATCCTTCAAAGAAATTTTTTAATTTTTTTAAAAGCGTTGAAACGATGATCCATTTTATATTTCTTTAAAAAAGTCATTTGACCGAAGGTTTTATTTTCATTTTTTGGAATAAATATTGGATCATATCCAAAACCGTTTTTTCCCCTAGCTTTATCTGATATACGTCCTTCAACTTTACCTGTAACACTTACTAAATTTTTGTTTAGATAACTTATTGATAGGGCACAAATAAATCTTGCTCTAATATTTTTTTTTCTCCAATTTTTATCTTTGTCATCTAATTTTCTAAAAACTTTATTAATTGCAATATTGAAATCTTTACCTTTTCCGGCCCACCTAGCAGAATAAATTCCTGGTTTTTTATCTAAAACATCAATTTCAAGTCCAGAGTCATCTGCTAGACAAATAAGGTTGGTTTTTTTTGAAAAATATTTTGATTTTATTATAGAATTTTGCTCAAAAGTTTTACCGTTTTCTTTTGGACTTTTAAGCTTAAAATCTGAAGTAGAAAAAATTTGTATATTTTTAGGTATTAAATTCCTAATTTCCCTTAATTTTCCTTTATTATTAGTGCCAATTAATAATTTTTTTAATTTTTTTTTCATATCTGGAAATTTTAAATTTTCTTACCATATAACCTGATATGGAAAAAGAAGAAAACAAAACTACCGTAGATAACGAGGATATAAAAAAAAATTTAAGTGATGATAAAAATGATAAGTCTGAAAATAGTAATCTAGATAAAGACGATGAAAAAAAAGAGAAATCACCAGAGGAAAAGATTGCTGAACTCGAGGATAAATTAGCGAGAACTTTTGCAGAAATGGAAAATCAAAGGAGAAGGTTCGAAAAAGAAAAAATAGATGCATTTGAATATGGAGGTTATACTTTTGCAAAAGAGGCGTTAAACTTGGTTGATAATTTGGAAAGATCAAAAAATATTTTGGAAAACGATGAAAAACTTAAAAATACAGAAGCTTTAAAAAAAACCTTGGATCATTTTGATATAATATACAAAGATGTCATTTCTATTTTTAGTAAAAACAACATTACACCCATAGAAAGTATAAATAAAAAACTTGATCCAAATCTTCATCAAGCAATGATGGAAATAGAAGATGATAATAAAGACCCGGGAACAATTATTCAGGAAATACAAAAAGGATTTATGTTAAAAGATCGTCTATTAAGACCTTCTTTAGTTGGTGTTGCCAAGAAAACAACCCCAAAAGACGAAAAAACAGAAGAAAATAAACAAAATTTAAAGGATAAATAATGTTTTGCACAACTTGTAGATTTAAAATTAACACTTATATGAAATTAGGAGAATTTAATTATGAGTAAAATTATAGGAATTGACCTTGGTACAACTAATTCATGTGTTGCGATCATGGAAGGTAGCCAAGCTAAAGTTTTAGAGAATGCGGAAGGAGCAAGAACAACACCATCTGTTGTAGCTTTTACTGACGAAAGTGAAAAACTAATCGGTCAACCGGCAAAAAGACAAGCTGTAACTAACCCTGAAAATACAATATTCGCTGTCAAAAGATTAATTGGAAGAAATTTTGAAGATCCAACTGTAAAAAAGGATGTAGAGACTGCACCATTTAAGATTATTAATTCTGATAAAGGTGATGCATGGATAGAAGCAAAAGGGCAGAAATATTCCCCATCACAGATATCTGCGTTTATTTTGCAAAAGATGAAAGAAACTGCTGAAAAATATTTAGGCCAAGCAGTTACCAAAGCTGTCATAACGGTTCCAGCTTATTTCAATGATGCGCAAAGACAAGCTACGAAGGATGCAGGTAAAATTGCAGGTTTAGAAGTTTTAAGAATCATTAATGAACCAACTGCTGCATCATTAGCTTACGGCTTAGACAAAAAACAAAATAAAAAAATTGCTGTATATGATCTTGGTGGAGGAACATTTGATGTTTCAATACTTGAACTAGGAGATGGTGTCTTTGAGGTAAAATCTACAAACGGTGATACTTTTTTAGGTGGAGAAGATTTTGATAATACAATTGTAGAATATTTAATTAATGAATTTAAAAAAGATAATGGAATTGATCTTAAATCAGATAAACTTGCTTTACAAAGATTAAAGGAAGCTGCTGAAAAAGCGAAAATTGAGCTTTCATCTGCAGAACAAACTGACATAAACTTACCTTTTATAACAGCAGATAAAACTGGACCGAAACACATTAACCTTAAAATGACAAGAGCAAAGCTAGAGGCTTTAGTTGAGGATTTAATCGCTAAAACAATGCCTCCATGCAAAACAGCTTTAAAAGACGCGGGTATATCTGCCAATGAAATTGATGAAGTTGTTATGGTCGGTGGTATGACTAGGATGCCCAAAGTGATTGAGGAAGTTAAAAACTTTTTTGGAAAGGATCCAAATAAGAGCGTAAATCCTGACGAAGTAGTTGCTATGGGTGCCGCTATACAAGCCGGCGTATTACAGGGTGATGTTAAAGATGTTCTTTTATTAGATGTAACGCCACTATCATTGGGTATTGAAACATTGGGTGGAGTTTCCACAAAACTGATAGATAAAAATACTACAATTCCAACAAAAAAAAGTCAGGTTTTTTCAACTGCTGAAGATAACCAGCCAGCTGTTTCTATCAGAGTTCTTCAAGGTGAAAGGGAGATGGCGACAGATAATAAATTACTAGGTAATTTTGAATTAGTGGGTATTGCTCCAGCACCAAGAGGTGTACCTCAAATTGAAGTAACATTCGATATTGATGCCAATGGAATTGTAAATGTTTCTGCAAAAGACAAAGGAACCGGTAAAGAACAAAAGATTCAAATTCAGGCCTCAGGAGGATTAAGTGAGGCGGAAATTGAAAAAATGGTTAAGGAAGCCGAAGCAAATAAAGAAGCTGATAAAAAGAAAAGAGAGTCAGTAGATGTAAGAAATCAGGCAGATACTTTAATTCATTCAACTGATAAAAATTTAAAAGAACATGGCTCAAAAATATCTGATGCTGATAAAAAAGCTATAGAAGACTCCTCAGCAGCTCTAAAAGAATCTTTAAAAGGTGATAATACAGAAGAAATCAAGAAAAAAACTGAAGCTTTAGTTCAAGCTTCGATGAAGCTTGGGGAAGCTATCTATAAGTCACAACAAAATGCTAAACCAGATTCTAACAAAGATGACGGTAAAGATGATGATAAAGGAAAAAAAGACGATAATGTTGTTGATGCGGATTTTGAAGAAGTAAAAGACGAGAATAAAGAAAAAAGCGCTTAACTGACATCTATTTGTCCAAGTTAATACATGGCTAAAAGAGATTACTATGATGTCCTGGGCGTTAATAAAAGTGCCTCACCTGAAGAATTAAAATCTGCTTACAGAAAACTTGCTGTAAAATATCATCCTGACAAAAATCCTGGAGACAAGACCGCCGAAGATAAGTTCAAGGAAGCGAGTGAAGCTTATGGCGTTTTGTCAGATAAATCAAAAAAAGAAAGTTATGACAACTTCGGTCATGCCGCTTTTGAGAATGGTGGTGGAGGAAAAGGTGGCTTTGGCGGCTTTGGAGGTTTTAGTGGCGCTGACTTTTCAGATATATTCGAAGATTTCTTTAGTGATTTTGGTGGTGGAAGAAGAAGTTCAAGAAGAAGTTCAAATAATAGAGGGTCAGATTTAAGATATGATTTATCTATAACTCTTGAGGAGGCTTACACTGGTAAGAAACAAAATATTCAATTTTCATCATCTGAAAAATGTAATTCTTGTAAAGGCAGTGGGTCTAAAGCAGGATCCAGTCCTGATAGATGTACTTACTGTGGGGGAAATGGTCGTGTTAGAACAAATCAAGGGTTTTTTACTGTTCAACAAACATGTCCTCAATGTGCAGGCAGTGGTGAGGAAATAACTAACCCGTGTAGTGATTGTAATGGGCAGGGAAACAAACAAACTTCAAAAAAATTATCTGTAACAATTCCTAAGGGTGTCGATGATGGAACAAGAATAAGACTCGCTGGCAAGGGGGAGGCAGGAACAAGAGGTGGGGCTACTGGTGACTTATATATATTTGTTAATATTAAATCTCATGAGCTATTTAAAAGATCTGATGTTAATTTATTTTTTGAATTTCCAATTTCTATTGCTGATGCAGCTCTTGGTACGACTATTGAGATACCAACAATTGATGGAAAAAAAGCTAAAATAAAAATACCAGATGGAACACAAAGTGGTAAACAATTTAGGTTAAAAGGTAAAGGAATGCCTTTCATGCGGAGAGGAGATTTTGGTGATCTTTATGTGCAAGTTAAAACAGAAGTTCCTGTTTCTCTCAATAAAGAACAAAAAGAATTATTAGAAAAATTTAGAAAAATTGAAAATGAAAGGTCAAATCCAAGTATCAAAAAATTTTTTCAAAAGGCTAAGGATTTTTGGAAAAATTAAAGAATGGGTCTAGAAGAAATTATTCCAGCAATTGCTTTAATCGCCATATTAATATTAGTCTTACCAGAATTTATAAGCACTAATATAAAAAAAAATCTATTTTTTAAAAACCTATTTATTTGGGGTATTATTGTTTTATTACTTATGGTAGTTCTATATTTTATCTTTAAATGAAAAAAATTAACTTAGCTGTAACCGGATGTTTAGGAAGAATGGGCCAACAGATAATCAGATCTGTTAAGTTCGATAAAAATTTTAAATTAGTAACCATAACAGAAAGCAAGAAAACAAATAAAAAAATCCAAGGCTTAAAAATTTCTAAAAATAATTTAGATGTATTTAAGAAAACCAATCTTATTATAGATTTTACAATTCCAAAATGTACTATGGATATATTAAAAATTGCAGTAAAGTTAAAAAAAAGAGTAGTTATAGGAACTACAGGGTTTACTAAAAAAGAAGAAAATTTAATAAAAAAATACTCAAAAAAAATACCAATTTTAAAAGCAGGAAATATGAGCTTAGGTATTAATTTACTAATGTATTTAACAGAAATAGCCTCAAAATCTTTAAATAATTCATTCTTAAGCAAAATATTTGAGGTACACCATAAACATAAAAAAGATTATCCATCTGGAACTGCTTTGATGCTTGGAAAAGGTATAGCAACTGGAAGGAATAAAAACTTATATGATTTAATTGGAAAAAAATATTTGAATAGAAAAACCTTTCCCTACGGTAAAAAAATTAATTTTAACTCAATAAGAAAGGGTGAAATTATTGGTGAACATGAAGTAAAATTTTCAAGTGGAAAAGAGATAATAACACTTAATCACGAGGCTTTTGACAGAGCATTATATTCCGAGGGTGCATTATCTGCAGGTAAATGGTTAATGACAAAAAAACCAGGTCTTTACTCAATGCGAGATCTTATGAATTTCAGATAATGACTGAAGTTCAAAGGGCGAAAATTATATTAAAACATCTTAACAAAACTTATCCAAAAATAAAGGTCCCTCTAAAAAGTCGAAATGTTTTTACTTTATTAATCTCTGTTTTGCTATCCGCTCAATGTACTGACGTAAATGTAAATAATGTTACAAAAAATATTTACCCAAAATATTACAAACCTCGTCATTTTTTAAAATTAGGAAGAAAAAAAATAGAGAGACTTATTAAAAAAATTGGAATTTTCAGAGTAAAAGCAAAAAGTATTTACAATCTTTGTAGCATATTAGAAAAGGACTACAATGGAAAAGTACCAAAAACATTTGAGGAATTGGAACGGTTGCCTGGCGTAGGTCATAAAACTGCTAGTGTGGTTATGTCTCAAGGGTTTGGTTATCCCGCATTTCCAGTTGATACTCACATTCATAGATTGGCGCAAAGATGGGGATTAACTGATGGTAAAAATGTTATTCAAACTGAGAAAGATTTAAAAAGGTTATTTCCGAAAAAATATTGGAACAAGCTTCACCTGCAAATTATTTATTATGGGAGAGAGTATTGTAAAGCGAGAGATTGCTATGGAATAACTTGTAAAATATGTACCAGTTGTTATCCTCACAGAAAAAAACCAATCAAAACTAAAAAACCATAAATGAAAATCTTAGGTATTGGGAATGCAATAGTTGATGTGATCTGCAAAGTTGATGATGAGTTTATAACAAAAAATAATCTTACAAAAGGTTTAATGAAACTTATATTTGATCAAATTGAATTCTCAAACCTATTATCGAATTTAAAAATTGAAAAAACAATTTCAGGAGGTTCAGTTGCAAATTCAATAGTTGGTTTGTCACAATTGGGAGATAAGGTTGGGTTTATTGGTAAAATATCTAATGATAATTTTGGTGTCAAATATGAAGAGGGTTTAAAAAAAGAAAAAGTAATTTTTTTTTATAGGAAGAAAAAAGAACTTCTACCCACTGGAACTTGTTTAATCTTAATCACACCTGACTCTGAGAGAACAATGTGTACTTTTTTAGGAACTGCGGGAAAAATAAGCAAAAATGATCTGGATGAAAAAGCCATTAAAAAAAGTGATTTGGTTTTTTTAGAGGGATACTTGTGGGATGAAGGAGATCCAAAAGAAGCTTTTGAAAAAGCTATTAATTTGGCAAATAAAACAGCGATGTCTCTATCGGATAAATTTTGTGTAGATAGGCATAAATCAAATTTTTTAAATCTTGTGAAAAATAAGTTAGATTTAGTTTTTGCAAATGAAGGAGAAATAATGTCACTGATTGGTGCAAAAAACTTTGATGAGGTTATCTCTTTTGGTAAAGAGATAAAAAAACATTTGGTAATAACCAGAGGTGAAAAAGGTGCTATCTCAATTCATAAAAATGAAATAGAGGAAATTGATGCAAAAAAAGACCTCAAGGTTGTAGATTTAACGGGAGCAGGTGATTTGTTTGCTTCAGGGTATTTACATGGATTTATAAATAATCTTTCTCAAAAAGAATGTCTAATTAAAGCAACAGAAATGTCCTCTAAAATAATTCAGCAGATAGGGGCGAGATTTTAAACTTTTTTAATCCTTTTAAAACTTCCTTTTCCTTTTTTTGGTTTAACTACCCTGGGCTTAAATTTTTTAGTAAAAAGTTCTTTAGCAAACTTATTTTTTTTCTGAAATTTGGTAACCATTTTTTTTACTAACAATTAAATTTTCATCAAAAAACTTTTCTTTAATCTTTTTTCTCAATCTATGAATATGTGTTTCAACTGTATGGGTTTCTAACTTTGATTGATATCCCCAAACTTTTTCTTGCAGTTCGTTAATTTTTATTGGTTTTTTACTCTGTGATAAATATATAATCATATTTATTTCTTTTTCAGTAAGCTTTAATTTTTGACTATGTAGAATCATTTCTCTTGAGTTTGTATTAACGATATATTTGCTAACGGTTATATTAGATTGTTCGTTAAAATTTTTTTTCAAAAACTCAATATTAATTCTTTCTAAAAGTTTTGTAAATTTTATTGGAAAATTCTCTAACAGCAACATATTTGATAAATCGAGATTTTTGAGAGATAAAATAAGATAATCTCTATAATTTTTGAAGTTAATCTTAGATATTTCCTTTTTGGTTAAATATAGGACTTTAAAATTTAAATTATCTTCGATTTCTGAAAATATATCAAAAAGAGATTTTGATTCATAAATAAACAAAATTTGATTATTCATATATAAGCACAATATGACAATTATTTTAAAAAACAAACATTCTCTTAAAGTTAATGAATTTGAATTTAAATGTTGTGTTGGAAAAAATGGGGTTAGTAAAGAAAAAATTGAAGGAGACTATAAAACTCCCAAAGGTACTTTTGAATTAGAAAAGTTATATTACAGAGGTGATAGATTAAATAAACCTTTTACAAAATTAAAGTGTGTTAAAATTAATAAAAGTATGGGTTGGTGTAATAATATAAGAGATAACACCAACTATAACAAATTAGTGGATACTAAAAAAAAAACAAAATTCGAAAAACTTTATAGAAAAGATTTTAAATATGATTTGATAATTCCAATAAAGTATAATTGGCAGGGAAGAAAACTTGGAAAAGGAAGCTGTATTTTTTTACATTTAACTAAAAATTATAAACCAACGGCTGGTTGCATAGCATTAAGCAAAAAAGACTTTTTAATTATGTTAAAGCTAATAAATACAAAAACAAGAATTAAAATCTTTTAGGCTCTTTCACCAAAAATTGCTGAACCAATTCTTAAATATGTTGAATTATATTCAAGAGCTTTTAAGTAATCTGATGACATACCCATGCTTAATTCTTTTAAACTTAAATCTTTATTTAGATCTTGTAATTCCTGAAAATAAGGATTTGGATCATATTTATAAGGTGGAATACACATCAAGCCCACAATATCTAATTTTAGGTCCTTACAATAATGATAAAGATCATCTAAATCATTTTTTAATATGCCAGATTTTTGTTCTTCATTTCCTAAGTTGACTTGTATAAATAATTTAACTTTTTTATTTTGATTAGATTGCTCATCATAAATTTTTCTTGCGAGCTTTTTACTATCTACAGAGTGGATAAAATCAAAAAGTTTTATTGCAAACTTTACTTTGTTTGTTTGAAGTTTGCCTAATAAGTGAAGTTTTATTTCAGGTTTTTCTTTTTTTATTTTGGTCCATTTATCTAGTGCCTCTTGAACTTTATTTTCACCATAATCATAATGACCATGATTAATTAGTGGCATAATTTTATCTAATGAAAAGGTTTTAGATACAGCAATAATTTTCGACGCTTCTGGTTTTTTAAGATTTGCCTCTTTAGATTTTACCAATTTTTCTATATGTATTAATTTTTGAATTGAGTCATGCATAAGATAAATTATCAAAAATATTACTTCATAAGTGAATACGATACAAATCTAATAAATCAACAAGACAAAAAAACTAATATAATTTTTAGAAATTATAATAGCAAATTAGACATCGCAAAAATAAAGATTTTACGAGATTTATGTAAAAAAAAAGAATGCAATTTCTTTTTGTCAAATAATGTTAAATTAGCAATTAAATTGAGATTAGATGGTGTTTATTTACCATCATTTAATAAAAGTTTTAATCATTTAGCTTATAATTTTAAAAAAAAATTTATTATTTTAGGGTCCGCGCATTCACTTCAAGAATTGAATATCAAAAAACTTCAGGGGGTAAAATTTTTTTTTGTTTCATCATTATTTAAAAAAAATAAAAATTATCTAGGAATTTATAAATTTAAATTTTTTGAAAATTTTACCATAAAAAGACTTGTTGCCTTAGGCGGTATTAATAAAAAAAATATAAAAAAACTAGGCTTATTAGATATTTGTGGTTATGCGGGAATTTCTTTTTTCAAAAAAAAAGGCCCCTCAAAATAAAGGGGCCTTTTAATTTTTAGATTCTAAATAAATTAGAATGCAAATGTAAGAGCGAACTCGTACGACTCTTTATCATTTGTAGCAGCAGTGCTACCACCAACGTTGTCGTTTTGGTTCATGTGACCAGCAATAGTCATACCACCCATTGTGTATGATGCTGAGATACCTGAATCGTTTTGCTCAACAGTGTTAGCAGTGTTTGTTGTGTCTTCTTCATAGTCTCTTTCACCGTAAGCAATAGTAAAGTTTTCGTTTACAGCGTAAGAAACAGCATAACCCGTAGACTCATCGTCTAGCGTAGCTGCACTACCATCTGCTTCACTCTTCTGGTAACCTAAAGTAAACCCTCCAACAGCATATTTAACGAACATTGTTTCGTGATCAACTGTCTGTGTAGTGTTTGGCTCTAACTCACCAAAACCATAACCAACAGTCAAACCTTCAACCATTTCTGGAGAAATCTGAATACCGAAGTCAGCATAATGACCTAAGTCTTGTGACTGACCAGTAGCTGTTGAATCATCATGCTGGTATGCTGCTTTAAACATCACACCATTGAATGAAGGTGAATCATAAGTTAACAAGTTGTTACCTGATCTACCATCGATTCTGTTATCAGCACCAGATGTTGTATCCCAAACTTCTTCATAAGCGTTTGGAGTTACGTCATCCCATTGACCAAGAACTGATGAACCACCATGTCCGTGGAATGTTACTGTTCCCATTGCATCTGTTCCAAATGAAACACTTCTGTCATCCATACCATTTGATGATGAAGAAGTACCTGGGTTATCATTATCAAGTTCCATTTTTGCAGAAACTGTAATACCACCCTCTGTCTCACCTGATGCAGAGAAAATTACGCTGTCAAACTGGTATGGACCAGTTGCACCGTTTTCATCTGTTGTCGACATGAAAGCAAATCCAGTTGAAACTGAAACGCTTCCTTCAGCTGCATGTACAGCTGTCATCGCTAGTGAACCAGCTAATGCTGATACACCGATTTTTGTTAATTTGTTCATATTAATTACTCCTTTAATTGTTTAATATTAAACAGGGGTTTTGTATCAAAATAAGCTCAAATTTTGCAAAATTTACCTTTTTTTTTCTTACAAAATCATCAACTGTGATAATTTTACAACACAATTTTCGTTTATTTTAGTATGTTTTTCGTGTTATTTGAGTATGTTAGGAATTATTGCCTTTTAAGAGCTTATTTATGAAAAATTACATTTTTTTAAAGAAATTTAGCCTACTACCCATTTTTTTGATCTTTTTAATATTATTAAATAGTTGTGGGAAAAATTTCTTTAGAGGTGCTGATGCAAGAAAAGTTAGCCCTAATCCTCGCGAAAGAGTACAGAAAAATTTAGAAGAGGGAAAAGGTTTTAGACTTAATAACGCCATTAAAAAAGGGATGACCAGAGGTGGAGATTTTGAGTTTGCAAGTTCTAATGAATTATGGAGAGCATCATTGGATATTATAGAATTTATGCCTTTGACATCTGCAAATTATAGTGGTGGAATAATCATTACAGACTGGTACTCAAATAATACAAATCCAAATGAAACTATTAAAATAACAATTAGATTTCTAAGTAACGAAATAAGGTCTGATGCAATAGACATCAATGTCTTCTATAAAAAATGTGATGCAGAATATAAATGTGTGGTTCAAAAAAATAATAAAAACATAGAGACAGAATTGAGAAGAGAAATTTTAAAAAAAGCAACAAAGTATCAAAAGCAAACCAAAGCTAATAATAAATCCTTTTACCCAGGTGTTAAAATGGGTAAAGATTAATTTTAGATTTCTTTCTAGTGGACAGATATAATTTTAAAGAAATAGAAAAAAAGTGGCAGTACCATTGGGAAAAAAACAATCTTCATAAATCACAAGTAAAAAAAAATAAAAAAAAATTCTACTGCTTAGAAATGTTTCCATATCCATCTGGTAAAATACATATGGGGCATGTCAGAAATTATACAATAGGAGATGTTCTAGCAAGATACAAAACTTTAAAAGGATTTAATGTACTTCATCCAATGGGTTGGGATTCATTTGGGATGCCAGCAGAAAATGCAGCGCGTGAGAATAATTTAGATCCTAAAGAATGGACTAATAGAAATATAGAAACAATGAAAAACCAACTTAAAAAGTTGGGTTTATCTTTAGATTGGGATAGAGAGATATCGACATGTAATAAAGATTACTACAAACACCAACAAATTTTCTTTTTGGAACTATTGGAAAAGGGACTTGTTTATAGAAAAGAAAATTATGTTAATTGGGATCCTGTTGACGAAACTGTTTTAGCAAATGAACAAGTTATTGACGGAAAAGGGTGGAGATCCGGTGCTGTAGTGGAAAGAAAAAAATTAAGTCAATGGTTTTTTAATATATCAAAATTTTCACAAGATTTGTTAGATGGTTTAGAAAAATTAGAGACATGGCCTCACAAGGTAAAAACAATGCAAAAAAATTGGATTGGTAAATCTTTTGGATGTGAAATTGAATTTGAAATTGAGGGTAATTTACCTGTTAAAAATATAAAATGCTTTACAACAAGACCAGACACTTTGTTTGGCTTTTCTTTCTTAGCATTGTCGATTGATCATGAAATCTCAAACTTTTATAAAGAAGATAAAGAATTTCTAAAATTTAAAGAGGAATGTTCTAAAACAGGAACAACTGAAGAAGCTATTGCGGTGGGTGATAAAATTGGCTTTAAAACTACTCTTTTAGCTAAAAATCCACTAAACCCTAATCAAAAGGTTCCTGTCTATTTTGCAAATTTTGTTCTTATGGATTATGGTTTTGGCGCAGTATTTGGATGTCCGGCACACGATCAAAGAGATTTCGATTTTGCAAAGAAATATAAACTAGAAATCAATACTGTAGTTAAACCATATGAAGAAGACGATAATTTCAAGGTATCTGAAGAGGCATATCCTGGACCTGGAAAAATAATAAATTCAAACTTTTTAAATGGCCTTGATGCACCAAAGAATTCAGTGCTTGAAACAATAAAGATTTTAGAAAAAAAAAAATTGGGAAAAAAAAAAATTAATTACAGATTAAAGGACTGGGGTGTATCTCGTCAAAGATATTGGGGATGTCCAATTCCAATTATGTATGATGAAAAAGGTAAAGTAGTGCCAGTGCCTAAAGAAAAATTACCTGTTGAGTTACCTGAAAATATTGATTTAAAAGTTAAAGGAAACCCTCTTGATAGTCAAAAAAACTGGAAAGAAGTTGTTATAGATGGGCAAAAATTCATTAGAGAAACCGATACATTGGATACATTTGTATGCTCATCATGGTACTACTTGAGATTTTGTTCTCCTAAAGAAAAAAATTACGGATTTAATAACGACGAAATAGATTACTGGATGCCAGTTGACCAGTATATTGGTGGAGTTGAGCATGCAATTTTACATTTATTATATTCAAGATTTTTTATGAGAGCGATCAACTTTAAAAATCAAAATTTTAAAATAACTGAGCCTTTTCAAAGTTTATTTACACAAGGCATGGTTTGTCATGAAACTTACAAAGACCAAGATAACAACTGGCTTAGTCCTGATGAAATAGAAAAAGTTAATAATAAAATTATAAAAAAAGGTAATCCTAATGTAGTCGTTGAAGTTGGTCCTTCAGAATCAATGTCAAAATCCAAAAAAAACGTTATTGATCCTGAAGATATCATTAATACATACGGTGCAGACTCTGTTAGATTATTTATTCTATCTGATAGTCCTCCCGAAAAAGATGTGCAATGGTCAGAACAGGGGATGGCCTCATCTTATAAATTCATTCAAAAACTGTGGATTTTAAATACGCTAGTTTTAGATGAAATAAAAAAAAATCACTCAAAAGATGATGACGACGAATTTAAAAAAAAAACAAATTTATTTATAAATAATGTGACAAATAATTTATCTAATTTTACTTATAATAAAATTGTTGCAAATATCCATGAAGTTCATTCATCTATATCTAAATTAATCAAAAAAAAGTATTCAGCTAAAACAATATCTGATAACTATAAAAAAATATTAGTTTGTATAATGCCAGTTATCCCACATTTTTCAAATGAATGTATAGAATTACTTAAAGACACATCGGCGTTGGAGTGGCCAAATGTTGATAAGCAACTTTTAATTGAGGAAAATATTAATTTTGTTGTTCAAGTTAATGGTAAAAAAAGAGGTTTGATTAAAGCAAATAGAGACATTTCTGAGGGAGAATTAATAAATTTAATTAGAGAAAACGTCGAAATAAACAAATACATAAAAAATCAAGAATTAAAGAAAAAAGTATTTGTTCCAAATAAATTAATAAATATCATAATATAACATAAATGAGAAAATACTTTTACATATTTATATTTATTCCATTTTTAATGTTGAGTTGCGATTACTCACCGATTTATTCTAGCAAAGATAATTACAATTTTTTTATTGAAAAAATTGATTTAAATGGAGATGCAGAAATTAGTAATTTAATAGATAAAAAATTAAAAAAATATCAAACAATAAAAAATGAAAAAAAAATTTCTATTTCATCTACATCATCATATAGTAAAGTCTCTCAATCAAAAAATCTCTCAGGAAAAACAACAGATTATTTAGTAATTATTGAAATAGCTTTTCGAATTAAAAAAGGCGACAAATTAAATACTCTTAAATTCAAAGAAGATTTTTTAATTAAGAATTTTAGTAACAAATTTGAAGAAAGTAATTTAGAAAAAATTAAAAAAGAGAACGCTACAAATCTAATAATAAATAGTTTAATAAGCCAAATTTCACAAATGTGATGATATTAAAATATTTTGAGTTAAATAAATTGAATTTTGAGATGACAAATTTCTTGTTATTTCATGGTAAAAACGAGGGATATAAGATCGAGGAAATCAGAAAAATTACAAATAAATTTAACACAAAAGGTAAACATTACGATGAAAAACAAGTAATTGATAACACCGAAGAATTTTTCGCGAACAATCTCAATAAATCATTTTTCGATAATGATAAAATTATAATAATAAATAGGTGTACAGATAAAATAATCAAGATTGTTGAACAGTTAATTGATAGGAATACAAGTGATATAATATTTATACTTAACTCAGAAGTTTTAGAGAAAAAATCTAAATTAAGAAACTTTTTTGAAAAATCAAAAAAAAAATTAGTATCAATTGCATTCTATCCAGATAATTTTGATACTCTTCTAAGAATTGCTCGACAAGCATTAAGAGAAAGAAAAATATTGTTATCAAATGAATGTGTTAGTATTTTGGTAGGAAAATGTGCTAGTGACAGAAAAAATCTATTAAATGAAATAGAAAAAATTGAACTTTATTTAAAAGACAAAAAAAAGATAAATAATGAGGAAGTTTTTAAAATCATTAATCTCTCAGAAAATCATAGCGTAAATGAGTTAATTAATAGTTGTTTAGTTAAAAATCAAAAAAAATTATTTAATATCCTTAACGATAATATTTTTTCAAATGAAGATTGTATTGTTATTATTCGAACTTTGCTCAAGAAAGCAAAAGATCTTTTAAATCTTGTAACCCAATTTCAATTAAATAAAAATATTAATGCAACAATAGATAATGCAAAGCCACCAATTTTTTGGAAAGACAAAAGTATTGTAAAAGATCAAATAAATATGTGGTCAATCATTAGATTAAAAAATTTGATTATAGAAATAAATGACATTGAGTATCAAATAAAGAAAAATTCGGTCAATTCAATAAATCTAACAACAAACTTTTTACTAGAAAAATCAGCTTAATTTTTTTAATAATTATTTTTTATAATATCAATTAATTTATTTAATTGATCACTGTCATGAAATAAAATTGTAATTGAGCCTTTATTTCTTTTATTACTTTTTATTGATACGTTAAGTCCAATTTTATTCGAAATAGTTTCTTCTAGATTTTTTATGTTTGGATCTTTATGTAAATTTATTTTTTTAGATTTTTTAAATAATTTTACAAAATTTTCTGATTGTCTTACGGATAACTTCTTATCTATAATCTTACTAGCAATAAAACTCGCATTATCTAGACCGACAAGAATCTTAGCATGACCAGGCGTGATTTTTCTTAGTTCAAGATAGCTAAGAACATCTGCTGGTAGATTCAGTAATCTTAAGGAATTAGTAATATAACTTCTGCTTTTACCGATAAATTTGGAAACTTTTTCCTGATCATAGGAAAATTCGTCAATTAATCTTTTATATCCTTGAGCCTCTTCCAAGGGATTTAAGTCATGTCTTTGCACATTTTCAACTATGGCAAACTCAAGTGATTTCAAATCATCCGCCTCAGTGACTACCACAGGGATATCATGCAAACCTGCCTTTCTTGCTGCAAGCCATCGTCTCTCTCCTGCAATAATCTCGTATTTAGAGTTATCAGAATTTGACTTTCTTACAATGATAGGCTGAATCACACCTCGTTCTTTTATTGAATTAGTCAGATCTTGTAAGTTTTCTTCCTCAAAAACTTTTCTTGGTTGAAATTTATTTGGAATGATATCACTCAATGAAAGTTTATTAGTTTTTGCCTCTACTCTAGTTTCACCGATTAAAGATGATAAACCTCGACCTAAACCTTTTTTTATTTGTGAATTCATTATGCAGCACTCCCCATTTTATTTTCTTGTTCAATGAATTCATCAGTAAAATTGTAATAAGATTTACTACCTGGACAACTTTTATCATATATAAGCACAGGTACACCATGAGAAGGTGCTTCAGATAATCTTACATTTCTTGGTATCACTGTTTGATAGACTTTATCTTTAAAATAATCACGTGCCTCTTGTTCTACTTGAGAAGACAGCTTATTTCTTCTATCATACATTGTTAAAAGTATTCCTTGAATTTCTAAAGACGGATTAAGATTCACTTTTATTCTATCAATCGTCTTCATGAGTTGTGTCAGACCCTCTAATGCAAAAAATTCTGTTTGAAGGGGAACTAAAAGAGAGTTTGATGATACTAAAGCCATCACTGTTAATAAACTTAAGGAGGGAGGACAATCAATAAGCACATAATCATAAAGTCCTCTAGAATCATTTAAATAAGCGGTTAATTTGCTTTTTAAAATGAAAGCTCTATCGCTATCACCAGCTGTTTCGACTTCTAAACCTGATAAATCTACATTGGATGTTATCAAATCGAGATTTTCAAATTTTGTCTTTTTAATAACATTCGAAATTGACATAGTTCCATTTAAGATTCCATAAATTGTTTGATCTGATTGATTAGTATTAGATAATCCTAATCCAGTGGTAGCATTTCCTTGAGGATCTAAATCAATAACTAATATTTTTTTATTTTGTTGAGTTAAGGCTGAAGCCAAATTAATTACTGTAGTTGTTTTTCCAACTCCACCCTTTTGGTTTATTATTGAAATTATTTTCACAAATTTTTTTTTTTTATCTTTTTAATGTTGATTATAAATGAGTCGGTGCTAGTTATGCTTTTTTTTTCTTTATAATCCAAATCCCAAATTTTTAAGGTTTCACCTAAAATTTTTCTTCCACTTTTTCCCATAAATAAGATTAGATTATTGAATTGCCTAAAATTTTCATTTACTAGATCCAAAATTATAGGCATAGGTTTAAATGCTCTTGATATTATGGTTCCTGTTTCAATGTTCTTAAGTGTAAATATATCTTTTTGAATAATTTCTGTATTTAGGTTTAATTTTTCTGAGACATCTCTCAAAAAAGCACATTTGTGATGACTTTTTTCATAAAGGTTTATTTTTAATGAATTTTTTATCTTTTTCATGACAATTGCTATAACAAGTCCTGGCATCCCACCTCCCGTCCCTAAATCGCAGGTTGTATTACTATTTAAATCAATAAAATCAACTATTTGAGCAGAATCTATTATATGTCTTTGTCGTATTTCGTTTATTTGTGAGGTTTTTTTACTAATTATATTAATTTGATCATTTTTTTGTTTTATCATTGATATTAAACTCTCAAGCTCAGAACAGGTTTCACGTGAAACTTTAGGTATTGGTATTTTTGAATAAAAATTTAAAATTGAGTTATCCATTAAGCTATATGCTTAATAGACTTTCTTTTGACATGTGACAACAAAATATATACCGCTGCTGGTGTAATTCCATCGATTCTAAGAGCCTGACCCATAGTTTTAGGCTTAATTTCTTTAAATTTTGCTTTCACCTCGTTAGATAAACCAGAAAATTGATCGTAATCAATATTATCCGGTATAGTTAAATTCTCATCTCTTTTAAATGCCAAGATATCTGCTTTTTGCTTTTTTAAATATCCTCTATAATGGGAATTAATCTCTATTTGCTCATCTATATCTGCACCATGATCTAAAATCTCAGGCCATATATCTCTAATTTTACTCATATTAACCGTTCTTTGAGTTAAAATCTCATCTGCTGATCGAAATACGCCATCTTTAGCTATTTTAATACCAAATTTTTCAGCTCTAGAGGGAGAAATGCTCAAATTAGACATCTGCTTTGATATCTTCCTCAATTTTTGGAATTTATCCTCAAATATCTCTTTTCTAATATCAGAAATTAATCCAATATTAATTCCCTTATGAGTAAGTCTTAAATCAGCATTATCTGATCTGAGGCTTAATCTGTATTCAGCTCTTGATGTAAACATTCTATAAGGCTCAGCAACACCTTTGGTGACTAAATCATCTATCATTACTCCAATATAAGCATCAGATCTATCAAGGATAAAAGGCTCCATTTTTTTTAACGAGATAGCAGCATTAATTCCAGCTATAAGGCCTTGGGCTGCAGCCTCTTCATAGCCTGTAGTTCCGTTAATTTGACCTGCAAGGTATAGATTCTTTATCTTCTTTGTTTCTAGTGTCAGAAAAAGTTCTCTAGGATCAATATAATCATATTCTATAGCATATCCAGGACGTATAATTTTTACATTCTCTAAACCATTGATATTGTTGAGTATTTCATATTGAACAACCTCTGGTAGAGATGTTGATATACCATTTGGATAAATTGTATGATCATTAAGCCCCTCTGGTTCTAAAAATATCTGATGTCTTGTCTTTTCAGCAAATTTTACAATCTTATCCTCTATTGAGGGACAATATCTTGGTCCTACACCCTGTATGTTACCAGAGTATATTGCACTTTTAGATAAATTCTTTTCAATAATCTTATGAACCTTTTCATTAGTATAAGTCATAGAGCAAGATACTTGTTTGTTTAGATTTTTTTTGGTTAAGAAAGAGAAAAAATAAGGATCATCATCTGCAGATTGTTTTTCCAATTTTTGAAAATTAATAGTTCTAGAATCTAACCTTGGTGGTGTTCCAGTTTTTAATCTGCCTATCTTAAAATTATATTTCTTTAACTGTTCACTTAAACCAGTACTTGGCTTTTCATTAATTCGACCAGCAGGAGTTCTCTCATCACCAATATGTATCAAACCATTTAAAAATGTGCCGGTTGTAAGGATTAATTTGTTACAACTTACTTTATTACCTTTTAAGGTTAAAAATCCATTTATTTCATTATTTTTAAAAATGAACTTAATTACAGGATCAGAAAAAATCGTTAAATTACAATAGTTTACGAGTTTTTCTTGCATAAATTTTCTATAAAGTGATCTATCAGATTGAGTTCTTGGTCCTCTTACTGCTGGACCTCTACTTCTGTTTAACAGTCTAAACTGTATTCCAGACTTATCAGCTACCTCGCCCATAACCCCATCTAAAGCATCAATTTCTCTCACCAAATGACCTTTTCCTAAACCACCTATTGCAGGATTACATGACATTTCTCCTATAGTATTTTTGTTGTGAGTGAACAGGGCAGTGTTAACACCGAGTCGAGCAGATGCTGCAGCTGCTTCGCAGCCTGCATGGCCTCCTCCAATTACTGCTACATCAAAAGATAAATCTTTTCTCATGACGTAAATTTATATTCGAATAAAATATTTACAAGATTTGTATTTTTTTTTATTAAGTACTATTTATCAGGGTAAATTGACAATAATGAGTGAAAATTAGGTATATTTCTTTTATTTTCCTATGCAAAAATCATTAAAAATACTACCTAAGATCTCCTCAACATCAACCTTTCCGACTATCATACCAAGCTGTCGTGCTGCTAATCTTAAATCTTCGGCTGCTATGTCAAAATCTTCAACTTGCTTTTTTTGATTAAATCTTTTTAAATGAGATACACATTGCTCAAGATGTTGTCTATGTCGCTCTCTAGTAATAAGAATATCATCACTTGTTATGAATTTATTTTTTAATGTGTTTTTTATTTTTTGAATGAGTTTATCAATATTTAGATTATTTTTTATTGATATTAAAACGTGATTTATCCTGTTTATTTCTGGATCAATATCTTTTTCTAAAAGATCAGATTTATTTAAAACTAAAATCGCATTATCGTCTAATAAATCCTTCAAAGTATCAGTAAAATAAGTGTTTTTGGCATCTACGACTACTAGTTTCAGGTCTGCTTCTTCGGCTCTGTTTAGAGATAATTTAATGCCTTTTTTTTCAATTTCGTCTACAGATTCTCTTATACCGGCAGTATCAGAAACTATTACCGGATAACCATCTATATTAAGATGAGTTTCTATAACATCTCTTGTTGTTCCAGCGATTTCAGAGACTATTGCAACATCTCTATTAGATAAAAGATTTATTAAGCTAGACTTACCAGCGTTAGTTGGTCCTAGAATTGCAATTTTAAATCCCTCCCTAATTCTCTCTCCTGCTTTTTGGTCATTCATAATCTTTTCTATATCTTTTAAAACTTCATCTGTATCTTTTTTAATTTTATTTAGAATATCTTTTGGTAAATCTTCATCTGGAAAATCTATTTTAGCTTCAACATGAGATAAAATTTGTAAAAGTTTTTCTCTTAATGAATTAAATTTATCCGCTGAGCGTCCACTCATAATTTTAACTGCTTGCTTTCTTTGAATTTCAGTTTCAGAAGAAATTAAGTCGGCTACACTTTCTGCTTTTAATAAATTAATTTTTCCATTTTGGAATGCAAGCTTTGTGAATTCACCAGGTTCTGCAAATCGACAATTTTCAATATTTGAGATATTCTTATGAATTGCCTCAATTACTGCCTTACTTCCATGTACCTGTATCTCAGCCATATCTTCGCCTGTGTAGCTCTCAGGGCCAGGAAACCACAAAACTATTCCCTCGTCTATAAGTTCAGAAGTCTCAATATTGTTTATTTTCCGGAGAGTTGCTTCTCTGGGTCTTGGAACATCTTTATTTGTTAATAATTTAATTACCTTCGAAGTATCAGGTCCAGAAATTCTTATAATTGCAACTCCAGAAACACCTGGACCAGTCGACAAAGCATAAATCGTCATAAAAATTTAATTAATTATATATTTTTTCTAAAGATTTGAAAAATTGGTTCGAAAATTTCTTTTGATCAAACAAGGGAGAACTTAAAGCATTATCAAAAACAATATTACGTATCTTTTTAAGGTTTTTGACATTTTTTTCTAAACTCACAGCAATATTTATATAATCATTTTCATTTTCAGCAATTAATTCCTTCAAGTTAAGATTTTTATTTATAGACTCACCACTTCTTGAATTATAATTAAATCCTTTCATCGTAAGCACAGGAACACCCATCCAAATTGCCTCAAAGGATGTTGTAACACCATTATAAGGAAAGGTATCTAATGCAATATCTATTTTTTTATACTGATTTAAGTGATCCTCAAAATTTCCTTTAAAAGACAAAAATTCAATAGAATTTAAAACATCATGTTTCCTAAATTTTTCAACCATTGCAGATCTAAAAGTAGCATTGGAAGATTTTAAAATTAATTTTGAATTCTTCACTTTTTTTAATATTTTTGACCAAACTTTTATAACTCTGTCATTTATTTTATTATAATTGTTAAAGGATCCAAAAGTTATAAATTTATTTTCAACTATTGGTGCTGTTATCTGTAACCTTGGTATGTCAAAACCAGAATGACAATTCCAAATATCTTCCATGTATAAAATTTTTTCAGAGTATAGTTTTTTTTCATCTTCAAAAATCAAATTTTTATCCGCAATTATATAGTCCATTTCTTTAATTCCAGTTGTATTCTGAAAACCACACCAAGTTATTTGTGTTGGTGCTAATCGATTTTTATAAAGAGACAATCGGTGATTAGATGTAAGACCCATCAGATCAATAAGTATATCAATTTTATCGCTTCTCACTAAATTGATCACCTCAATATCGTCTAAGTTTCTAATATTAGTCATATTGTCTACATATTGCTTAAAATCTCGCGTTGTCGAATCTTCCTTGTCAGGTTTATTTCCATCATAAATACTTATGTTAAATTTATTTCTATCGTAATTAAGTAGAACAGTTTTTAAAAAATGAGTAACAGAATGCCTAGATCTTATATCAGCAGAGTGAAAACCAATATTAATTTTTTTTCTATCCGAACCACTTATTTTAACTATTTTATCTTGAGGATAAGTAATTAATTTTTGATCTAGGATTTGAGAATATTCTAAAAATTTTTTTTGATCCCAATTATAAATAAAACTTTGATAATAAATGTATGATGCCAAAGCATCAATACTGGACGTTTCTTTTTCAGCGATTTGATTAAGGTAATAGATAACCTTTTCCATATCTACATTGCGAACTAATGCTCTAACTAAAGCTCTTGTAAGCTCATCATTTTTTTCAAAATAATCTCTATTATCATTATAATATAGGAAAATTTCCTTGAGAATATTACCTGTTAAATTTATTTCATTCGACTTGAATTCGATATCAAAAAGATCAATAGAAGCATTTATAAAATTTTTCAAAGCGTTAAAAGAATGTTCAGTTTTTTTTTTGTCTTTTAAATATGCTGTTCTAAAATCAATTATTGCACTTTTTAAAGTTACTTCTGATTTATCAGATAATATTTTGCACACCCCAGATAAATTAATTAATCCTGAATTCAAATTTTTCTTATCAATATTTTGTATAATTGATAAGATTTTTGTATACTTTTTTTCCTCAAAGAGTTTTTGAAAATCAATTTTTTTGTTCATCCTTTAATTGCCAAAATTTTATTATAATAATTTCCAATACTCTAGGACCAATAGATAAAGCATAAATAGTCATAGATAAAATTATTTAATTATATAATTTTTCCAAGCTAGAAAAAAATCCATCTGAAAATTTCTTTTTATCAAATAAAGGTGTTTTTGAAACGTTATCATAAATATTTTTTCTTATCTTAATCAACTCTTCTGCGTTCAGAGCTAAATTAACAGCTTTTTTTATATAGTCTTCTTTATCATTACCAATTAGTGAAACAAGATTTGCGTTTTTATTTATGGACTCACCACATCTTGAATTTAAATTGTGGCCTTTCATTGTGACTACCGGAACACCCATCCAAATTGCTTCAAATGAAGTTGTAACTCCATTATAGGGAAAAGTGTCTAAAGCTATATCGATGTCTTTATAAGTTTCTAAATGATTTGAAAATTTTTTTTTAAACGGCAAAATAATTACAGACTTTAATACACCATATTTATCAAATTCTTCTTTGAATCTTTCAGTCGATATAGGAAATGATGTTTTCAACATTAATTTTGAATTTTTAACTTTTTTTAATATCTTTGACCAAACTTGAATTACATCGTCATTTATTTTTCTAAAATTATTAAATGATCCAAATGTAATGAATTTTTTTAAAATTGAAGGCGCCGAATTAAATTCTCTTTTACTATCATAACCGTAATGACAATTCCAAATTTCTGGTAAATAAATAATTTTCTCCGAATAATATTTTTCCTCATCAGGTTTTATTAAATTTCTATCAGCAATTAAATAATCCATTCCCGAAAGCCCAGTTGTATTTGGGTATCCACACCAGGATATTTGAATAGGTGCTACACGGTTTTTAAACAATGTCAATCTATGGTCTGAAGTTAGTCCGTTAAGATCAATAATAATATCAATCTTGTCTTTTCTAATTTTATTAATAACTTCAATATCTTTTAAACTTTTTATTTCATATATTATGAAAACTTTGTCCTCAAATTCTTTGATTGTATCATCTTTCTTGAGATTATTGTTATAAATGAAAATGTTATACTTTTTTTTGTCATAAAAATTAATTACTGTTTTTAAAAAATAAACTACAGAATGTTTCCCCCTAATGTCAGACGATATGAATGCTATATTTAATTTTTCATTTTTATTATTTATAATTTTTTCTAATCCATCATTTTTGTGTATAGGAACTAAATCACTAATCTTTTTTGAATTATTGAGAAATTCTTCTTGACTCCAGCCAAAAATATAATTTCTAAAAAAGATAGATGCTATTAAGGCGTCTATGTTAGAACTTAAATCAAAAACTTTTTTATAATGTTTAATAATGGTTTCTGTATCTGAAGTACGTACAATAACTTTTGAAAAGTTGTACATCAAAACTTTATTTGTTTCAAAAAAACTTTTGTTTTTTTCGTAAAAAAAATATATATCATCAAAGAAATTTTTTTTGAGTTCATTTTCATTTTCTCTAAATTCATTATCAAAATGAATTACAGAGGTACTTATTAAATTTCTTAATGGATCAAATAATTTTTCTGTTACTGTTTCTTTCAAACATGAATCTTTAAAATCTTGTATTGCAGATTTCTCAGCAGCAGAGGACTTGCCCGCCAACATTCTTGAAACACCACAGAGATTCAATAAACTAGGTGTTTTATCTTTTTCTTTAAGTTCGTTTTCAATTATTGAAACAATCAAAGAATATTTTTTTTCCTTTAATAATTTTAAAAAATTAGTGCTCTTTGTCGGCATAACGTCCAATTATATATTTATTGGATAACATTATTATTTTTTTTGAATAAAAATAGTTTTTTTTTGTATTTTTTAACTCTCTGTATATTTAGACTAGATTTATGAAGGTTTGTTCATTGAATTAAAAAATTCAGAATTATTTTTTGTGTCTTTTAATTTTGAACTAATAAATTCGATAGCATCCATAGTGCCCATTGGTGCGATTATTCTTCTAAGAACATTCATTTTCTGAAGATCATTCTTTTCAAAAAGTAATTCCTCTCTTCTTGTTCCTGATTTAGTAATATCAATTGCAGGATATATTCTTTTATCTGCAATCTTTCTATCCAATACTGTTTCACTATTACCTGTCCCTTTAAATTCCTCAAAAATCACCTCATCCATTCTGCTTCCTGTATCAATTAAAGCAGTAGATATTATCGTTAAAGATCCTCCCTCTTCAATATTTCTTGCTGCACCAAAAAATCTTTTTGGTCTCTGAAGAGCATTGGCGTCTACACCCCCTGTCAAGACTTTTCCAGAACTTGGTATTACTGCATTGTATGCTCTACCCAATCTTGTAATTGAGTCTAATAATATCACTACATCTTTTTTATGTTCTGTTAGTCTTTTTGCTTTTTCAATAACCATTTCTGCAACAGCAACATGACGTTGTGCTGGTTCATCAAAAGTTGAACTTATGACTTCTCCTTTAACGGTTCTTTGCATATCAGTAACTTCTTCAGGTCTTTCATCAATTAATAGAACAATCAAATAACACTCAGGGTAATTTTTTGCGATTGAATTAGCTATACTTTGTAAAATCATTGTTTTTCCAGCCTTAGGTGGCGAAATAATTATCGATCTTTGGCCTTTACCGATAGGACTAACTAAATCAATTAATCTAGGAGTTAAATCTTGTTTTTTATCAGGTTTTGTAATTTCAACTTCCATAATTAATTGCTTATCAGGATAGAGTGGAGTTAAGTTATCAAATGCTATTTTGTGTCTAGATTTGTCGGGCTCTTCAAAATTAATTTTACTAACCTGAAGTAAAGCAAAATATCTTTCACCTTCTTTTGGTGCTCTAACCGGTCCTTCAACAGTATCACCAGTTCTCAATCCAAATTTTCTGATCTGACTTGGACTTACGTATATATCGTCAGGTCCTGGCAGATAATTCGACTCCATTGCTCTTAGGAAGCCAAAACCATCTTGCAATAACTGTAAAACTCCAGCTCCAGTAATTTCCTCTTTTTCTGCAACTTTTTTTAAAATTGCAAATAGTATTTCCTGCTTTCTCAACGTGCTAGCATTTTCTATACCCAATTCTTCAGCTTGAGCTATTAGCTGTTCTGACGATTTAAGTTTAAGTTCTTGTATGTTCATGAATTAAATTATTAAGGACTTAATAATAAAGAAGAATATATATGCTAATTTAAATTTTTCAACCCTAGATAGGTTTGAAAATAACAATAAAAATGATTAAAATAAGCAATAATGTGGGAATTTCATTAATGTATCGATAGTATTTAGAAGAATGTTTATTCATATCTAGTTTGAATTGTCCTAAAACTTTTCCAAGATAAAAATGATACAAGGTTAGGGAGATCACAAAAATAATTTTTAAAATCATCCACTTTTGGCCTAATTGCTGAAAGCCTATTTCGTGTATCAATATTAAACCAAATATCCAAGAGAGCGTCATTGCTGGGGTCATGATGTAAAAAAAAAGTTTTTTTTCCATAACTTTAAATATTTCTGATACTTGTGGTTTATCGTTATTTTCTGAATGATAAACAAAAATTCTTGGAAGATATAAAAGTCCAGCCATCCAAGAAATAACTGCTATTAAATGTAAAGATTTGAAGAGCAAATAAGTGTTCATAAATTACAGGCTTTTTTGAACTAATGATTTTAATAAGGCTATATGATCATCATTATCATTTAAACACGGCACCATATCAAAGTTTTCTCCACCCGACTCCAAGAAAGTTTCTTTACCTTGAATTAGAATTTCCTCTAAAGTTTCAACACAATCTGAAGAAAAACCTGGGCATATTGCAAGGACATTCTTTTTACCCTCGCCAGGCAATTTTTCTAATGTTTTATCTGTGTAAGGTTCAAGCCACTTCTGAGGACCAAATCTTGATTGAAAAGTTGTTTTAAGTTCAATTGATTTAAACTTTTCTGAAATCAGTCTAGTAGTTTTCTGACAATAACAATGATACGGATCTCCTTTATCGAAATATTTTTGTGGTATACCGTGGTAAGACACTAAAATTAAATCCGGCTTCCAATTTATTTCTTTTATCTTTTTATTTAATGAGTTTACCAGAGCATCGATGTATTGAGGGTGGGATTCATAGTGTGGTATAATTTTAATGGATGGTTGCCATCTCATTTTCATAAGAGTTCTATATACTTCATCACAAACAGTAGCTGTGGTTGCTGCGGCGTATTGAGGATATAATGGGAGTATAACCAGATTTTCACAACCCTTATCGTGCAAATTTTTTATCTTACTTTTAATACTTGGATTTCCATACCTCATAGCAAAATCTACGACTATATTCTTTTCAGAAATTAAATTTGATAATTTGTCTGCTTGTTTTCGAGTATAGTAAAGCAATGGAGAGATGTTCTCTTTTTTCATCCAAATCTCTTTATATGCCTTAGCGGTTTTAGAGGGCCTCAAATTTAATATAAAAATATTTAATATAATTTGCCAAAGTATAGGATTAACCTCTATTACTCTTCTATCGGATAGAAACTCCTTTAAATATTTTCTTATATCTAACCAACTCGTTGAGTCAGGTGTTCCCAAATTAATTATTAAAACGCCGGTTTTACCAAAATTAACTTGAGGATGGTTTTTGCTATTTTCCATTTAATAATCTTTCACTGTTTTTACTAAATAATTCATCATTTCTGGGTCTGTGTCAGGCAAAATTCCATGCCCTAAATTGAATATATAAGGGTGATCTTTAAAGATATCTAAATATCTTCTTGCTTCTTTTTTTAAACTTTCTTGATCAGTCAACAAAATTTTTGGATCCATTCCTCCTTGAACAGGAATTTGGATATCTTTTATAATCTCTTTAGGATCAACTTCATAATCAATACAGACTGCGTCTGGCTTAACAGTTTCACAGTAATCTTTATATCTTTTTATACCTTTAGGAAAACATATGACTGGAATGTTTAAAGATTTTGTAAATTCAACTAAGTTTACAGTGGGTCCATAAACATAATTTTGCAAATCTTTTTCATTTAATAATCCCGCCCAACTGTCAAAAATTTGAATAATTTGCGCACCGTTTTCAACTTGATTTTTAATATGCACTTTTAAAAACTTTTCAATAATCTCCAAAGTTAAACTTATTAAGTTTTTATCTTTAAAAAAATCACTCTTTAAACCCGCCTTTGGAGATTTTTGATTAATCATGTATACTAAAAGAGTCCATGGAGCACCAACAAAACCTATTGTGTTCTTATTTTTTGTAAGAGCATTATTATTAATTAAATTAACAAGCTTGTAAACTGGATTAAGTCTCTCAACAAAATTGGTTTCATTCAATTTTAAAATACTATCTAAATCTAAATTTCCTAATATAGGTCCGACTCCTTTCTTAAACTCAACTTTTTGATTTAATCCATATGGTAACATTAAAATATCTGAAAAAATTATTGCAGCATCTAAATCAAACCTTTTTAAAGGCTGTAGAGTTATTTCTGCTGATAATTTTTCGTTTAAACATAACTTTATAAAATCAGGATTTTTACTTCTAATTTCTCTAAACTCTGGCAAATATCTTCCTGCTTGTCTCATAATCCAAATAGGCTTTATTGCTGTATCGTTATTTTTTAAAACTTTATAAATAGGGGTCATATTTAAAATATATAATATAAGATTGTAGTATTCTTAGGGAGTGTGAATAATGGTAATTATTTTTTATTAACATTTTATTAACTATTTATTCTTAAATTTATCATTAATTAATAGGTAACTTATGAATTGCCCAACCATTTGTATATTTGTTTTTCACTAAATAAATTATGTTGATAAAACCCTTATTTTACAAGCCATTTTAAATAAAAATAAATTTGTTTAATTTTATTAAGATATTACAAAGATATTAACAAAATATACATGAGTAATACTTATCAAATATTCTTAATTTCTGACTCTACAGGAGAAACCTTGGATAGAATCTTTTTATCTTTAAAAGCACAGTTCAAAAATATTGATTATAAAGTTAATTCTTATTCTTTCACACGAACCGAGAACCAAATTCATAAAATTCTCGAAATAGCAGAGAAAGAAGAAAATCCTATTATTTTATACACAATTGTAGACAACAACTTAGCCAAATGTTTAGCTAACTTGTCTAATAAAAGAAGAATACCTTGCTTTGGGGTCTTGGGTAGCTTGATATTAAATTTTTCAAAACTATTTAATCAAAAAGCATCTCATGAGCCAAGCGGTCAACACGTTTTAGATGAAGAGTACTATAATAGAATTGAGGCCATTCAATACACAATGAACCATGATGATGGAAATTTGCTTATTGATATTGAAAAATCTGATATAATTTTATTGGGTGTTAGCAGAACTAGCAAAACACCTACTTCAATATATTTAGCAAACAAAGGTTATAAAACAGCAAACATACCTTTGATAAATCAGAATTCCATACCAAAAAATTTAAGAACAAATCCGCAAAATTTTTGTATTATTGGTTTAACAACCGAAGCCGAAAGGTTGGCTGATATAAGAAAAAATCGAATAAATTCTTTAAAAAATATGAAAGGTCAAGACTATACTAATTTAGATAAAATTAAAAAAGAAGTTGAAGATGCAAAAAATACTTTTAGAAAGTATAAATGGCCAACCATAGATGTAACAAGGAAATCCGTTGAGGAAACAGCTGCATCAATAATAAAAATTTACGAAATTTTTTCAAATAAAAAGAATGGATAAAAAAATTATTTTAGCATCAAAAAGTAAAGTAAGAAAAAAGATTTTAGACAAAAATAATATTACTAATATCGTCAAACCCTCAAATGTCGATGAGAATATTATTAAGCTAGGTTTGTTGAGCGAAAAAGCTAATCCGGAAATTATATCAAAAAATCTTGCAGAAGTAAAAGCAAACAAAATAAGCATGAAGTATCCTGATAAATTAGTATTAGGTGCAGACAGTGTGATAGATTTAGAGGGAGAACTAATATCGAAACCTGAAAATAGAGAAACTGCTTTAAAAATTTTAAAAAAACTTAATAGTAAATCTCATTACTTGATAAGTTCGGTTTGTATATCTAAAAATGGTATGATGATTTGGAACTATACTGATAAAGCTAAATTAACAATGAAAAATTTTACTGAAGAAGAATTGAAACAGTATTTATCTAAAATTTCTGATGAGACCCTTTATGCTTATAATGTTTACCAAATTGAAAGTGAGGGCAGATATTTATTTACAAGTATCGAAGGTGATGAAGACACAATTATGGGTTTACCAATAAAAAAAATTAAAGAATATTTAAAAACTCAAGGATACTAATATGAAAAAATTTTTTGTCATCGGAAATCCAATTGATCACTCTTTATCTCCAAAACTTCAAAACCATTGGTTAAAAGAAAATAATATTGATGCCACATATGATAAAATTAAACTTGAAGATTCTCAAATTAAAAATTTTATTCTAGATATAAAGAAACAAAAAGTAGCTGGTTGCAATGTAACTGTACCTTTTAAAAAAACTGTTATACCTTTTTTAGACAAATTAAGCCCCGAAGCAGAACAAACCCAGTCAGTAAACACAATTACTTTTTATAATGATTATCTGGTTGGACATAATACAGATATAGCTGGTTTTGATACTGCAATAAAAAAATTAAATTATAGTATTAAGGGAAAGAAAGTTTTAATTTTAGGTGCTGGTGGTGTGGTACCTTCAATAATTTTTGCTTTAAAAAATATGCGTGTTCAAGAGATAACAATTAGTAACAGAACTAGAGAGAAGGCAGAAAATTTAAAAATTTTATCTAATGATCTTAAAATTTTAGATTGGGGAAATTTAAATAATTTTGATGTATTGATAAATGCCACAAGTCTTGGTTTAAATAATGAAACAATAAATTTAGATTTCTCAAGTTTAGGGCCAGATAAGTTATTTTATGACATAATTTATAATCCCCATGAAACTAACTTTTTGAAAACAGGCAAGCAATTAGGATACAAAACGGAAAATGGAAAAACTATGTTTGTTTACCAAGCTCTAGAAGCATTTAAATTATGGCACAAAATAGAACCAGAGGTTAATTCAAATACATTTAAGCTTTTAGAGAATGATTAGAATTGGAATTTTAGGAGATATAGGATCTGGAAAAAGCTTTGTAGCCAAATCATTTGGATATCCAGTGTTTAATGCTGATAATGAGGTAGCCAAAATATACAAAAAAAGCAGGGTCTGTTTTTTAAAATTAAAAAAATTACTACCAAAATATATTAAAACATTTCCAACAGATAAAACTGAATTAACAAATGCGATTCTAAGCAACAAGAATAATATAAAAAAAATTATCAAAATAGTTCATCCGCTTATAAGAAAAAAAATGAATTTGTTTCTTTTAAAAAATAAAAAGAGAAAGTTGGTAATTTTAGATATTCCTTTACTGTTAGAAAATAAAATTAAAAATACAAATATGATTTTAGTTTTTGTTGATGCAAAAAAGGTAGATATTTCAAAAAGACTACTTAAGAGAAAAGGATTTAACAGTAAAATTTTAAAAAGATTTAAGGAAATTCAACTTCCACTTGATTACAAAAAAAGAAAATCTCATTATATTATACAGAATTTTTATACAAAAAAAATTGTAAGAAAAAATGTTAAAACTATTTTAAAAAAGATTTTAAAATGAGAGAGATTGTTTTAGATACTGAAACAACTGGTATATCCGTTAAGGAAGGTCATAGGATCGTTGAAATAGGTTGTATAGAGCTTGATGATTTAATCCCTACAAAAAATAAATTTCATTGTTATTTAAATCCAGAAAGAAAAGTCTCTGATAAAGCTTTTGAGGTCCATGGTTATTCAGATGAGTTTCTTTCCAAACAAAAAAAATTTTCAGAAATTATAGATGAATTTTTAGAGTTCATAAAAGACAAAAAACTAATTATTCATAATGCCGAGTTTGATTTATCTCATTTAAATAATGAATTAAAAATATTGGGAAAAAAAAATATTAATAATGAAATAGTAGATACATTAATTTTAGCTAGAGATAAATTTCCAGGGTCTCCATCAAATTTAGATGCCTTGTGTAAAAGATATAGAATTGATAATTCGAGACGAACAAAGCACACAGCATTAGTAGACTGTGAATTGTTAGCAAAAGTTTATATAAATTTAATAGATCAAAAGGAACCCACCTTAGATTTTAGTATTCAAGAGAAAATTAGCAATCAAGAGAGTAATAAAAAAATCAATTATTTTAAAAAAATTATAAAACCAACTGAAGAGGAACTAAATAATCATAGTAATTATTTGAAAACGCAAATTAAAAAAAATTTTTTTAATTAAAATTTTTTTTATATAATTCTTCAAAATCTACTTTTTTTTCAACTTTAATCGCTGGGTAACCTGAATTATGAAGCAAGTTAACTAGTGTTTTTTCTATATCAGGAAAAATTTCCTCTTGAACTTCAACTAAAACAATTTTTTCTAAAATTTTCTTATCTTTAAGATTTTCATCAATTTGTACAACAGAAGTGTATATAAATTCAAAAATTGATTTTTTTACATTTTCTTCTTTATCATAAAATCTTATTGAAGTGTCGATCTCTATTAATCTACTTTTCATTGCTTTCGAATCTATATTAATTCCCAGCTGGTAACGAGAAATATTATCTTTTACATACATATATGTTTCTGCATCCGGTGTTTCACTTGACATATCCTTAATATATTTTGCTAATATTTTATAATTTTTTGTCATTTTCTTTTTCTATTTCTTCAGACTCGCCATCAATAAATTTTTCATTTGTCTTTTTTTTCATTTGAAATTTAGATGATAGTGTTTTTAAAATTAAATTTCTGCTAAATGGAAATATTAACAAAAAACCAATTGCATCTGTAGCAAAGCCAGGAATAATTAGTAATAGAGCAGCAAAAGTTATTATTGCCCCTGATATTATTTCATAAGCAGGTATTTCGTTTTTAACCAACTGCACAAAAGCGGACTTAAGAGTATTTAGACCCTCGTATCTGGCATATATTATTCCTAGTATAGCAGTTACAAAAATTAATGTTATTGTAGTTAAAGCTCCAATTTGAGAGCCAATCTTTATAAATAAGTATATTTCGATGATCGGTATCAGTATTATAGCTATTAAAACTGAGTTCATTTGTCTTTAACTTAATTGCTAGTTGAAATTTTTCAACATAGTAATTACTATTAGATCATGAATTATAGTTTCGAATACATAGATATCATTTTATTAGCAATGATAGCCGGTTTTATCTTTTTAAGATTAAGAGGAATTTTAGGTAAAAGGACAGGCTTTGAGGGCAAAGTAAACCCACAATTTGAGAATATCCTCAACAAAGCTCAGACAGAAAATAAAGCTAAGATTAAAGAAAATTTTGATGAAGAGGCTCAAAAAGAATTTTTAAAAGGTGCTAAAATTGCTTATGAAACTATAATTACTGACTTTAGTGATCAAGATAATAAAATTACTAACAGTAAACCATTATTAAGTGAAAAAATTTATTCTCAATTCAAAGCTGCCTTAGTTGATAGAAGTAAAAGAGGACACTTTGCTGAGATAACATTTATCGGTGTTAATTCGGCAAAAATAAAGGAGCATAATAAAATAGGTTCTATTTTAAAGGTTACAGTAGATTTTGTTGCCGAAGTAATAACGTGCATTAAAGATAAAGAGAAAAAAATAGTTTCAGGTGATCCAGAGACAATTAAAAAAATTTATGATACCTGGGTATTCTCAAGAGATACAAAATCTAACAATCCAAACTGGCAACTTGTTGATACTCTAACATAATTGATTACGAAAATTTCTAAGAAAGATAAAAAAGATTGGGAAGACTTTTTAAATAAAAAAGAATCTTTACCAAATAAAGATTTATCAGGATCTAAAAAAAGAGTTCAAAAGACAAAGAATTTTGATTTCCATGGTTTTTCATTAGATGAGGCAAACAGAAAAATAAATAAACTAATTAAAGATTCTTTTAAAGATGGTGTTAGAAAATTAGTTGTTGTCACAGGAAAAGGTATACACTCAGACAATGAAAAAAATCCTTATGCATCTAAAGATCTAGGTATTCTAAAATATTCCATGCCAGAATATATCAAAAATACACCAGAGTTGATGAAATTAATTTATGAAATAAAAGAAGCAGATATTAAGGATGGAGGTAGTGGAGCATTTTATATTTTTCTTAAAAAGAATTAAATCCGCTTCAATTTTTTAAAGTATAAATTTTGATAGATCAGTATCTTTAACTAGATTATCTAAATTTTTGTTTATATAGTTTTTATCAATGGTAATTTTTTCGCCAGATCTGTCTGTTGCGGTAAAGCTGATTTCATCTAAAATTTTTTCAATAATTGTATGTAGTCTTCTTGCTCCAATATTCTCAACTGTAGCATTAACTTCTGAAGCAATGTTGGCTATTGCATCTATTCCATCTTCAGAAAACTCCAGTTCAACATTTTCAGTTTTCAAGAGAGCAACATATTGTTTAATCAAACTATAATCTGGTTCTTTTAAAATTCTTTTAAAATCTTCACTTGTTAAAGCCTCTAGCTCAACTCTTATAGGTAATCGTCCTTGTAATTCTGGTAATAAATCTGACGGTTTAGCAAGTTGAAATGCACCCGAGGCAATAAACAAAATATGATCTGTTTTAATAGGACCATATTTAGTATTTACCGTAGTCCCTTCTATTAAGGGTAACAAGTCTCTTTGTACACCTTCTCTTGATACATCACCACCTACTCTATCTGTTCTTCCAGAGATCTTGTCAATTTCATCTAAGAAAACAATACCGTTATTTTCAGTTGAAATTTTTGCAGCTTTGATAATTTTATCTTGCTCAATTAATTTGTCAGATTCATCATTTATTAAAATTTCATGAGATTCTTTTACAGTCATTTTTTTCTTTTTTTCTTTAGCACCCATTGATTTTCCAAGCATTTCGCCAATATTAATCATGCCTACATTTGCACCAGGCATTCCAGGTATCTCAAAAGAAGTAGAATTAGACCCCGTATCACTAACCGCAATTTCAATTTCGTTATCGTCTAGATCACCATTTCGTAATCTTTGTCTAAAACTTTCTCTTGTTGCTGCACTTGCTTTTTTTCCGACTAAAGCATCTAAAACTTTCTCTTCAGCAAGTTTTTGTGCCTTAGTCTTTACTTCTTTCCTTTTTTTTATTTTTTCCATTGAAATTGCTATTTCAACAAGATCTCTTACTATTTGTTCAACATCTCTTCCAACATATCCTACTTCAGTAAATCTTGTCGCTTCGACTTTGACAAATGGAGCTTCAGCTAGTTTGGATAATCTTCTTGATATTTCAGTTTTCCCTACGCCAGTTGGACCAATCATTAGAATATTTTTAGGTAAAACTTCATTCTTCATTTCACCTTTAAGAGCTTGTCGTCTCCATCTATTTCTTAATGCAACTGCAACTGCTTTTTTTGCTTTATTTTGTCCGACAACAAATCTATCTAATTCAGATACAATTTCTCTTGGTGAAAGAGAACTACCTAAAAACTCTTCCTTTGAATCTTTTTTATCTTTTGGGTGCAGTTGTGTAACGTTTGATTTATCCATTATATTTTTTCAATTTTAACATTATTATTTGTAAAAACACAAATTTCTGCTGCAACCTCTATTGCTTTTTTTGCAACCTGCTCAGCATTCATTTCGGTTTTAATTAAAACTTTTCCTGCTGCTAGTGCATAGTTTCCACCTGAACCAATTCCAATAACATCTCCTTCAGGTTCTAAAACATCTCCTGTGCCAGAAATTATATAACTGTTTTCTTTATCACCAATTGCCATCAGTGCCTCAAGTCTTCTTAAATATTTGTCTGTTCGCCAATCTTTTGCTAACTCTACTGCTGCTCTAGATAAATTTCCTGCGTGTTTTTCTAATTTTGCTTCCAGTCTTTCAAACAATGTTAAAGCATCTGCTGTAGATCCGGCAAATCCTGCTACAACCCCTCTCTTATCAATCTTTCTAACTTTTGAGGCGGTACTTTTCACCACTGTATTTCCCATACTTACCTGTCCATCACCTGCAACTACTACTTCTTTATTTTTTCTAACTAGTACTATTGTTGTCATAGCCTATAAATGGATACTAATTTTGATACTTCAAGCCCAAGTTTAGTATTATTGCCATAATTGAATAATATATGTATACCTCTTTTTAATTATGAAGCGTAAAGGTAAAATTAGTCGAAAAACTAAAGAGACAAGCATCAGTGTTGATTTGAATATTGATGGAAAAGGTAAATATAAAATTGATACTGGCATAGGCTTTTTAAATCACATGCTAGAACAGTTATCTAAACATTCCTCTATTGATATGAATATCAAAGCCAAAGGGGATACTCACATTGATCTTCATCACACTACCGAAGATACTGGTATTGCGATAGGCGAGGCTCTAAAGAAAGCTTTGAAAAAATCTGTTGGTATCAGAAGATATGCTCATGCAATGATACCTATGGATGAGACTTTATCGCGAGTGGCTCTTGATATTTCTAATAGACCTTATTTGATATGGAACGTTAATCTTAAAGTAGAAAAACTTGGAGAAATGGATACAGAACTTTTTAAGGAATGGTTTCAAGCATTTTCACAAGCTGCAGGAATTACTTTACACATAGAGAATATTTATGGTGATAACAGTCACCACATAATAGAGTCTTGCTTCAAAGGTTTAGCAAGATCATTACGAGCTGCGTTAGAGATCGATCCTAGGAATAAAAAAACAATTCCTTCTACAAAAGGTTCTTTATAAGTTTAATGAAAGTCACAATTGTTGATTATAACTCGGGCAATATTAGCTCGGTCATAAACTCATTTAATGAGGTTGCAAAAGATAAAGTAAACATTGAGGTAACTTCAAATTTAGAAAAGATTAAAACAAGTGATAAATTAGTTTTACCAGGCCAAGGTTCATTTAAAAGTTGTTTAGATGCCTTAAATAAAATTGATGGTTTAACAGAAACTCTCAATGAATTTGCAATAAAAAATAAAAAACCACTTCTTGGAATTTGTGTTGGTTTACAAATGTTTGCTGATGTTGGGTATGAAGAAACAGAAACAAAAGGATTAGGGTGGATATCTGGAAAAGTATCAAAAATAAATAATCAAAATGGAAAATATAAACTTCCTCATATTGGGTGGAATCAAATAAATATTGTCAAAGACAGTAAGATTTTTAAAAATATAGAAAATAACTCTCATATGTACTTTGTACATAGTTATGAATTTATTCCTAATGATCAAAGCGTAATTGCAGCAACAACAGATTATTGTTCAGATATAGTTTGTTCAATTGAAAAAGAAAATATTTTTGGTACCCAGTTTCACCCTGAAAAAAGCGATAAAGGTGGGTTACAACTTATCAAAAATTTTATAAAATTGTGAAAATGAAAAATATTGACCTATCATTTTTTGAAGGAAAAAAAATTCCATTTTTGATCAAAAAAGCTGAAGAATTATTTAAGGAGAGTCTTGAGGGTAAAATACATGCGCACAAAATTTACTCTACAATCTTAGATCAAATTCCTAAAAAATATGATGAAGAGGGTTTACATTATTTGAGAGGAATCTTAAGACAAAAAATTTGGGATTGTGAAAGATCTTTTTTTTGGAATGAAAAATACACTTCTCAAGCTGGACAGGATAAAATAATAAATAAAACATTTTTTGATGGAAAAAAAAATAGATTTTTTATTGAAATAGGTGCTCATGACGGAATTACTGGAAGTAATTGTTATTATTTTGAAAAATTCTTAAATTGGAAGGGAATCGCTATTGAGCCTTCAAATATTCAATTTGAAAAGCTAAAAAAAAATAGGAAATGTAAAATTTTTAACAATGCAATAAGTGATGAGGTAAAAGAAGTAGAATTCGTTGAGGTCGTTGAAGGGCTTACTCAAATGAGCGGGATTAACAATAACTCTTTTAAGAGAAATATTGATATTATTTCAAATAATCAATCTAGCAAAACTAAATCCTTAAATCTTAAAACAATTACTTTTAGCGATATAGTCCCCAAAGATACAGATATAGATTATTTATCTATAGACATAGAGGGTGGAGAAATGAGTCTAATAGAATCGATAAATTTTGATATTGTTAACATAAAAGTAATTTCTGTGGAGAACAACGTACCAAAGGAACAAAATTTTAAAAATTTTTTTGAGGGAAAAAACTTCAATTACTTTGATAGAATTGGTCAAGATGAAATATTCTATAATAATAAATATTTTAAATTTTAATATATGAAAATATTTCCAGCTATAGACATTAAAGATAAAAAGTGTGTGAGATTAATCAAAGGGGATTTCGATAACAAAACTGAATATAAGATGTCGCCTGTCGATCAAGCTGAAAAATTTAAAGATCATGGATTTAAAAATTTACACATAGTTGATTTAGATGGTGCTTTACTTGGTGAAACAGTGAATTTAGACATAATCAAGGATATAGTCGGCAAATTTGATTTAAAGGTTGAGGTGGGTGGGGGTATTAGAAGTATAGATAGCATTAAAAAATATATCGATACCGGTATTGAGAAAGTAATTTTAGGAAGTGCTGCTATTAAAGATAAAAATTTTTTAAAAGAAGCATGTGAAAAATTTTCAAATAAAATTGCCTTAGGTTTAGATGCCAAAGATGGTTATTTGTCAGTATCTGGATGGACAGAAAATTCTAATCAATCGACCTTGGATTATTTAAAAGAAGTTAATAATTATGGTGTTAGTAGATTGATTTATACTGATATCAACAGGGATGGTATGAAGCAAAGTCCAAATTTCGAGGAAACATTAAAAGTTGCTAAAACATCAAATTGTCCTGTAATTATATCTGGGGGAGTTTCATCTTTAGATGATGTTAAAAAAGCAAAGGGTTTAAATAACATTGAAGGTATAATCGTCGGTAAAGCCATCTATGATGGTGATATTAATTTAGAAGAATTGATAAAAGTAGATGCTTAAAAACAGAATAATTCCTTGTTTGGACGTAAAGAATGGGCGTGTTGTAAAGGGAATAAACTTTGTAGATTTACAAGATGCAGGCGATCCTGTAGAGCAAGCTAAAATTTATAGCGATGGTGGAGCAGATGAAATTTGTTTTTTAGATATAACAGCATCTAATGAAAACAGAGATACAATTTATGATGTTGTTAAAAGAACCTCAAAGAAGTGCTTTGTCCCTTTAACTGTAGGAGGTGGAATTAGAAGCGTAGAAGATATAAATAAATTACTTAATTGTGGTGCTGATAAAGTTTCGATTAATACAGCGGCTGTTAAAAATTCAAAAGTAGTTCTTGAGAGTTCAAAAAAGTTTGGCTCACAATGCATTGTTGTAGCTATTGATGCAAAAAAAAATGGAGATAAGTGGGAAGTCTTTACACATGGTGGAAGAAATAATAGTGGAATTGATGCGTTAGAGTATGCAAAAAAAATGGAGGAAAATGGTGCAGGTGAGTTATTAGTAACTTCTATGGATAGAGATGGAACACAGATAGGATATGATGTAGATTTGATTAGTAAAATTGCATCAAAAGTAAATATACCTTTAATTGCGTCAGGAGGTGTTGGTAATCTAGATCATTTGGTTGATGGAATTAAATTAGGAAATGCTAGTGCAGTTTTGGCAGCATCAATTTTTCACTACGGAAAATATTCAGTGAAAGATGCTAAGGAATATTTGGACTCAAAAGGAATTCCTGTTAGAATTTAGCATGTTAAGCACGTTAGAAAACTTATTTAAACTTGCGCGTGAAAGAAAAGAAAAACCAGTTGATGGCTCTTATACTAATAAATTATTATCTAATAAATCATTAAGTAAATCAAAAGTTTTAGAGGAAATAAATGAGCTCATTGAGGCGGTAGATAAGGACACTAATAAAATTCATGAAGCTGCTGATGTATTTTATCATTTGATAATTTATCTTGAGGCACATAATATTAAGATTGAGGATATTGAAGAAGAGTTAGAAAAAAGAAAAAAATCTAGTGAGTAAAATTAAGATTATATTTTTTATAATATTGGGTTTTGTTTTTTATAAAGGTTATGAAGCATTTACAGATTTTGAAATAGGAGTTTCTGACAGGATCGATGAACTTGAGGAAGCAGCAGATTTTGAAAGACAAGGGGAGGTTATAGCTCTTATGATGTACTTAGGTGATCCTCCACAATTAAATGAGCATTTATTTGTGAAAAATAAGTCTAAATGTTTGGAAATGAAGCAAATTGCTGAGGAAACATCATTTGCCTATTACGAATGCGCAGTCGTTGATGCTAATTTAAAAGGTGGGAAAATTATTAGCATAAATGAAGAATTAGAGGTTTTTTAATGGCTTATGATAACAATAATATTTTTGCAAAAATTTTAAGAGAAGAAATACCATGCAAAAAAATTTATGAGGATGATTTTGTCTTATCTTTTTATGATATAAATCCTCAAAAGAAAATTCATGCACTTGTAATACCAAAAGGAAAGTATGTTGATTTAGATGATTTTGCAGTTAATGCCTCCAATGATGAAATTGTAGGATTGATAAAAGGTATCAATATAGTCGCTAAAAAACTAAATATATCAGCTGACATTGGAAAAGGTTACAGAGCACTAGCTAATATAAGTGAGCATGGTGGACAAGAGGTACCACATTTACACTTTCATTTATTTGGAGGTGAGAAGGTAGGAAAAATGGTTCAATGAGTTTAAAAGTTAAAAGAAATTATTTGGAAATTTATTCAATTGATGATTTGATTGATGTAAAAATTGCCCCTAAAGAATTTACAATAGATCTTATCGATCCTCCAAACTTTCAACTCAATAAGTTTTTTTATAAATGTATAGGAAAAAATCATCGTTGGACTGATAGATTATCATGGAATGATAATCAGTGGATCAATTATACAACAAATAAAAGTCTTAAAACATATATCTTAAAAAATAAAAATGATCTTACTGGTTATTTTGAGCTATTATTTCATCAAAATAAAAATGAGGTTGAAATAGCTTACCTTGGTTTGTTAGAGGAATATCACAATAAAAAACTAGGATCTTATTTATTATCTATTGCGATTAAAGAGTCTTTTTTACAAAAACCCAAAAGAGTATGGGTACACACTTGTTCTTTAGATCATAAAAATGCACTAAATAACTATTTGTCCAGGGGGATGAAGGTTTTTATGACAGAAACAGTAAAAATTTAATTATTATTAATTTTTTAAATCAGAACTTGGTAACTCAAATTTTTTATTTTCAATTTTTTGATTGATCAAAATAGACGATAAGTAAACAATATTGAGATTTTGATACAAATCTATAGTTTGCCAGCCTTTTAAATTAAGTGTTTTTTTATCGAAAAAAAGGATTATTTCATTCTCATCTTTAAAAAATTTGAAAGCTATAATATTTTTATCTGAATAATAACTCTCTGATTTACTAATCTCATCCAACAAAAATTTCTTATCTAATACAAGATTTAGGGGAGTTTTTTTTAAAGGGTATATGTAATAGCTCGAAATGGTCTTAATAACAAATGATGTACCATTTGAGACTAAAATTTTTTTATTACTCAAATCATATTTACAAAAAATTTTCTTTGGGTATTCTAAAATACAATTACCTTTCTCAATTTTATTGTTTATGTTTTGCTCGAAATTAAATGATATATTTTCAATAAAATTAAGTTTCTTAATTATATCATTTTTAATTGAAGCCAAGCTTTCATTTGTTAAAAAAAAAAGCAATATTAAAATGAAATATTTTTTCATTTTAGAACATCACGTTTTCCAACATGGTTAGCTTTACTCACAATACCCTCCGCTTCCATCATGTCCACAATTCTTGCTGCTCTATTGTATCCGATTTGTAATTTTCTCTGTAAAAATGATGTTGAAGCTTTTCCTTCTGATTTGATAATTTCTACTGCCTCGTTATACAATTCATCTTTTTCACTCTGATTTTTTGAATTTTCAATCATTTCTTTCTCGTCAACAAAATCTAAAATTTCATCGATATAATCAGGTTCAGCTTGAGATCTTAGGAAATTATTAATTTTTTCGATTTCATTTTCAGACACATAAGGTGCGTGAATTCTTACTACTTTATTTGCAGATGACATAAAAAGCATGTCCCCTTTTCCTAATAATTGTTCAGCACCTTGCTCACCTAAAATAGTTCTACTGTCAATTTTTGAGGTTACTTGAAATGATATACGAGTTGGAAAATTTGCTTTAATTGTACCTGTTATAACATCCACACTGGGTCTTTGAGTTGCCATTATTATGTGTATTCCCGCTGCTCTAGCCATTTGTGATAATTTTTGTATGTAGTTCTCTATTTCCTTTCCAGCGACCAACATTAAATCAGACATCTCATCTACAACAACCACTATATATGGCATTGGAAGTTTATGTTTTAAGTTATATCCATCTATATTTCTTACTCCTTCTTTGGTCATCAATCTGTATCTACTTTCCATCTCTTTGACTACCCAACCTAAAACTGAAGCCGCTTTTTTTGCCTCAGTAATTACAGGGCAAAGCAAATGTGGTACACCTTCATAAGTAGATAGCTCAAGCATCTTTGGATCAATTAAAATAAACTTACATTTATCAGGGTGATGTCGATAAAGTAATGAAAGAATAATTGTATTTATACAAACTGATTTTCCTGATCCTGTAGTACCAGCAATCAATAAGTGAGGCATTGACGTTAAGTCTCTTACTACCGGTTCTCCAGAAATATTTTTACCTAATGCTATTGGTAATTTTATATCTTTTTTTTTAAAATCTGAAGTATTGAGAATTTCACTCAAATAAACATTTTCTCTTTGTATATTTGGTAACTCAATACCAATTGTATTGCTTCCAGGAATAGTGGATATCCTTGCAGATTCTGAGCTTGTGTTTCTTGCAATATCATCTGACAGGTTTACTATTTTTGAAACTTTAATTCCTGCAGCTGGCTCAAACTCATTTAATGTGACTACAGGTCCATGACTAATTTTTTTAATTTTACCGTTCACACCAAAATCTAGAAGTATTTTTTCTATGAAAGTCGGATCAACATTGTCGTTATTTTCCAATTTATTTCTCTCATTTTTTGGAGGTTTTTTTAGCAATTCTAAAGAGGGTAATTTATACTTATTTTTATCCTTTGAAACGGTATTCTCAGCTTTTATAAATGGTAAATCTTCTTGTATTAAATCTTTGATTTCATCTTGTGGTATATATTCTTTGATGATTTCATTTTTGTTAGTATAATTTTTTTCTTTTTTATTAAATAAAACATTTAAGATTTTTTTAATAATTTTAAAAAAAACTCCAAAGTTAAAGTTAACACTTATCAAAAACAAAATAGAGATGAATAGAATTAACACATAGTAAGAAATTATCTCATTTGAACTTATGAATGAATTTAAAAAAGTATCATTAAGGTATTTACCTATAAAACCACCATTCCCGTTTATATAAAGATTAAATGAGTCAGTATAAAAATAGCCAAAAAAAAGAGAGCCGATAATAGAATAAATAATTATAAAAAATAAATTTTCTATAAATAAAAAAAATTCTTTTTTTCTAAAAATATTAATTCCGGTTAAAGCAAATGTTATGGGTATTAAAAAAGCAATGAGACCTACTGACTGAAGAAAAAGATCTGAAGTATAACTGCCTTGAAAACCTAGATAATTCTTTATTTCTAAATTTTCAGGAAATATAAAATTTGGGTCCTCGGGTGAATAAGATATCAGAGCCAAAAAAAGAAGAACACCCATTATTCCAATAATTATACCCGTGATCTCTATTAATCTCTTAGTAATAAAAATAAGTATTGAATTGCCAAGTTTTTTTATATCCATATCAGATGAATCAAATATATGTCTTTGTATCATCTAATTTTTGTTGTTAAAATTAAAAATTATTATGAATGTATGTATTTTAGGTAGAGGATTAACTAGTTTAACACTTGCCAAAAGTTTAATTAATAAAGGCATATGTGTTGATATTATTTCTAACAATAGAGAAAATAAAATTAATTACGACCGGACAATAGGAATTTCAAAAGTTAATTTGGAATTTTTTAATAAAGAAATTTTAGATATTAACAAATTATCATGGGATATTAATAAAATTGAAATTTATAGTGAGAATTTAGACAATGAAAGAATATTGAATTTTCAAAATAATGGTCAAAAGCTTTTTTCCGTTATAAAAAATTATGAATTAATTTACCATTTAACAAAAAAATTAAAAAAAGAAAAATTATGTAAATTTAAAAAAAATTTGATAAATAAAGATATATTAACACATAACTATGATTTAATAATTAATTGTGAGTTTTCAAATTTTATAACTAAAAAATTTTTCACCAAAAAGCTTGTAAAAAATTACAATAGTTATGCTTATACAACAATTATTAAACATTCAAAAACAAGTAATAAAAAAGCAATTCAAATTTTTACATCTAGAGGTCCTTTGGCCTTTTTACCAATTTCTAAATCCGAAACATCTGTAGTTTATTCTGTAAATGGAAATCAAAAAATTAATTTTAAAGATTTAGTTAGATTTTATAATAAATCCTATAATATTTTGCATATCAATAATTTTTCACGGTTTGAACTTCAAATGTCCAATCTTAGAAATTATTATCATGGTAATATTTTAGCTTTTGGAGATTTACTACACAAGATTCACCCGCTAGCTGGACAAGGTTTTAATATGACCTTAAGAGATATTAAGATTTTTTCTGAAATTATACAGAAAAGATTAAATTTAGGCCTGCCTTTGGATCTATCAGTCAATAATGAATTTGAAAAAAAGTCAAAACATATAAATTATGTTTTTTCTAATGGAATTGATTTTATCTATGAATTTTTTAATTTTGAGAGGAAAACAAAAAGAAAAATATTTAGTAAAACAGTAAAATTTTTGGGTAAAAATTCAAATTTAAATAAAAAATTTGTTGAAACTGCCGATAATGGATTCTTGTTTTAATCTTAATTTAATAAATTGGTATAGATAAATTTTATTGAATCGTTGTATTATTGAATTGATCAAAAGTGTATGTCGTCAAAATATCTGCTATTTTGGATTTTCTAGCATCTAAATTTTTTGTTTCTAATAAAACTTGTTTTTCCTCTAAAGTAAATGGAGATGCCATAGCCAGTGCGTTTATTGTTTCGTTTAAACTTTGATTTTCTAAAGCCTTCCAATTTATTATTAATCCTCTTCTTTCAAAAAGACTTTTTAAATCTCTGAAAATTAATTCCAAATCAGTAAATTTTAAACTTTCTTTTTGATCTAATAAATCATCATAAAATTTATCAAAACTAATTTCACATTCACGATATTTTTTTTTTGATGTAATTTCATTTATTATATTAAATCTAATCAGACCTTTAAGTTCTATCAAATATCTTCCATCATCTGTTTTTTGTGAACCTATAATTTTACCCATACAACCAATCTTATATAGCTCAGGGGTATCTAAATTTTCATTTCTGGGAATTTTTGGCTGAATCATTCCAATTAGTTTGTTAGATTTCATGCAATCATTAACCATATCTATGTATCTTGGCTCAAAAATGTTGAGTGGTACAGTAGTTTTAGGAAAAACTATGAAATTGCTCAAGGGAAAAACAGCAATTTTTTTTGGTAAATCTTCTTTTTTCATAACTTTAATTATAACATACTTAATATTGCTTGAATAAAAAAATACAGCTTAATATACTGTCTCATGTGCGGGCATAGCTCAGTGGTAGAGCGTCTCGTTGCCAACGAGAAGGTCGAGGGTTCGACCCCCTTTGCCCGCTCCAAAAGATTTATAGCTTATGAAAATTTGTGTAGAAGGTTGGAGGAGTATCAATCATTCATATGCAATGGTCAACCAGTATCAACTTTTACAGCTTTTAAATTATCCAATAAAATTAAAACACAAAGATATAATATTTTATGAAGAAAATTGGAATAAACTGGAAAATTCTAATGGTTTTAGCGAAAGTATAAATGATATTATAGACTCTATCCCCTCTCCATATAAAGATGAGATTTTTGATGTAACTTACAGAATAACTTATCCATTTAATTTTGCAAAAAGCAATTCAAAAAAACTATTTGTTTTTGGTACTGCTGAAACTAAAAATATTGAAAATAAATTTATCAATGAAAATCTTGATAATTTTAATAAAAGAGAAGATCTTGAAATTGTTACACCATCAAATTGGTCTAAAGATGGATTTTTAAATTATGGTTTTGATGAACACCAAGTTCATGTTATACCTCATGGAGCAGATATAAAAAATTTTTTTCCTGTTTCAAGCCAACAAAAAACTAGTTTTAGAAAAAATTTGTCTATAAATGAAAATGATTTTATCATCTCAAATGTTGGAGGAATGACAAACAACAAAGGCATCGATTATCTACTGGTTGCATTTAGTATTTTAAAACAAAAATATAAAAATATTAAATTAATTATAAAAGATCAAAGCAATCTATATAAAGTAAAAGGAAATATTCATCTTGAGCAAATGAAAAAAACTAAATATAATAAATATTTAAATGATAGAGTTATTAAAGATATATTATTTATATCTGAAAATTTATCCATAAAAGATCTGAATTTACTTTATAATATAACAAATTGTTATGTTTCACCCTATAGATCTGAGGGATTTAATTTGCCACCACTAGAGGCTGCAGCATGCGGTACACCAATAGTTGTTACTAAGGGAGGTTCAACTGATGAATATTATCATCCAACTTTAGGCCTGCAAATTGAGAGTGAAATAATAAAAAAAGAAAAAATAGTTTATCTTAAACCAAAAATTGACTCTCTAATTCAATGTATTTCAAAGATTATTGAAAACCCTTTTAATTATTGTGGGGAACAAGGTATAAAATTTGTGTCTAAAAATTTTTCTTGGGAAAAAGTTAGTAATGATTTATATAATTTAATGAAAATTTGAATATGTCTGATTTAGCAAATAAAAAGTGTGTTCCTTGTGAAGGAAATATCCCCCCTTTTAATATGGATGAAATTCATAAATATTTGAAACAAGTGGATGGTTGGGAAGTTGTTGAGGATAAAATTGATGGATTTCATTTAATAAAAAATTTTAAATTTGATAATTTTTTACAGAGTCAAGAATTTGTAGTTAAAGTTGGTAAAATCGCTGAAAAAGAGGGACACCACCCTGATTTATGGTTTGGTTGGGGTTATGCTAGAGTAAAAATTTTTACTCATGCTATTAAAGGTTTAGCAGAAAGTGATTTTATTCTTGCAGCTAAGGTAGATAAAATTAGCTAATTAGTGATTAAAATGTCTTGTTTTTGAAAATACCAAAATTGTATTTGTTAAATTAGCAAATTTGATAATTTCCTTATCATTTTTAGATCCTGATGGTTGAACAACAGCAGTAACTCCGGATTGCACTAATTTTTCAATACCATCTACAAATGGAAAAAAAGCATCTGATGCTGCAAATAGTTCTTTATTTTTTTCTAAACTTTGAAATTTTTTCATTTTATTAATTGCAATTTGACAACTATCCAATCTACTTGGTTGTCCTGATCCTATTCCGATTGTTTTATAATTATTGGTAATCACAATTGCATTTGACTTGACATTTCGACAAACATTAAATGCAAAAATAAGTTTATTCAAAGTTTCAATGTTCGGTTTTCGTTTAGATACAACTTTAAAATCTTTTCTGGAGAAATTTTCATTATCTACATTTTGTATTAAGATTGAATTGTATTTACTTATAAAGTTGAATTTATTCTCACCTCTAAAATTTGAAGTATCAATTATTCTTAAATTTTTTTTCTTTTTTAAAAGAATTTTAGATTTGGTATCGAAACCTTTTGCCATTACTATTTCAAAATAGGTTTTATTGATTTCTTTTGCTAAATTAATATTCATTTTAAAGTTACATGAAACAATTCCTCCAAAGGCACTTATAGGATCACTCTCTAAAGCTTCTTTAAAAGATTTTACTTTATTCTGATTAATTGAAACCCCACATGGATTAGCGTGTTTTATTATTGCCACTCCTTTGTTATTTGGTAATAATTGTGTGGTGCTTAATGCAGAATAAAGATCATTATAATTATTATAGCTTAATTCTTTACCGCTTAGCTGAATAATATCTTGATGGTGATTTTTTGAATAAATCGCTGCTTTTTGATGTGGATTTTCGCCATATCTTATTTGGCTTATTAATTTACCAGAAAATATGTTTTTTTGTGGAAAGATATTTTCAGATTTTTCATTAAAGTATTTAAAAATATTTGACTCGTAATAAGCAGTTTCCATAAATGCTTCCTCTGCTAACTTTTCTCTAAAACTTAAACTTGTAGATCCTTTATTAGTTTCTAATTCATTTATGAAACGTCGATATTGATTGGTGTTACAAATAACAACTACGTCATTATAATTTTTTGCTGCCGCTCTCACCATAGTTGGACCCCCAATATCTATATTTTCTATAATTTTATTGTGATCTGCTTTCTTATACAAATTATCTTCAAAAGGGTAAAAGTTAGCAACTATTAGATCTATATTTTCATAATTATTTTTTTTTATTTCTCTGAGGTGTTTCTTATTTTGCCTTTTATTTAAAATACCTCCATAGATTTTTGGGTGAAGGGTTTTCACTCTTCCATTTAAAATTTCAGGTGTGTTTGTAAACTTTGAGAGCTCAATACATTCAAATCCAAGTCTTTTTATCTTTTTATAAGTTCCTCCAGAGCTTATGATGTCGATTTTGTATTTTGAAAGAGCATTTAAAAGAGGCTTTAAATCTTTTTTATTAGATACAGAAATTAAAGCTTTTCGAATTTTGTTCATTATATTTTGTTTAATACCCATTTAATATTGATATTTTTTTTATCCGTAATTCCAGAAATAAATATATTTTGATTTTCAATATGAGTATTTTTATTACCGAAATATAAACCATTATCAATATCAATTTTATGATTATCACAAATAAATCTCCACCCCTCGCTTTCCATTTCGATCAGAATTGATTTTTGGTCTTGCGTTTTCACTATTTTTGCAAGTGGATTTAAATGAAATCTTATATCAAATTTTATGTTAGGGATTAATTTTTTAGAATGCAGTTTATCAATGCCTACAAGCTTATTAATTTTTGGAAAAAATTTAATCTCTCTTTCGTAGATTAAATTGTACTTTTTTAAATAACCATCATGTGAAGCTAATATCTTCCATTCATCTTTTTCAAAGCTAATACTTTTTCTAAAAGTCTTTAATCCATCTTTGATCTCAAATTTAGACATTGAATTTTTAACAAACTTACAGGAAGAGTTATCATCAACAACTAAAACATTGTGCATTGCTGAGGATTTTGAAATTTCTTGGAATTTAATATTTTCCTCATCATAATAACCTGAATTAGTAAATATTTTTTTTCCACTAGAAACAAATTCAAATGAAAGAGCACCAGCTTGGTATTCCTCAGAAAATTTATTATTCGGAGATGGACCAACATCCATTATTAAATTTATTTTTTTATCTTTTAGGCTTACATAATTTGAAAATTCATGATCATTATTCTTAAATGAATATCCAAGTCTTTTTAAATAATAATCAAATTCTAGGTTATCAGAATTGTTGTTACCATTAAATAAAGGGTCAAATTTTAAATTTTTCCAAAAAAAAGCATATGATTGTCCGAGATTAAAAATATTTTCATCAATAAAATTAGGTATTTCTGATTGAGACTCCTTAAACCATTCCCTTATGAGTATTAGATACTTAAGAAAAAAAATTGATGATTTGATATTTCTTGATTTTAGAAAGCCATTATTATCAAATGTATATTTGATAATTTTTTTTAGATTTTCCAAACCCTTTAAAGTGAAGTTTTTTTCATTTTTATAAGAGAGACCTACAAGAATAATTGCTGCCACACCCCTAAGTTTGTTCTTAAGTTTTCTTTCTCCATCTACTTGATTGATTAAGTGAAATGTTTGTTTATGTATAGTTGAATTAAAATCCTTTTGATACTGATTAATACCACTATCGTATGTAAGCTGTGTATTGGACAACCAAGATATAATTCTTTTTGATGTTATTTCAAAATCCCAATTTTTAGAATTGTATTTGTAATTTTTCTCTATCCAATTTTTAATTACCATCTGAACAGACTCATTTGAGGACTTTAAATCAAGACTAAAAAGCCAATAAAAATTACTCAATTTTTGCAACTGCTTCTGATTTAATTTTTTATTTGTCCAAAAATTATCGTATAAAAAATTTTTAATATTGAATTTCTTAGTTCTAATTTTAACTATAGATGACAGCAAATATGCACTAGGTTTATATTTTAATTCGCTAGTTACTTTAGATGATATTTTTTTGTCGTAAAATATAGAATTAAGATAAATCTGTTTTATAATATCAAACATATCCCAATCAAATTAATTTAGATTATTAATTAAATCGATCTTAATAAATCGATATTTTTTTTGATATCTCCGTTGTTATTTTTAAAAATAGTTGTCCCTGAAACTAAAATATCTGCTCCTGATTTAATTGCTAATTTTGAATTTTCAAAATTAATTCCACCATCTATTTCAATAACAAAGTTTAATTTTAAATTTTTTCGAATTTCATCTAATTTTTTTACTTTATTCAGAACCTCAGGCATAAATTTTTGTCCTCCAAAACCTGGATTTACACTCATTATCAAGATTAAATCTATTTGATCTAAAAGTTCTTCTACGACTTGAATTTTTGTTTCAGGATTTAATGATATACCCACCTTTTTTTTAAATTCTTTAATTTTATTTATCGATCCCAAAAGATTATTAGTTGCCTCTGGATGAATGGTTATTATATCTGCACCCGCATTTGCGTAGCTTTCAATATACTTATGGACTGGCGAAATCATTAAGTGAACATCAAAGGGTAGTAATGAATTTTTTTTTAGTGCCTTAATTACAGGAGGTCCAATAGTCAAATTGGGTACAAAGTGACCATCCATTACATCAACGTGAATCATATCTGCACCTGCGTCTTCTAATTTTTTTATTTCTTTTCCTAATTGACTGAAATCTGCAGATAAAATTGAGGGTGAAATTTGTATTTTTTTCATAGGTTACTAAACTAACTAGTACCAAATTTTAAAATCTAATTTAATTAAAAAATTGATAAATTTGTCTTGAAATTTCACTTTCTAACGGAAATGATAGCATACCCATTACAGAGTATCCCAAAACCCAAGGCATAAAATAAAACCTTATCATGAAAAAAAACCAGGCAACATAAAGGGGTACGATTGGTTGAATTATAAAGGATGGAGTTAAAGGCTTAAATAAAGTAATAAGAGGGTTGGTAAATTTGACAAAAACTTTCATAAAAAAAAATTGAGAGTCCTCTCTTTGAAAAATGTTCATTGCAACTCTTCCAATTAAAGTCCACATAATTACCCCAAGAATATAGTCAATTATATATACTAAGGGATGAAAGTTAGCCGACATTAAGAAATTTATATTGGAAAAAGATCAAAATTAAAAGGGGCGAAATTAATCGCCCCTTAAAAAAAGATTATTTAGTGTTGTTTGCCAAGGATCGATTTACCTGCTGGTACACGAACCTCATCAACCATTTTCTGCGTCGCAGCGTTAGGTGCTTGCGTCATCAAGCTGACTACAACCATAGCTACTAAGCTGACAGCTGAACCAAAGATACCAAATGTTAACTGAGTAATACCTAAGAATCCACTTCCACCTGTTCTTACCCAAACTAGGTAAGCAGCACCGGAAATTAATCCTAAAGCCATACCAGCTATAGCACCTTCTTTGTTAGCTCTCTTCCACCATACACCAAGTACTAGTGGGAAGAATAGTCCTGACATCGCAAAGTCAAAAGCCCAGATTACTGAACCTAAAATACCTTGGATCTCAAGAGCTGCGATTGTTGCTCCTGCAAAACCAATTACCACAAGTAATACCCTTGCAACAACTAGTCTCTTCGCAGTCTCCGCTTTTGGATCGATGATCTTATAGTAAACATCGTGTGAGATTGCGTTTGCAATTGCTAAAATCAAACCATCAGCTGTTGACATGGCAGCAGCCATACCTCCAGCAGCAACCAGACCTGAGATCACATATGGTAATCCAGCTATTTCTGGAGTTGCTAACACAACGGCTTTACCACCCATGAAAAACTCATTTAACTCAAGAGTTCCATTTCCGTTAAAGTCGCTTACAAACATTAAGTTTGCTTGGTTCCAATTTTGATACCAATCTATCGCTTGAACTTCTGAAATTGATTTACCGATAATACCTGTTGGTAGTGACGGATCAATCAATGACAACTTAGATAGTGTCGCTAACATTGGAGCAGAAGAATAAAGCAAGAAGATAAAGAATAATGACCAACCTACTGATTTTCTAGCTGCTTTCACACTTGGAGTAGTAAAATATCTCATCATAACGTGAGGCAATGAAGCTGTTCCCATCATCATCGCTAACGCTAATGAAATAAATGCCCAAGGTGTTGCGTTCACCGCTGAGTGAGCTTTAGTTATTCCAGCCAAACCTTTTGGTACTTCTTTTAGATTTTCAGCAGAGTTTTTGACAAAACCAAACTGAGCCTCTAATTCAGCTATTCTAGAAACTTCATCAGCTAACATGAAGTGAGGGAAGAAACCCGCACCCATTTTGTTACTGATCCAGAATACTGGTAATAAGTAAGCTATTATAAGTACGATATATTGAGCTACCTGTGTCCAAGTTACCCCTCTCATACCACCAAGCATTGAACAAAGTAAGATACTTATAAGTCCAACGTATACTGCATATTGGAATGGAATATCAAGTGCAACAGATGCAATTGTACCTGTGGCGTTAATTTGTGCAGTCACATAAGTAAATGAAGCAACAGTTAAAACTACTACTGCCATAAATCTACTTAAATTACCACCGTATCTTGTACCAATAAAATCTGGAACTGTGTAACAGCCAAATTTTCTTAGGTAAGGTGCTAATAATGATGCGACTAATACATATCCACCAGTCCAACCTACAAGCAATGCCATATAACCGTAACCTTTAAAATAAATACCACCTGCCATTGCAACGAATGATGCACCAGACATCCAGTCTGCTGCTGTCGCCATTCCGTTGAACACAGTTGGTACTTGTCTTCCAGCTACGTAATACGCATCGGCTTGAGCTGTACGTGATAGATAACCAATTATAGCATAGATGGCCACTGTAAAAGCAACGAAACAAATTCCAATTGTTTTCGCAGTTACGCCCATCTGCTCGGCAATCGACATAATGATTATGAAAGCCAGGAAACCTCCTGTGTAGATTCCATAAACTTTAGGTAGATTGTCTATAAAATTACCTTTAATCATTAGTCATCTCCTTTTTCACTGAAGCCGAACTCTTCATCAATTTTCTCTTGTCTATTTGCAAACCAAAAAATTAGTATTACGAATATTCCAAGAGATCCCTGACATGTGAACCAATAAGTCAATGGATAACCAAATGGTCCCGTGACCTCATTCATTTCTGCTCCGAAAAGGAAGATGCCAATTGAGAATACAAACCAAATTGCTAACGTCATCATTAGCAAACCCTTGGATTTTTCCCAGTGTTGTTCTTGTTTTGACATTTATACCTCTCTCTTTTTAGTTATAACTGCTTAAAACCATAACCATTATCAAACAGATTTAAAGTGTTAAAATTGTTCAAAATCCCTCTATTTTTGGGATATATATAATAAAAATATCTAATTTTATGGGTAAATATAAGCTATCTTGGAGAGATCTCACGTGGAGAGATTTTAAAATTTACCTTTTCGCTCTCTTTAAAGCTTTTATTCCAAAAAAAAAGATTGAGAGTCTTGATGATTTGGAAGAATTTATTCAATCCAAGTCAGCTTGGGTAACCCAAGTCACACTTTATGGGTATTTGAAAACTAGGATGGGAACACGTTACGTTCTTCATTTTGAAAATGATGAATTTATGTCATCTGTTAACTTGGCAAAATGGAACATCTATTCAGTAGCTCTACAAGATCTTACATTATATACGTTTTCTTATCTTAAGAATAATTTCAATTTTAATGATCTTGAAAAATCAAAAGAGATTTTTTTAAAAATCTTAGATGATGAAATTTCCAACAAGATGCCACTTAATATTATAGAAGATGCAAAAAATAATTTTAGTGAAAGATTGTATAATATAAATTGGGATAATTATTATAATGATCTTCCATTTAATCCAAGCGCCTTATCTTTGTATAAATGGGCACCTATCTCGGAAGAATTAAAAACTTTAGATAGAAAAATTGTTTTAAATTCAGTTATCTTAAAATGGGATACCGTTAAAAAAGAATTTCAAGAAAGAATAAATTTTTAATTATTTTTTCTGTTCTCAACCAAACTATTAACAACATTTGGATCTGCTAAAGTGGTAGTGTCACCTAATTGACCGTGCTCATTGGCTGCAATTTTTCTCAAAATTCTTCTCATGATTTTACCCGATCTAGTTTTAGGTAACCCTGGAGTAAATTGTATAAGATCAGGTGTTGCTAATGGGCCAATTTGTTTTCTTACCCATAGTTTTAACTCCCTTTCAAGATCACCAGTTTCAGTCTCTCCAGCATTAAGTGTAACATAACAGTAAAGTCCGTTACCTTTTATATCATGAGGATAACCAACGACAGCTGCTTCAGCAACTTTTGGATGTGCAACAAAAGCACTTTCAATTTCTGCTGTTCCAAGATTATGGCCTGATACTATGATGACATCATCTACCCTTCCAGTTATCCAATAATAACCATCTTTATCTCTTCGACATCCATCGCCTGTGAAATATTTTCCATCAAATTGAGAAAAGTAAGTGTCAATAAATCTTTGATGGTCACCATAAACTGTTCTCATTTGTCCCGGCCAAGACTGGGATATACAAAGTCTACCTTCACCTGCACCTTTTATCTCTTTTCCATCTTTGTCCACTAAGCATGGTTTTATTCCGTAAAAAGGTTTAGTGGCAGAACCAGGTTTAAGTGGAATAGCTCCTGTTTGAGGGGCGATAAGTATTCCTCCCGTTTCTGTTTGCCACCAAGTGTCAACAATTGGACATTTTGAGTTTCCAACAGTTTTGTAGTACCACATCCATGCTTCTGGGTTAATTGGTTCCCCAACAGTCCCTAATAATTTTAAGGATTTTCTGGATGTTTTATTAACTGGATCGCTGCCCTCTCTCATTAAAGCTCTAATAGCAGTTGGTGCTGTATAAAATGTATTAACTTTGTATTTATCTACTATTTGCCACCATCTGGAGCTATCAGGATAATTAGGTATACCTTCAAACATTATAGTTGTAGCACCATTAGAAAGCGGCCCATATATAATATAACTATGTCCAGTTACCCATCCAATGTCTGCGGTACACCAATAAATATCTTTAGGTTTGTAGTTGAATATATATTGGTGAGTCATTGATGCATAGACCATATACCCGCCAGTCGTATGTAAAACACCTTTCGGTTTACCAGTTGATCCTGAAGTATAAAGTATAAACAGTGGATCTTCCGCATTCATCTCCTCAGGTTCGCAGTGGGCCGGAACATCCTTGATTAAATCGTGATACCAAACGTCTCTATCATCATCCCAAAATACGTAATTTCCAGTTCTTTTAACAACAATACACTTTTTAACATTTGGACAGTTTGTTAATGCCTCATCAGTGGTAGCCTTTAGAGGTATTTTTTTTCCTCCCCTGACACCTTCATCCGCAGTAATTATATACTCTGACTCACAATCGTTAACTCTTCCTGAAATAGATTCAGCTGAAAACCCTCCAAATATAATAGAATGAATCGCACCAATCCTTGCACAAGCTAGCATTAAAACTGCTAACTCTGGTATCATAGTTAAATAAATTGTAACTCGATCTCCTTTTTTAATTCCAAGTTTTTTTAATCCATTTGCAGCTTTTGATACTTTTTGATGTAATTGTTTGTAAGAAATTTTTTGACTGTCTTTAGGATCATCACCAACCCAAATGATAGCAGTCTTATCTTTTTTATCTTTTAAATGTCTATCAATACAGTTTGCTGATGCATTCAAAGTTCCGTCTTCAAACCATTTAATTCTAACATCATTTGTACTATATTTAACATCTTTAATCTTCTTGTAGGGTTTTATCCAAGTAATTCTTTTTCCTTCTTTTTTCCAGAAGGCGTTATTATTTTTAATTGAGTCATTATACCTCTTTAAGTATTGGGCTTTATTTGCGAGACTACTTTTAATCCATTCAGGTTTAGTTTTTATTATTAATTCAGAAACTGATGAGCTTTCTTTTTTATTTTGTTTTTTCTTATTAGATAAAGTATTTCTTTTAACTAATTTCTTATTTTTAAGACCTTTTTTTTTAACTTTTCTTTTAGTTCTTTTTTTAATTTTTTTTCTATTCTTAGATTTTTTTTTTTTAGGCATACGTTAAATTTTATAGTTAAATTTTATAGTTAAATTTTACTCATCTTATTCAAGATTTTCCAGCTTTTAGAGTCTATTGGCATAACCGAAAGTCTACTTTGTCTTATTAATGATAAATGGCTTAATTCCTTGTTTTTTTTAATAGTTTCTAATGAAACTGGTGTTTTAAGTTTTTTTATGAATTTAACTGTTACGGCTACAAAACGACCAGTTTTGTCAGTTTTATCCAAATAAGCTTCTTTAATAACTTCAACAATGCCAACAATTTCTTTTCCAATATTTGAATGGTAGAAAAAACATTGATCTCCAGTTCTCATGTTCTTTAAATTTTTTGAGGCTTGATAATTTCTAACACCATCCCAAGGGGCTCCTTTTTTTCCAGCTTTTTTTTGTTGATCAATCGACCAAACATCTGGTTCAGATTTAAGTAACCAATAACTCATTATAATTTGACGCCAGCTCCTTTAAGAAATACCGCATCTTCATCTAATGGCCATCTAGGTTTTGCGGGGTGGTCTAAATCACTAAATAATTTTAGTTTAAATTTTTCTAAACCAACCATGGCAATCATTGCCGCGTTATCACCGCAGAATTCTATTGGGGGAAAAATGCTTTGGTAATTTTTTTCTTCACATAATTTAATTAACATCGCTCTTATTTTTTTATTTGCAGCTACACCACCAGCAACCACAAATTTTTTCTCTTTTGGGCTATTTGTTTTTTCAAACTCATTAAAAGCAACAATTGTTTTCTTATACAGAATTTCTTCAATCGTTTTTTGAAAAGAAGCTGCAAGATCAAATCTCTCTTGATCATTTTTAATTGTTTTGGATATTTTAAGCACAGCAGTTTTTAATCCTGCGAAAGATAAATTGCATCCACCTTTATTTATAATTGGTTTGGGCAGTTTGAATTTTTCTGGATTCCCTTTCTCAGCCAAAACTTCGATTTCACGTCCTCCTGGAAATTCTATTTCTAAAAGTTTCGCAGTTTTATCAAATGCTTCTCCTAAAGCATCATCAATTGTCGTGCCCAATCGTTGATATTTACCAATAGATTGCACACTTAAATATTGAGAATGTCCTCCCGAAATCAGTAAGAGCAGATATGGGTAGTCTAGTTTAGAATTTAATTTTGGGCTCAAGGCGTGTCCCTCAAGATGATTGACAGCAATAAATGGTTTGTTTGTTGTAAGTGCAAAAGTTTTTCCAAAGCTTAACCCGACTGATAGACATACGATCAGACCAGGTCCTGCTGTAGAAGCTATAGCGTCAATTTCATCAATTTTTTTTCCACTTTTATCAATAGCTTTTTTTACAATCGAATCTATTTTTTCGATGTGTGATCTTGCTGCTAATTCAGGAACAACTCCCCCAAATTCTTTATGAACATCTTCTTGACTGGAAACAATGTTAGATAAAACAACTGGTATCCCTTGCTCATTTTCAGTAACTAAAGATGCTGCCGTTTCATCGCAACTAGATTCTATTCCAAGAATTAAGGGTTTTTTGCTCATTCAAATAAGTTTTAATAATTGTACAATCTCAATACAAGTAAGAAATATATTTTTTATGAAAAAAAAAATAATAATTGGTTCAAGAGGAAGCGAGCTAGCTACACTTTATGCACAAAAAGTGAAAGATCAGATTATTAAAAGTGCTAGTTTTAGGAAGGATGAGATTTTTATAAAGTCAATATCAACAAAAGGTGATCAGATTAAAGATACAAGATTATCTGAAGTTGGTGGCAAAGGTTTGTTTTCTAGTGAAATTGAAAAACAACTTCTAAAAAAAGAAATTGATATTGCTGTCCATGCTCTTAAAGACATGCCGGTAAATGAAACGAAAGGGCTTATAACTGACTCATTTCTTGAAAGAAATGATCCACGGGAAATTCTTGTAACATTTAATAAAAAAAAAATTAAAGACTTAGATGTTAATTCTACAATCGGAACTTCTTCTTATCGTAGAGAGTTTCAAATAAAAAAAAAAAGGCCTGATCTTAATTGTAAACTCATAAGAGGAAACGTAGATACAAGGATCAAAAAGTTAAAAGATGGACTTTATGACGGAATACTTTTATCAAGTGCCGGAATGAAATTTTTAAAACTTGACGAATACATTACAGAAACTTTTGAAACTGAAGAAATTATACCTAGTGCTGGACAAGGTATTATTGCTATTCAGTGTAGAGAAAACGATGATGAAGTTATTTCAATTTTAAAAAAGATTAATCACGATCAAACCTACAGAAGGGCACATTCTGAGCGAAATGTTTTAAAAGTTTTAGAGGGCGACTGTGAAACTGCAGTGGGTGTTCATTCAAAAATAGAAGGTGACCAACTAACATTAGAAGCTGAGCTTTTTTCTTTAGATGGATCAGAGAGATACTATGAAAAAAAAATTGTTGAAAAATCAAAGTTTAGAGAGATTGGTGAAGAGATTGGTGGGATTTTAAAAAAAAAATCTAATAATTCTTACAAGAAATGATATGCATATTTTGTTGACTAGACCATTGGAAGATTGCTCAGCACTAGCTTTGAAGTTTAAATCGCTTGGTCATAAAATATCCCATCTTCCCTTGCTTAATATTGAAAAAATTAATTATGGTAAAATTAATTTTTCTGAATTTGGGGGAATAATTTTTACAAGTGCTAACGCTGTTAAGTATTTAGATTTAAAAAATATAGATAAAAAAATTAAGTGTTTTTGTGTGGGAAATGTAACAGAAAAAAAAGCTCGTGATTTAGGTTTTCAAAATACAGTTGCCGCAGAGGGTAATGTTTCAAATTTAAAAGAATTAATTTTAAGGACGTACGATACTAAAAACAAAAAACTTATTTATGTTAGTGGAGAAACGGTATCTGTTGACTTAGATCACCAGTTGGCTTTAGAGGGTTTTGTCGTAAAAAGAATTATTAATTATAGAACAAAATATAATCAAAAATTTGATGACGAGTTTATAATCAAATTAAAAGAAAATTTACCTGACATAGTTTATGTTTATTCACAAAATAGTGCTTCAAGTTTTCTTAATTTTATAAAAATATATCAAACCGAGACTTTATGGATGAATACAAATTTGATGTGTATTGGTGAGAAAACCTCGTCTATATTGAATGAAATTAAATGGAAAAAAATATTTCTTTTTAATCCTGGTGAAGAGGAGTTTTTGTTATATAAAATTTAGTTATGGAATTAATAAATAATTTTTCAGAAATTTTTTTATCAGTCTGGAATAAAGGGATTTTAGGTGTTGATATTTTTCAAATATTAATTGGTTTAGGAATTTTTTTAATTTTTTTAATCTTCAGAGGAATTTTGAGCAAACTAATAATAAAAAAATTAGAAATAATTTCAAAAAGAACAACTAATAAATTAGATGATACTTTTGTTAACGCTCTTGTAGGACCAGCAAGATTTTTACCAATAGTTTTAGGATTTTTTATTGCAAGTTATTATATGACTTTTTCTGCTGAAAGCAGAGATATTGTTGATACAATAAACAGAACTTTAATAACGATATTAATTTTTTGGGTAATGCATCAAATTATTGAACCCGTCTCATATGTTCTAAGCGGTCTTGATAAACTTTTAACCAAGGAGTTAATAGGATGGATAATTAAATCATTAAAGATTTTGATTTTTATTTTAGGTTTAGCTGCTGTTTTAGAATTATGGGGTATCAAAATCGGTCCCATTATCGCTGGTTTAGGTTTATTTGGTGTGGCTGTGGCTTTAGGTGCTCAAGATTTATTTAAAAATTTAATATCGGGCATTTTAGTTCTTGTTGAAAAAAGATTTAAAATAGGAGATTGGATTTTAGTTGATGGGATAATAGAGGGCATAGTTGAAAAAATTGGTTTTAGATCTACGACTATTAGAAAATTTGATAAATCTTTAGCAATAATTCCTAATTTTCAGTTTGCAGAAAATGCAGTTATTAATGTAAGTGAAACTTCAAACTGGTTGATAAGTTGGATTATCACTCTTCAATACGACACAACAGTTGATCAATTAAAAACCATAAGAGATCAAATAGAAAACCATATCAATAAAAGTGAAGACTTTAAGCAAAGTATTGGTGTTGCAGTTAGAGTTGATAAATTTTCAGATAGTTCGATAGATATGTATGTTCGTTGTTTTACAAAAACTAGCAGCTGGAATGATTGGTTGTCTGTAAAAGAGCGTTTAGCTATAGAAATTAAACAAATTGTTGAAAGCAACAAAGCTTCTTTCGCATTTCCAAGTCAGTCGATTTATGTTGAAAAGAAATGATAGCTGTTTTTTATTTAATTTTACAGATCCTAAAACTCTATTCCTATGTTGTAATTGCAAATGTAATAATAAGTTGGCTTGTTGCTTTTAATATTCTAAATACACAAAATAGATTTGTTTATTTAGCTTTAGACTTTACTTATCGATTAACTGATCCAATTTTAAACAAAATAAGACGTTATTTGCCAAATTTAGGTGCTTTGGATATTTCACCTATAATTTTACTTCTATTGATTTGGTTTATAGAAATGTGTATGAAACTTTACGTTGCACCAATGATATTTTAAATAAATTATGATTTTAATTGATGGAAAAAAAGAAGCTGCATTATTAAGAGAAGAGCTTAAAAAGGAGGTCTCTGAACTTAAATCAAAATATAATAAAGTTCCTGGTCTGTCTGTAATCTTAATTGGAGATTTAACTCCAAGTCAAATTTATGTAAGAAATAAAGAAAAATCAGCTAATGAGGTTGGACTAAAGTCCGAAGTAATAAAGTATCCCGATAGCGTCGAAGAAAAAGTAATTTTAGAAAAAATAAATGAATTAAATAATGATAAAAGTGTTTCTGGTATATTAGTACAATTACCTTTGCCAAAACATATAGATAAAAAGAAAGTCATAGAAGCGATTGATCACACAAAAGATGTTGATGGATTTCACCCTATAAATGTCGGCAATCTTTCTTCTGGTTATGAAAGTTCAGTACCTTGTACTCCTCTAGGATGCTACTTATTAATTAAAAAATTTGAACCGAATTTAAATGGTAAAAAAGCTGTTGTAATAGGTAGATCGAATTTAAATGGCAAACCAATGACACAACTTCTTTTGAAAGAAAACTGCACTGTAACAATAACTCATTCAAAAACTAAAGATTTAAAAGCTGAATGCTTAGAGGCAGATATTGTTGTTGCTGCCGTCGGTATTCCTGAGTTGGTAAAAGGAGATTGGGTTAAAAAAGACGCAATTGTGATTGATGTAGGTATTAATAAAACTGAAAAGGGAATTGTTGGTGATGTTGCATTTGATGAAGTTTCAAAAAATGCAAAAGCCCTTACGCCAGTTCCGGGGGGTGTTGGTCCAATGACAATTGCGTGTTTGCTTAAAAATACGATTGACTGTTTCAAAAGATCGCAAATTTAATATTTAAATCATTAAAAAATTTTTGGTAAGCTAAGCTATGAGAAAGCCAAAATACCCATATAGAATTTTGATTATTATGGCTATACTTACCATACCTCCGATTGGAGCAACTCAACTTGGTTGGTATCTATACGACCAACAAACTGGATTTGATTATGGTATGATTGTTGGAACTTTTTCAGTAATATTAGCAGCATGGCTTATGTACGAAAAAAATTGGAGAGAGGAAGATGAGGACTAATTAATGGAAAAAATTATCTTTCTTGGTTTGGTAATACCAATTTTTGGGTTTGTTTTATATCTTGGCGCAACTGCAATAATGGATGGATTTAGTGCCAAAAGTGCAAATAAAATAAATGAAAATTCTGATAATGAAAAAATTGATCCTCCTTTAGTTGATGAAGATAGTTTAAGTTATGAGCTTGAAAAATTAAATAAACTTTTGAAAGATGGAGTTTTAACCCAGGAAGAATTTGAGAAAGCAAAAAGAAAAATTTTAGACAACTAATTGTAACTAAGTAATTTTTTAAGTGAGTCAAACTCACCAATTTTATAAATCAAAACATCCTCTTTTTTAAAACCATACTTGTTGGCGCTGGCTTTAAATCTTTTTGGTGGCTCCATAATAGGTTCTAAAGATAGAACGAAAGTTCCCCAATGCATGCCAACTACTTTCTTACTTTTAAGATTTTGAGCAATTTCTAAAGCTTCCTCTGGGTTTGTGTGATAGATAGATTTATCTTTATAAGGCATAATTGGATAAAAATTGTAAGCACCAATATTTATAAACGTTAAATCAATTGGACCATATTTTTGACCAATAGACTTATATATGTCTCCAATCCCCGTATCACAGGTAAATAAAATTTTTTTTCCGTCATATTCAATTAAAAAATTTCCCCATAAAGTTTTATTGGTATCAGTTAGACTACGTTTTGACCAATGAACCGCGGGTAAAAATGTAACTTTTAATTTTTCGTTTATTTTTATTTCATCATACCAATCCATTTCATTAACATCTTTATATCTTCTGAAGTATTTCCCAAGTTTAAGAGGCAGTAACACTTTTGCATTTTTGTATGGAAACTTCCTAATCGTGTATGCATCTTGATGGTCGTAGTGGTTATGAGTTAATAAAAATAAATCTATTTTTGGTATTTCATTTAGAGTAAGCGCCGGTTCTGTATATCTTTTTGGGCCAAATATAAGTGGCCCAGCGTTTTTAGAGAACACAGGGTCAGTAATTATTGTAGTTTCACCAAGTTTAATTAAGAAAGTTGCATGACCAATCCAAGCGATATAGTCGTCATCTTGATATTTTTTAAGATCTAAAATTACTTTTTCTTTTTCAATTACATGACTTTTTGGCACCGTCATATCAAGTTTCTTTTTTTCTTGATTAAAAATTTTATATGACCATTTTATATTGGCATCTCTTTTAGGTGATCCCTCAGGATTTCTAAAAGTTCCATCTGGCAAATGATGATAGGGTTTTTCCATTGCGATACTTAAACAATTATAAAATATTATTCCAACTAAAATACATAAAAAATTAATTAATTTTTTTCCATTAACCACAAACTATCTCCTGCTAAAAAATAAATTTTACCATTTGCTGGATGTACTTGTATATCTCTTAATCTTCCAATTTTTTTTTGAAAAATAATATCTTCTTTTACATTTGATAAATCTTTAAATATCAGTTTTCTTAGAGATTGATCTTTCAATGATGTTATAAGTGCATGACCATTCCATTCACTAAATTCCTTACCTTTGTAAATTGTGATGGCACTTGTGGCAATTGAGGGTACCCAATAATGAATTGCTTTTGTGAAGCCTGGCTTCCATTTAGGTCCAATTGGGATACCAGAGTAATTAGTCCCTCCCCATCCTAAAATTTTCCAACCATAATTTTCACCTTCTTTAGCCTCACCAAACCAATCTCCACCCCTTGCTCCGTGATTACTCATATAAATTTTTCCGTCAAATGGAGATAAAGTTAAACCTTGTGGATTTCTAATACCGATTTGATATATTTCTGGAAGCCAGTTGGATTTCCCTTTAAATCTAGGATTGTCTCGTGGAATACTGCCATCTAGATTTATTCTGATAATACTTCCTGGATGTTTTGTTGGATCTTGCGCAATCATACCCTCACCTCTTTCACCAGCAGATGCAAAAAGATAGTCATCTTTAATCGCTAATCTTGATCCAAAATGATAACCAGAATTTATAGGAGGATTTGCTTGGAAAATATTTTTAAATTTTAATTCTTTTTCGGCAAATTTTGTTTTTGCAATTGAGGTGCTGGTTTTACCATTACCTCTATTTTCTGTGTAAGATACATAAATAAAATTATCTTTAAAAAGGATATCTAGTATTCCACCTTGACCATGTTCTAAAAAGTTAAGATTGTGCTTTATTTCAGAAATTTGTTTTGAAATAATGTTTACAACTTTTATTTTTCCACTTTTTTCAGTTATAATTAGCTCTTCATTATTAATAAATGATGAGCCCCAAGGACTGTTTAAATCAACAATTTTTTCTAAATTAAAATTTTTTGCAAATGAGAGGTTTGTTAAGAGTAAGAATAAAGATACTGAGAAAATAAACTTTTTCACTTTACGAGAGCTTTGATCTTCCACCATCAACTGCTATAATTTGACCTGTCACCCATGAGCTATCATCTGTAATAAGAAATTTGGCTAAAGAGGCTGAGTCTTTTCCCTCACCCAATCTCTTTAATGGATGAGCTTTTGCAATTCCATCTGCTAAGGCCTTATTTTTTAACATTGGTTCAGCGATTTTAGAATTGGTTAAACTTGGTGCAATACAGTTTACTCTTATGTTTGGAGCAAATTCTGCAGCCAAAGAAACTGTTAAACCCTCAACGGCAGCTTTCGTAGAGGCAATTATTGCATGATTTGTAAAACCTCTTTGAGCAGCAACTGTAGAAAATAAAACGACCGAACCTTTATTTTTTTTCAAAATATCCTGATATCCCTTTATAACCTCGACTGCAGAGTATAAATTTAATTTCATACAATTATTAAAATCTTGCTCATTCACCATTCTTAAAGGTTTCAGATCAATTGAACCCACACAATAAGCAATACCTTTTACATCAGAAATATCACTTTTAACCTTATCCACAAATCCATCTTGCAAAACATCAGCTATTGTAAATGCACAACCTAATTTTTCAGAAATATTTTTAGTTTCATTTTCATTTCTACCAACTAAATGAACTGAATTCCCTGAATTTACTAATTGTTCAGCCAAACTAGAACCGATGGATCCTGTCGCACCAAAAATAAGATATTTTTCTGACATAAAAATTTTTATTAGTTATATTTAAATATGAAGTTATTTTTTATACTTGGCAATCAATTATTTCCACCAAAATACTTGGACCGCTTCAAAAAAGACCACCTATTTTTTATGGCAGAAGATTACCAATTATGCACTTATGAAAAACATCATAAAAATAAAATCCTTCTTTTCTTATCATCAATGCGTTCACATGCGGAGTCTCTGAAAAAGAATAAGTTCAAATTAGAATATTTGAGAATTGAAGATAAAGAATTTAAAGATGACTATTTAAAAAAATTAAAGAAATTAATTAATTCAAAAAAAATAAAAGAAATTTCGAGTTTTGAAATTGAGGATAAATTTTTTGAGAAAAAAATTGATCAATTCACTAAAAAAGAAAAAATTAAATGGAATATTGTGCAAACTCCTATGTTTTTAAATTCGAGAGATGAATTTAAACAATATTTATCAAAATCAAAAAAACCTTTTATGGCAACTTTTTATAAAGAAGTTAGAAAAAAATCCGGCATATTAATGGGTTCAGATGGGAATCCTATAGGAGGTAAATGGAGTTTTGATGAAGATAATAGAAATAAGTTACCAAAAAATATCTCTATTCCAAAATTCCCAAAAATTAATGAGACTAAACATACTAAAAAATTAAAACCTATTATTGAAAAACTATTCAAAGATCATCCAGGAACAACCAAAAACTTTTGGCTTGCTACAGAATTTAATGACGTGGTCAAATTATTAAATTTTTTTATTAAAGAGAAATCTAATTTATTTGGTGATTATGAGGACGCAGTTGATCAAAAAGATAATATTTTATTTCACAGTGCTTTAAGTCCTTACATTAACCTAGGATTAATAACGCCTGAATTTATTATAAAAAAAGTTTTAGATTTCCATAAGAGTAAAAAAATCAAATTAAATTCTCTAGAAGGTTATGTGCGTCAGGTCATAGGATGGAGAGAATTTATGAGAGGAATTTATCAAAGTTATTCAAACGAAATGGAAACTAGAAATTTTTTCAAACAAAATCGCAAAATGAAAAAATCATGGTATGAAGGCACAACTGGTTTACCGCCACTAGATTATGCAATCAAAAATGCTTTAAATCATGGATGGTCTCATCACATTGAAAGATTAATGATTTTATCTAACATCATGAATCTTTGTGAAATAAAGCCTACCATTGTTTATAAATGGTTTATGGAAATGTTTGTAGATTCCTCAGATTGGGTAATGGTGCCTAATGTTTATGGTATGGGATTATTTAGCGATGGAGGAATATTTGCTACAAAACCATATATCTGTGGCTCGAGTTACTTTATGAAAATGATGGATTTTAAAAAAGGCGATTGGTGCAACATAATGGATGGGTTGTATTGGAGATTCATTGATAGAAATAGAAAATTTTTTTTGAAAAATCCGAGGTTATCTATGATGGTTAGAATTTTCGACAAAATGAAAAGTGACAGAAAAAAATTAATCCTTCCTGCTGCAGAAAAATTTATTAAACAAAACACACTTTAGTGAAAAAAGAAAATCTTCCATCTAAAATCTGTATTGTTTGTAAGAGACCTTTCAATTGGCGTAGAAAATGGAAGCTAAATTGGGAAAGAGTTAAGTATTGCTCAAAAAGATGTTCTAGCAAAAAAATATGAACTTAGAAAAATACAAATGGAAAAGTAGAATTTTACTTGTTTCTACAACAAGTTATAAGGATAGAATTTATCTAGAGGCAAAAAAAATATATCAAGATAAAATAAAAGATTTTCATAAAAGATTTGTAAAATTAATTTGTAAAATTAATAAGCAGGAAAAATCATCAATAGATTTAATTGGTTTTGATGGCAAATCTAAAAAAAAGATGAATAAACTTAATCATAAAACAATTTTTAAAATTATAGACAAAATGCCATTAAGTAAAAAATCTAAACCTATAAATTTATCGCTGTATTCAGATTATAATCCTAAAACTACTACTCATGGGCTAGGGTTCAAAAACAAAGAAAAAGCTCTTTACACAATTAGAGCTATTAAAAATCGTTCAATTAAGTATCAGGTAAATGTTATTGCAACCATGCTCGGTAGAGCAAAGAACCATCCTAACAAAACTAGGGATATGGAGGATGCTATAAAAATATTTGGTGAATGGATGAAAAAGTATAAAAGTAAAAAAAATGAAAATTAGATTAATTAATTTTTTAAAGAAATTAGTAGTTTTGTTTTTTCTATTAATCCCAAATAATCTGAATGCTGATTTTTTTGAAGATATAACAAGCCAAATAGTTGAGAATCCTAAAAGACTTAGTTATGGAGTTTCCGTCACCGATGTAAATCAAGATGGAAAATTTGATTTTATAGTTACTGGATTTGGTTATCTGAATTTAGCTTTATCATATGAGAATGGAAAACTGATTAATATTGTAAATCAAAAAAAATTTTCTGATGAATTTAGAAGAACAATTGGTGTTGCTGCATGCGATATAGATAGAGACGGTTATGAGGAAATATATTTTCTCAACACCGACACATATAGTGGAACAAAAAAATATTCAGATAGATTGATAGATTTAGAGAAGGGTAATTTTATTGATTTATTTGAAATTGAGAAAAATCAAAAAGATCTCAATTTAACTGCTGGGAGGTCAGTTGTTTGTGTTGATAGAAAAGGAGATGGCAATTATGGTGTATATGTTGCTAACTACGGAGGACCCACAAGATATTACGAATATAATGACGACATAATAGTCGATAAATCTGTTCAATTGAATCTGGCGAAAGTTACAGGTGGACGTGCTGTCGTGGCTGGACACATCATTTCTGATAAAATTGATATATTTGCAGCCAATGAGAGAGGAGCAAATTTTTTATACAAAAATGAAGAGGGTAAATTTTTAGATGTCGCATACGAATATAGAGTTCAAGACGTCCTTCAAAATGGGAGAGGTACAGCTTTGTCAGATATTTATTACCGAGGAAGACTTGATATTTTAAATGGAAATTGGGGAGGATTTCACAGAGCATATGTACTTAAAAATGATATTTTTGAGGATATAGCAAAGCCACCTTTTGATGAGCCGTCAAGAATAAGAACTGTTATTTCAGCTGATTTAGATAATGATGGTTATGATGAAATATTCTTGAATAATATTGGTGAACCCAACAAACTTTTTAAAATTTTAGAGAATGGTTTGGTAAAACAAATACCTCTCGATATTGGTTTAGAACCAAATGGATATGGAACTGGAGCAGCAGTTGCTGACATAGATAACGATGGCATATTAGAATTGTTAGTTTCCCACGGAGAAAGCAGAGATCAGCCATTGTCTTTGTATAAAGCAAAGGTAAATCCTGAACACAAATATTTAAGGATTAGACCGCTAAATAAATATGGGGCACCCGCAAGAGGAGCAACAGTAACATTGATTTCAAATTTAAGAAAACATTCAAAAACAATTGACTCTGGTTCAGGGTATCTATGCCAAATGGAACCAGTAGCTCATTATGGTATTAGAAAAAATGAAAAGAATATAAAAATAGAGGTTAGATGGACAAATGGAAAAACTAAAATAATCTCGGTAAAAAATCTAAACCAAACAATTACTTTAAAACAAAAATAACTAGTTTAAGGGTTGAAGAACTCTATTTATAAAATGGATTATACCATTAGAAGTTTCAATATCAGCAGTTACAACTTCAGCTTCATTTATATAAACTATACCATTAACTTTTTTTATAGTTATTTCCTCACCATTAATTGCTTTGAGTTTAATTTCACCTGCAACTTCTGAAGAAGGAATTTTTTTTGAAAAAACGTGTCGTCCTAAAATATTTACAAGTTTATCTTTGTTTTCCTCTCTCAACAGACCATAATATGTTTGTGCACTAATTGCTGCAAATGCGTCGTCTAAAGGTGCAAAAACAGTAAATGGTCCTTCACCTTTTAAATTTTCACTTAATCCTGATTTCATTAAGGTTTCGTTTAATTTTGTAAATTTACCGGTTTCGTTTAATTTATCAATTACATTTCCAAATGTTATCGATGGGATAATCATCATGGTAAGTGTTAAAAATATTATTTGGAATTTTTTCATTGGACTTTAATAACTTTAAATTTATAATTTGAAAGTAAATTAAGTGCGACAAATAATAAAAATTTTTTAAATTAATTAAATCTATGAATTTTTCAAAAGCTATCTTTAGATTTGTAATTATTTCTATCTTTACTTTATCTTTTTCCAATATTTCAAATTCAGTGGAAAAAAATTATTATAAAGATTTAATAACAGATTGGTCTAGAATTTTTCCTGACAGCAACAGAAATGCTGCTGGTCCAAAATTCTTCAAATATATAATTGATAAAGACATAAATTATGAAGATTTCATTGAATATAACAAACTTTATTGTGCTGTTTCTGGTTCTTTGATTGATCCCAATAGTGACCCTGATTTTTTATTTATCAGTGAGAGAGGAACTAAAAATAAAATTTGTGGTAATTACTATAAATGTTGTATTCCGTGTTCTTGTGACATTATGAAATATTCTGAAGTCGAAAGGATGAAATATAAATTTACAGACGGCATCAAGGAGTTTTTTGTTTTTACAATTAAAAATCCCTGCAACAAAGAAGATTTTCCAAATAGGGTTAATAAAGATTATTTTTGTGTTGGAGAGAAAATAAATAACAAACAAGTTTATGATTTAAATGGCCGAATAGTAATTGGTTTATTGCATAACGGTAAAAGCTGCAGAAAAGATGAGATAGATTTTGTAAAAAGTCATCAGATAACTGGTAGATTTTGTGAATTTAGAAATAATACACCCATAGAGAATTTAGAGGCAGGCATGGGTGATATTTTTATTAAACTTGCGAGATAAAAATTATGGATAATAAGATTTTTGAATGGGCAGGAGTTATAACAGCAATATTATATTCATTATTCGTAGCTATGAATATTGGTATTGAATTTTTTGGTTTTTGCTTATTACTTTTATCTGCAATTTTAATAGGAATTTGGGCGTATAGAGGTGGTCATAGAGGAATATTATTTTTACAATTTTTTTACGCAACGGCAGGAATTATTGGAATGTTTAGGTGGTTTTAATTGAAAGTTGAAATTATTTTTGGAATATAATTTTTAAAATTAAAAAAACCTTTGTTGCAATATTGCCAAGAATACTGATCAAGTTTTCTATATAAAAAAGTTATTTTTGAGCTATTTAAATTTAAATAATCTAAATTTTCACCAACAGAGGGATATAAACCATAACAGTTTTGAATATCTTTTATTTTACTTATATTGACTACCTCATAATCAATAGACTTGGCTTTTAACCTTTGTTCTTGGTCTTCAATTAAAAGGGATTTAAATCTTACAACTTTTTCACTCAGCTTAATAGATCTATTATTATTTTCATTTGAAATTAAATAAATTTTTTTAAATTTGTAATTTTGAAAATCAGTAATTTCAAAAGAGAGATTGTTATCAAAAATTAGTAGACTTTTATCTTCAATATTTTGAGGATTACTAAAATCTTGTTTTATTATTGAGTAAGTTTTTTCAGATACTTTTGGAGGAGCCTTTTCATTTAACTTAATATTATTGAATCTGTTAGTAGTGAATTTTTTAATGTTCCATTCGCTCGCCAAATAATGTTTTCCTTGTGTTTGGACTCCAGCAACCCATCTCCATCCAAGAGTATTGGACGCAGCATCGCCGTCATATAGATGTTGCATAAAAAATTCTGCACCTAATTGCCAAGGTAATTCTAGAGTAAAAATCCAAATACTGGCGAACCACATCCTTGTATGATTGTGTAAATAATTATTTTCTTTTAGTTCGATTACCCATTGATTAAAGCAATCTATCTTTGTTTTTCCTTCAATTGCATTTTTATAATTTTGATTATTTTTTAAATTCTCCTTAATTTTAATTAATTCTGTTAAATAATCTGACCAAACATTTGGTCTTAATTCTAGCCAGCCCTTCCAATATGTGCGCCATAATACTTCTTGTATAAATTTTTCATTTTTTGAAAAAGAAAATTTACCTAGAGATTTTTTAATGATCTCTTGTTCATTAACGATTCCATGAGTAATATATGGTGACAAACAAGAAACATTTGATCTTTTATCTGGACCAAAATCAAAATTTCTAAGCTTTGAATATTCTGCAAGATTGTTTTCAACAAAACTTTCTAATCGATCTAAGGCCTTAGCCCTTGAGGGTTCAAAATTCATTTAAAACTATTTAGATTTTTTTTTCTTAAGACCTAATTTATCACTATGTCTTAATCTCAAGATTACAATAGCACCAGCAATTAAAACTATTGCAACTGCCTCATAAACTAATGCAGTAGGGTCCATTTCTTTACCTTGAAGAATAATAAATCGAGCAAGTGCAGTAATTGCTATTAGTAGTGGTAATGTAATACTGATTGATTGCTGGTTCCAAAAAACTCTAACCATTGCAAGAACTTCCAAATAAAGAAACATTAATAACAAGTCAGCTAATGTTACAGACATGTTTTGATACATTTTATAAATTTCAATACCTACAGCAATTACTGTGCTTATTAAAATAATGCACATTAGTATAAGTTGTAGATTCTTAGCTATTTTTTCCATTATTTGTCCTTACTAAATGGCAACCATTTTTCAAACACTGATTTTGATGGACCATCATATGGAATAGTATAAGAGTTAGTATTTGTTAAAACTTCAATACCCTTAGAAAAAACAAAAATAAACACTATAACAAATACAATAACCATAATTTTAAATGGATCAAAATTTTTTGTTTGAAAGACGCTGGTCGATTTTTCCTCAGCTTTATGGAACTGTTTGAATGTCATATAGACTGCAAATATAAGACCGATATGTGCCAAGTATGTTCCAGCCCAGCCAAAAGCAAAAGTCGTATATGAAAATACATACAAACTAAATACAGTCGTCCATATAAAACTCAGAACTAATAATATTTGTAATCTAACAGCTTTAGGTAATGATCTTAAATCGTTTTTACTATCATCAAATAATATATTAGCCGAGTCTTGCATCCATTTTTTTAAATTGTCCATGAAACTAAGTTATGTTTTTTTTCAGAATTGACAATGTAAAAAATTGTCAATTTTTCTTGAGTTATCTTAATTTTTTTTTATGGAAATTTATAAATTTTTCAACGTTAAATTTATTGAAGGATTTATTTTCCTCAAATGAAACCTTTTTCATTGAATATGCTTTACTTTTTGTAATTCTTGATTGAATAATAATATTTCCTTTATAAAGCTTAAGTTTTACAGCTCCATTTACTTTATTTCTTTTGAGATCAACAATTTTTTGAAGTTTAAACCTCTCTTTAGAAAACCAATATCCATTGTAAATTAATTCTGCATATCTAGACATTATGGAATCTTTTTTATGCATTGTGTTTTTGTCTAATGTTACAGACTCTATAGCTCTATGTGCATGAATAAGAAGTGTACCACCAGGTGTTTCATAAACTCCTCTAGATTTTATACCAAGAAATCTATTTTCAACTAAATCAACTCTTCCGATACCGTTTTTACCAGCTATTAAATTAAGTTTTGTTAAAATTTTCTCAGGATTATATTTTTTTCCATTAATACCAACTGGGTCTCCATTTTTAAAATTTATGGATATGAATGTAGGTTTATTAGGAGCTTTCTCTGCAGAAACCGTTCTTTGAAAAATAATTTCTGGGGCAGAATTTTTAGGATTTTCTAAAACTTTTCCCTCGGTAGAGGTATGAAACAAGTTATCATCAACAGAAAAAGGTGTGGAACCTGCTTTATCTTTAGGTATCGGTATTTTGTATTTTTTTGCATATTTAATAAGATCTGTTCTAGATCTTAAATTCCAAATTCTCCAGGGTGCTATTATCTTAATCTTTGGACCAAAATAATGATATCCAAGCTCAAATCTGACTTGATCATTTCCTTTACCAGTGGCTCCATGAGATACTGCATAAGCTTTATATTTTTTTGCAATTCTTATTTGATCTTTTGCTATTAAAGGTCTTGCAATTGAGGTACCCAATAAATATACGCCCTCATAAATCGCGTGACCTCTGATCATCGGAAAAACATAATCTTTAACAAAAATATTTTTTAAGTCTTTTATTATAATATTTTTTACCCCAAATTTTTTTGCATTTTTGATTATCTTTTTTTTATCTATCTTTTGACCAATATCAGCTGTGTAACAGATTACTTCGGCATTGTAATTTTCTTGAAGCCATTTAAGTATTATGGAGGTATCTAGTCCTCCAGAATAAGCTAATACAATTCTTCTCTTTTGTGTCATTAACTAACTACAAGCTTTTTTCGCTGTGTTATAAGCTTTAGTGAAACCTAATAATGAATAATGATCAATTGTTTGAGAACCTTTTTCGTTATAACCAGTAACCATAATTCTAGAACCTTTTTTCATAACCCTAACCATTATTTTTTCTTTTTTATTACTGGTCATCCAAGCAAAACCTTGTTGTTTGATATCAAATTTAAATTTGTTATTTCCAGATTTTGCAAGAACAGTATTATTTTTATTAAATTCATATCCAGCTGTAGTGCTTATTTCATTAGTAATTTTTTCATCTGGTCTGAATGTCACAAACAGCCTTGCATCTCTTTTACTTGTTTTTGGAGATTGTAAAATTGGTGAGGATTGAGCAAAACAAACTTTACCCGATTTTTCTGCTAGCACTATGGTTTCCCAATCTTTATATTTTCCAATTTTTTTAAGATCTTCAGCTAGGGTTTTTGTAATTGAAAAAAAAATAAAAAATAAAGACAATAATAAAGTTTTTTTAATTATGGGCATGGGTTTGGGTATTTTTTTTGAATATTATTAATTTCATTTAGTATTTCACTTGATAGAGTTACATTTACACTTTCTATATTTGTTTTCAACTGTTCCATTGTCGTTGCTCCAATAATTACACTTGTTACAAAAGGCTGAATCTCACAAAATTTTAAAGACATTTGGGTAAAATCAACGTTAAATTTTTTTGATATTTTATAATATTCCTCAATTGCGTTTTGACCATTTTCGTTTTTATATCTTGTAAAATCTTTAAATAGTTTCATTCTTGATTTTTCAGGCAAATTATTATTCCTATATTTTCCCGTTAAGTAACCAAATGCTAGTGGTGAATAGGCTAACAATCCACTTTTCTCTCTTACTGAAATTTCTGCTAATCCAACTTCATAAGATCTATTGAGTAAATTATAAGGGTTTTGAACAGACATCATTTTAGGAAGATTTTTTAACTTAGAGATTTCAAGAAATTTTGACAAACCCCATGCTGTCTCGTTAGATAAACCTACATATCTAATTTTTCCCTGCTTAATAAAATTTTCTAGACTTTCAAGTATTTCCTCAAATGGTGTCCAGTCATTATCGTTTTCATCGTGCTCGTAACCGTGTTTTCCAAAAAAATTAGTATTTCTCTCAGGCCAATGAAGTTGATATAAATCTATGTAATCTGTTTTTAACCTTTTAAGGCTTTCTTCTAAAGCATCTGAAATTTTCTTTTTTCCAAAATTATTTCCACCACCCCGAATATATTTATTTGAGGTATTTCCACAGACTTTTGTAGCAATTACAACTTTGTCTCTTTTATTTGTTTTTTTAAACCAGTTTCCAATTATTCTCTCTGTTTCACCATAAGTTTCTTTTCTCATGGGAATTGAATAAATTTCTGCTGTATCCCAAAAGTTTACTCCATGATCTAATGCCCAGTCCATTTGCTCGAAACCTTCTTCTTCCGTATTTTGTTCTCCCCAGGTCATTGTACCGAGACAAATTGTACTAACGTCAAGATCAGTATTACCTAATTTTTTGTAATTCATTGTGGTTTTAAAGTGTTAATATTTATTAATCTTTTAAGGTATCTTGAATAATTAGTAAAAGACTATATATCTATAGCAATTATGGAATTTGATAAAAAAGGAATTTTAGCAAGAGCAAAAGCTGCAGCTCAAGAAACAACTGCGGTTATGGATGAAGGCTTAAGAGCCTACATGCTAAAAGTTTACAATTATATGGCAACCGGTGTTCTTTTAACTGGAATTGTAGCTTTATTATCCTTTAAGATGTCGGTAGTAACTGATGCAGGTGGGTCTATTGTTGCATTAACGAGTTTTGGTTCAGCAATTTATATGTCCGGATTGAAATGGGTTGTAATGTTAGCTCCATTAGCAATTGTGTTTTACATGAGTTTTGGCATAAATAAAATGAGTGCTGGAAAAGCACAAACTACTTTTTGGGTTTTTGCTGCGTTAATGGGATTATCTCTTTCCTCTATACTATTAGTGTATACTGGTTTAAGTGTAACTAGAGTTTTCTTTATATCTTCAGCAACTTTCGGTGCGATGAGCATTTATGGATATACAACTAAAAGAGACTTAACGAAATTGGGCTCTTTCTTGATGATGGGATTAATTGGAATTATCATTGCTTCGTTGGTAAATATTTTCATGAAATCATCTATGATGTATTTTGTTATTTCAATTTTAGGTGTGCTTATATTTGTTGGATTAACCGCTTATGATACACAAAAAATAAAAAATATTTATGTAGCTAGTGATACTGGTGAATTAATGGGTAAAAAGGCTGTAATGGGTGCTTTAACCTTGTATCTTGATTTCATAAATCTATTTATCATGCTCCTTAGACTTTTTGGTCAAAGAAGATAACGTTAATCTGAAAGTTTTTTCCAGTTAGTATTTTTAAGCAAATTACTTAAATTGTCAGAATTTTTCAAAATCTTGCCATTTGTATCAGTAATTAAATATTTTAAATTTTTGTTTTTTGGTTTAAAATTTTTACAGATTTTATATAGAGCGTTTTCAGCAGCATTTTTAAAAACACTAAACCCAACTTGTCTACTGGAAATATTTAATCCATAATCTTTCCAAGATCCTTCAGAAACCATTTTAGCATATAAATCCAGAATTATTTTAAGCTCGTTTTTTTCAAAAAAATATTTTTCATCGATGCTTTTATTGTGTGTATTATTTATGATTAATCGTAAGTTGTTATTCATTAATTTTATATTTATTAATTAAACTGATTTGAAAAGCAGTGAATATAAATGTAATAGGTAATAAGCCCCATACTTTAAAGTTAACCCAAAACTCTTCAGTTTGAGTTCTCCATACTAACTCATTTAAAACTGCCAATCCGAAGAAAAAATATATCCATCTTTTATTTAATATTTCCCAGCCTGTATCTGATAATGAAATTGAACCACCCATAATTTTTTTAAGTACGGGCTCTTTTGTAAAATATCTACCAAATATTAAAGATAATCCGAATAAGATATTTATAATAGTTGGTTTAATATAAATGAAAACTGGATTATCAAAATAGATAGTCAGTCCACCAAATAATGTAATTAGTATTCCACTAATTAAAGGAACTTTAGGAATTTTTTTCTCTAGCATCCACATAATTATTAGTGCGATAATAGTTGCAATTATGAAAGGTGGTATCGCAATCTTTAAATCTTTGTCACTATCGTAATAGTAGTAAAAAAAAATTATAAGCGGCCCGAAATCTGTAAGAAATTTAATTAAGGATTTATTCACAAAAAAGATATTAACATAAATAAAATTTAACAAAAACTTTATATTTTTTCCTATTGATTTTTATTTTTAAATACCCATACTCTCTCCAATGGCAATTCAAAAAGCAAAATTTTCAATTGGTGACATTGTAAAACATAAACATTTTGAATTTAGAGGTGTAATTTATGATGTTGATTTTGAATTTAATAATTCTGAGGAGTGGTATCAGTCTATTCCGAAGAATGTTAGACCAAGAAAAGATCAACCATTTTATCATTTATTGGCTGAAAATGATGAAATTACATATGAGGCGTATGTCTCAGAACAGAATTTATTAGTAGACGATTCTAATGAGCCCATAAAACACCCACTTATAGAGGAAATTTTTTCTGGTAAAAAAGGCTCAAGTTATTTCAAGCAATCTAACTAAAATCCATTTTTTAAACACAATTAGCTCAAAACTTAGACACACGATCCTGTTAAGAATATTACAATTCGGTCAAGGATGCTAAAATTTTACCCTTCGTTATTATCTCCCTCTGCATTCTTGATCGGATAATTTTTCACATTATATTCAGCGTATGAATTAGTATATATCTTTTATGTTTAAACATTTTGAACCAAACAAAATATTTTCAATCACTTCGAAAGCTCCGAGATATGTCCTTTATCTACTTGTAATCGTTTTGACTATCGGTCTTATTGAGTCTTTATTATTGTCACCTGAAGATTATTTGCAAAGTCATACTGTTAGAATTATGTATGTTCATGTACCCGCAGCATGGTTAGCACTTGGAATTTTTTCTTCAATTACATTTTTATCAATAACCGGTTATATTTTTAAGTTAAAAAACTTTTTTTTGATCGCTAAAAGTTTAGCTCCATCAGGTTTCATCTTTAATATTATTGCTTTAGTCACAGGATCTATTTGGGGTAAACCAACATGGGGAACATGGTGGGCTTGGGATGCTAGAATTACTTCTATGTTAATTCTTGCACTTTTTTATTTAATGTTTTTAATGGCCTGGAGAATTTATGATAGAAAAGAACAAGTTTTTAAAATTACCTCAATCATAACAGTTTTAGGGATAATAAATGTTCCAATAATCAAGTATTCTGTAGATTGGTGGAATACGCTTCATCAGCCAGCGTCAATAAATATTTTATCAAAATCTACAATTCATTCTTCAATGTTAGTGCCTTTGTTGATTATGACTGCGGCATTTGCCCTATTCTCGTTGTTAATTTTTTTAATGAAATATAATACAGAACTGATAAAAATTAAAAATAAGGGTTTAGACAGATTATGATTATTGAATTATTTTATATGAGTGGATATGGAATTTATGTTTGGAGTTCATTTGCTTTTACATTTTTAAGTTTTATTTCTTTATATGTCGTTACTAAGAGTCAGTACGTAAAAGAAAAAAATAAGTTTATAGCTAAATTTGGGAACCTAAACGCTGAAAGAGCTGCCTCTGCTAAACTACAAAAAATTAATAGAGAGATTTTGTCCAATACTTCAACAATTTAACTTTTTAAGCCATGTATGGTCGTAAAGTTAAACTAAGATTTTTTTTCGTTTTCTTAATTATTATTACATTAAGTTTGACAGTATTTCTTATTCTAAAATCTTTGGAAGAAAATGTTATTTATTATAAATCTCCATCTGAAGTAAAAATTTTATCTGAAGAGCAGAAGAAAAAGATTAGAATTGGTGGAATGGTAAAAACTGACTCGATTTCTATTATCAATAAAGAATTAAGTTTTGTTATCACAGACTTTAAAAGTGAAATTAACGTTGTTTATTCAGGACTAATACCTAATCTTTTTGAAGAAGGTAAAGGTGTTGTTGCAGAAGGATTTTTAAAAGATGAAAATTTTTTTTCAGCAACTAAAATTTTAGCAAAACATGATGAAAATTACATGCCTCCCGAAGTTAAGGCTGCTTTAGAGGAGAAATAAAATGTCAAGTTTAATTGGATATTATTCTCTAATTTTTGGCGTTGGTATTTCAATTCTAGTTATATTTTTTTCAATTAAAAATTTTAATGACACTCAAAATCTTGACATTAAAGTAATATCATTAGTCTTCTTACAACTTTTATTCGTGATAATAAGTTTTTCAGGTTTAATTTTATCTTTTGTAAACTCTGATTTTAGTAATGAGACAGTTTTTAACCATTCCCACACCACTAAGCCTCTTTTTTATAAAATCTCTGGTACTTGGGGCAATCATGAAGGAAGTCTATTACTATGGTTGTTAGTTTTAACATTATTTATATTTGTTTTTTTGTTGAAATCCAAAAATCAACCAAACCAATATAGAATTCTAACTTTATTATTTCAGCAAATAATAATATTAGGTTTTTTTATTTTTCTGATACAAACCTCTAATCCTTTTAATCATATTTTTCCAGTTCCAAAAGAGGGATTAGGTTTAAATCCTATATTGCAAGACCCTGCATTAGCAATACACCCACCAATTTTATATTTAGGGTATGTTGGAACCTCTATAATTTTTTCCTCGGCACTTGCAGCAGTTTGTTCAAATAATATTACAAAAATGTGGGCGTCACACATAAAAAAATGGGTTTTAGTCTCTTGGATTTTTTTGACTTTAGGAATTTTACTTGGATCTATTTGGGCTTATTATGAGTTAGGCTGGGGAGGTTTTTGGTTTTGGGATCCGGTTGAAAATGTATCTTTAATGCCATGGTTTGCACTAACAACTTTATTACATTGCGTACTAGTTTTAGAAAAAAAACTAATTCTTACCTCGTGGGTTGTTGTTCTATCAATTGCAACTTTTACCTTAAGTATGTGTGGTACTTTTCTGGTTCGGTCGGGTATTTTAAATTCTGTCCACACATTTGCCAACGATCCAGAAAGAGGTTTGTATATTCTAATATTTTTATTTATTTTGATATTCTTATCTTTGTTTATCTTTTTATTTTTTCACAAAAGCAAAAACAATAACACCAAAACTTTCTATTTATTAAGTAAGGAAACATCAATTTTAGTTAATAATTGGTTTATGATGTATTTTTTATCTGTTGTTTTAATCGGTACAATTTATCCGATATTTTTAGAGGTAATTTCATCTCAAAAAATATCTGTAGGTCCACCATTTTTTAACAAATTGATACTACCTTTTTTAATTCCTTTTATGATGGCGATGGCAATAGGTCCTAAATTAAAATGGATTAAATCAGATGTTGAAGACAAAATTTATTTAATTTTATTTTTTATTATTTCTTTAATTTTATCTATGTTGATAATAAGAAATTTAGATATTAATTTTCTTTATAATACAGTTTTAATCACTGCAGCTTTTTATTTATTTTTTATTACTCTTAGAGATTTTTTTCATGCAAAATATAGAAACCTATCACAAATAATAGCTCATTTTAGTTTTAGCATTTTAATACTAAGTATTTTATTTAATAATATTTTCTCTTCTGAAATTATTACAAATTTAAAAATTAATGAAACTTACCAAGATCAAAATTTGAAGATTAATTTTGAAAGCATTGAGCAAGAAAATAAGCAAAATTTTAAAGCTATTAAGGGAAAGTTTACTGTAGAGGATCAAAGTGGATCAATTGAAGTCATGCAACCTGAACTAAGAATATATAATCAACCAAATATTGTTACCAGTGAAGCAGATATCAAAACAAATATGTTTACTGATAAATTTATGACAATGAATTATGTCCAAAATCAAGATTATTTTAATATTCGCTATCAAGTAAAACCATTTATGATTTGGATTTGGATTTCTACAATTCTATTGTGCTGCAGTGGTGGTTTAAGTTTTATTAAAAAAAAGTATGAAAACTAAAATTTTTCCTATATTTTTAATTATCACATTCTCAATAATTTTTTATGTTTTTTACAAGGGTTTACAAAATTCTAATATTTATACTCCTGAAATTAAATCAGAAATTAAAATTCCAAGTTTTGAAGCAAAAGAGTTTTTTTCAAAAGACAACGTAAATTCTGATCAAATTTTTATAGGGAGTGAATACTATTTATTAAATATTTGGGCCTCGTGGTGTATTCCTTGTAAAGAGGAACATAAGTATTTAATGGATTTAAGTAAAAAAGAAAATATTAAAATTATTGGACAAAATTACAAAGATAATTTTGTTAATGCCAAAAATTTTTTGATAAAGTTAGATAATCCATACGATTTAATTTTTTCTGATAATGATGGCACGATAGCAATTGAATGGGGTGCATACGGAGTACCTGAGAGCTTTTTAATCAAAAATAATCAAATAATAAAAAAAATAATTGGTCCTTTGAATGAAAAATTATTTTCCGAGATAAAAGAATTGACTCAATGAATATTTTAAAGCTTTTAATTACAGTTATTTTTTTGATTAATTTTTTTTCCTCTGATTTAAAAGCTAAAAATTTAGGAACCGAAATTACAAAAAATTTAAGATGTTTAATTTGTCAAGGACAATCAGTATACGACTCAGATTCTGAATTTGCTAATAGCTTAAAAATTCTGGTAGAAAAAAAATTAGATGATGGTTTAAATGAAAAACAGATATACGATTATTTGAAAAATAAATATGGAGATTGGATTTTGTATGATCCAGGATTCAATAAAAACACCTATTTTCTTTGGTTATTGCCGATATTGATGTTTGTATTTGGTGGTGCAATAATACTTAGAAAAGTTATATTAAAAAAAAAAAAATTATGAAACATCTAAGAATTTGTTACTTGGTTATATTGTCTTTTTTAATTTCTTCTTCAATTTTTGCGGAAGATACTAAAGTTAATGACGATAATACAAAGTTTAATATTTATTCGGGTATGTTTGATTTTAGTGATAATGGAAAGAGATCAACTTTAATTGGTTTTCAACACCAAAATACTGATTTAAATAGAGATACTTTTCTTGGTAATCTTTCTCCAATAACAGGTTTTATGTTTACCGCTGATAGTGCGGCTTATTTATATACCGGCATACAAGCACAATATTCTTTGGGAGCATTAAATATTACACCTAGTTTTACTCCAGGTCTTTATAATCAGGGAGATGGGAAAGATCTTGGACACTTACTGGAATTCAAAAGTGAAGTTCAAATTTCATTAAATTTTTTAAAAAATAGCCAATTAGGCTTTTCATATAACCATTTATCCAATGCTAGCTTAGGCGATAAGAATCCTGGGGCAAATAGTTATATGTTTAATTTTTTTAAAACCTTTTAAAAACAATTATGATATTAAGATTAAAAGACTGCCACAATTTTGCTGATTTTAGAAAACTTGCTCAGCTTAAGCTACCATCACCCATTTTTCATTACATTGACGGAGCAGCCGATGATGAGATTACCTACGCCAGAAATACTAGTGCTTTTGACGATGTTGACTTGGTACCCAATGTTTTACGAGGCGTTGAAGAAGTTGATTTATCCACTACAATATTTGGTAAAAAATTAGATTTACCATTTTATCTGTCACCAACAGCACTACAAAGACTTTTTCATTATGACGGTGAAAGAGCAGTTGGGAAAGCTGCCAAAAAATTCAATACCATGTTTGGTGTCTCTGCTTTAGCCACTGTCAGTGTTGAGGAAATTTCTTCAATGATTGATACACCTAAAATGTTTCAATTTTATTTTCATAAAGACAGAGGTTTAAACGACTCTTGCTTGGAAAGAGCAAAAGCTGCAAAATTTGATGTTATGGCTTTAACAGTTGATACTATTACTGGAGGAAATAGAGAGAGAGACTTAAGAACAGGATTTACCTCTCCACCAAAGTTAACTTTAGCAAGTTTATTTAGTTTTGCTACTAAACCGATGTGGGGGATTAATTATCTTACAAAAGGTAAGTTTGAATTACCTCATTTACAAGATTTCGTTAAAGAAGGTACTGATGTTAACTCATCTATTGGAAATTATTTTTCAACTATGTTGGATCAATCTATGAATTGGAAAGACGCTGAAAATCTTTGTTCTAAATGGGGAGGTCATTTCGCTCTTAAAGGAGTTATGAGTGTAGAAGATGCAAAAAGAGCAGTAGACATAGGATGTACAGGTATAATGGTATCAAATCATGGTGGAAGACAGTTAGATGGATCTAGAGCGCCTTTTGATCAACTTGCAGAAATTGTTGATGCAGTTGGTGATAAATTAGATGTAATTTGTGAAGGTGGGATTCATAGAGGTACACATATGCTTAAAGCATTATCATTAGGTGCCAAGGCTTGTTCAGGAGGAAGATTATATCTCTATGCTTTAGCAGCTGGAGGTCAAGCAGGTGTAGAAAGAGCTTTAGAAAAATATAAAGCTGAACTAGTGCGTGATATGAAACTTATGGGCTGTACAAAAATAAGTGATTTAAGTCGAAATAATTTAAGATTCAGAAGATAGTGAGTTTAAAAAATTGCTATAATTTTAAAGATTTTAGAAATTTAGCAAAAAAAAAATTACCATCACCAATTTTTCATTACATAGACGGTGGCTCAGATGATGAAGCTACTTTAAGAAGAAACACAGAATCATTTAATGAATGTGATTTAGTTCCGAATGTGTTAGCAAATGTTGGTAAACCTGACTTAACAACAACTTTATTTGGAAGGAAAATAGATATGCCAATTTTTCTTTCTCCTGCCGCAATGCAAAGACTTTATCACGTTGATGGTGACAAAGCATCAGCAAGAGCAGCAGAAAAATTTGGAACTTTTTACAGCATGTCTTCGATGAGTAATAATTCTATTGAGGAGATAGCCAATATTTCTGGTGGTCCAAAATTATTTCAACTTTATGTTCATAAAGATAAATCAATTACAGATGATTTGATTGATAGGTCAAGAAGATCAGGATTTGATGCAATGTGTTTGACGGTAGACACATTGGTAGCTGGAAACAGAGAAAAAGATCATAGAACAGGATTTACAACACCTCCAAAACTTACGTTAAAAAGCTTAATGAGTTTTGCAATGAGACCTAATTGGGTTTTTAATTATTTAACTGGAAAAAAATTTGAACTCTCAAATGTTAAAAAAAAAACAGACAAAGGAACGAATATTGCAAAATCAGTTATTGAATATATTAATGAGCAGTATGATCCACTTATGGGATGGAAAGATGCAGAATATTGTGCAAAAAAATGGAATGGACCATTTGCTCTAAAAGGAGTTATGTCAGTCGAGGACGCAAAAAAGGCTGTTGATATTGGTTGTACTGCTATTATGATCTCAAATCATGGAGGTCGACAGCTAGATGGCTCTAGATCACCTTTTGATCAAGTGAAAGCAATTTCGGACGCAGTTGGCGATAAAGTTGAGATTATTCTCGATGGAGGTATTAGAAGAGGCACGCATGTTTTAAAAGCATTAGCAGCTGGTGCAAAAGCATGTAGTTTTGGTAAAATGTTTTTGTTCTCTTTGGCCGCAGGGGGTCAGCAAGGTGTTGAACATTTACTTAGAAATATGCACGATGAGATTTATAGAAATATGGTTTTAATGGGCTGCAAAAGTTTAAAAGAGTTGAATAGTTCAAAATTAATCTATAGAAAATAGAGGGGTAATTATGAAATTAGCAAAAAGTTTAGATAGATTAGGCACAGAGTCTGCATTTACTGTTCTTGCAGAGGCAAAAAAATTAGAGGCACAAGGAAAGCCAATGATTCATTTAGGATTAGGACAGCCAGATTTTAAAACTCCTAAACATGTTGTTGAGGCTGCTAAAAAAGCACTAGATGATGGACATCATGGATATGTTATGTCAAATGGTATCCCAGAGTGTCGTCAAGCTGTTACAAGGTGGATCAAAAAACGTTACAATGTTGATATTAATTTTGAGAGAATTCTAATTATGCCTGGTGGAAAACCTACTATGAGTTATGCCATTCAATGTTTTGGTGAACCAGGAGCAGAGATTATACATCCAACACCTGCTTTTCCAATTTATGAGTCAATGATAAATTATACTGGTTCAACTTCTGTCCCATATGACTTAACAGAAAATAAAGATTTAAAATTTGATCCAGATAAAATATTATCTATGATAACAGATAAAACTCGACTGTTAATTCTAATAAATCCAAATAATCCAACTGGAAGCTTTGTTGAAAAAAAAGACGTAGATGTTTTAGCTGATGGTCTGAAGAAGCACCCTCATGTTACAATACTTAGCGATGAAATTTATAGTAGACAAATTTTTGATGGAAAAGAAATGCCAACATTTTTTAATTATCCAGAGTTAAGAGAAAGATTAATTGTATTAGAGGGATGGAGTAAAGCTTATTCCATGACCGGGTGGAGACTTGGTTGGAGCTTTTGGCCAGAACATTTGGTCGAACATGTTAATAAATTATTAATTAACAGTGTTTCATGTGTTAATGCTGCTGCTCAATTTGCTGGTATTGCTGCTTTAGATGGACCAGACGATTCAATTGATGCAATGATGGAAAAATTTACTCAAAGAAGAGATTTAATTTACAAAGGTTTAAATGATTTACCAGGTGTAGAATGTAGTCTACCCGGTGGGGCTTTTTATGCATTTCCTAAGGTAATTGGCACTGGTATGAATGGTGCAGAGTTTGCAAGAAAGGCTATGCATGAAGCAGGAGTTGCAATAGTTCCTGGATCAGCTTTTGGTGAAACTTGCCAAAATTACGTTAGATTTAGTTTTGCAGCATCAAGGGATAATATTTCTCAAGCTCTTGAAAATATAAAGAAAATGCTGACTAAATAAGCTGTATTTTTGCTAAAATTTTTATTAATATTTATCAATGAACGATCAAGTACAAGCTGAGTTAAAAAAGATTTTTAATGGTAGGTTTTCAACATCAGTATCGACTAGAGCAAACTATGCAAGGGGTGAAGATACGTATGATCCTATTCTATCAAAGGCAGTTGTATTTCCTGAAACTAATGAGGAAGTTTCTAAGATATTAAGCCTTTGCAACAAACATAAAATCCCAGTTGTTCCTTTTGGGACAGGAACCTCTTTAGAGGGAAACGTTGTGGGTCATGACAAGGGAATCACCATTAGTCTTGAAAAAATGAATAAAATTTTGAGTGTCAACGTTGATGATTTTGATTGTAGAGTTCAAGCTTGTGTAACTAAAGAGCAGCTAAATGATTATTTAAGGGAGGATGGAGTTTTCTTTCCAATCGATCCAGGAGCTAATGCAGCTATAGGTGGTATGGCGTCGACTTCAGCTTCGGGAACCATGGCAGTAAAATATGGCACGATGAAAACTGTAATAACTGGTTTAACTGTAATTTTGCCTAATGGAGATATTATTAATACAGGTAGCAGAACTAAAAAAACCTCAGCGGGTTACAATTTGACAAATTTATTTATAGGTTCAGAGGGAACTTTGGGGATTATAACAGAAATTCAATTAAGATTATCCCCAATACCAGAGAGTATCATGTCAGCTGTATGTCACTTTCCAACTTTAGAAAGCGCAGTTCAGACTGCCCAACAGGTTATTCAATACGGTGTGCCTATTGCTAGGATTGAAATGCTCAATAAAGATCAAATGGAAATTAGTATTAATTACTCTAAATTAAAAGATATTGAGGCAGTTCCAACTTTATTTTTTGAGTTTCACGGAACAGAGGGATCAAATAAGGAAAATATAAAAATTGTTGAGGAAATCTCTAAGGATAATAATGGAAGTTCTTTTAAATGGGCAAAAGATTTAGAGGAAAGAAATAAACTTTGGAAAGCTAGGTGGGATGTTTATTACTCTGTCAAAGCATTGATCAATAATGGGAGAGTTTATTCAACGGATGTTTGTTTACCTATCTCTAAAATCACTGAGTGTGTAAATTTTGCCGAGGCGCAAACAAAAAAACTTGGTTTGAGAGCTCCAATGGTAGGTCATTTAGGTGATGGAAATTTTCATGTGATTCTACCTTATGATCCAAAAGAAGAGGGAACCTATAACAAAATAAGAGATTTTAGTGATCTTTTAATTGAAAAAACTTTGGAACTTAATGGTACAATTACAGGTGAACACGGAGTTGGATTACACAAAAAAGCTTATTTATTGAAAGAACATGGTGACTGCATTCCATTAATGAAATCTATAAAAAGAAGTATTGATCAAAATAACATTATGAACCCTGGCAAGATATTTGATCTTAACTAGTTCACTTTAGATATTTTATGAAAAAAATTCTAATTACAAGAAAGTTGATTAAAGAAAGCGAAGACAAAGCTGTTAAAACTTTTAAACCAATATTTAACACTAATGATGAACTGTACTCACAAAAAAAAGTTATTGAAATGAGTAATGGGTGTGATGGAATTTTATCATCACTCACTGACAAAATGGACAAACAGACTATTGATAAACTACCTGATACTATCAAGATAATATCAAATTTTGCTGTTGGATTTGGAAACATAGATTTAGAGGCTGCAAAGAGTAGAGGTATTGCTGTTACAAATACTCCTGAAGTATTATCTGACGCAACAGCAGAGATAGGAATACTTTTAATTCTTGGTGCATGCAGAAGAGCTGCAGAGGGCATACAGTCAGCACAAGAAGGAGGATGGAAATGGTCAGCAGATTATTTAATTGGTAAGCAATTAACGGGAACAAGATTAGGAGTTTTAGGAATGGGAAGAATAGGTCAAAAAATTGCTAAAATTGCTAGATCATTAGGAATGATAATTCATTATCACAACAGATCAAAACTTAGTGAGGAAAAAGAACAAGGCGCTGTTTATCATAAAGATATAAAAAGTCTTTTTTCTGTCTCTGATGTTTTATCTATTTGTTGTCCTGCAACAAAAGAAACTGAGAATATGATTAATAAGGAAACAGTAGAGTACTTTCCAAGAGGTGCAGTAATAACTAATGTAGCTAGAGGAGACATTGTTGATGATGAGGCTTTAATAGATGCCTTAAATAGAAGAAAAATTTATGCAGTTGGTCTTGATGTTTATAAAAATGAGCCAAATTTAAATCCAGGTTATAGTAAAATTAAATCGGCATTTATTTTACCTCACCTTGGTAGCGCAACGAAGGACACAAGAATTGCAATGGCTAATTTAGCTATAGATAATATTGATGAGTTTTTTAAAACTGGAAATTGTAAAAATAAAGTCAATTAATTCTACCTTGGATTGAATAAAATTCAACTTCTGCGACATCTACGCTACTTTTTAGAAAGACTCCAATCTCAAACTATGCTTAAATTCTCTAGTTAATTAACTGTAATAGGAGAAATAATGACTAAAGAAAATAAATCATTGAAGGTGAAAACATCTTCAAGACGTAAGTTCTTTAAGACTGCTGCGAAGACAGGTGCTTTAGCTGCAGCCGCTGTTGCAATGCCATACGTAAAGGCAAATGCAGCAACTACATTAAAGATGCAAGCTGCATGGCCTAGTGGAGCAAACATCTTTTTTGAAATGGCTGGAGACTATTGTAACATGGTAAAAGAAATGTCTGGAGGATCTCTTCAGATTGATCTTCAACCAGTTGGAGCAGTTGTAAAGACTTCAGAAATCGGACAAGCGGTTAGTTCCGGTGTGGTAGATATGGGTCACTGGGTGACTGCATATTGGTATGGTAAAAATCCTGCTGCATCATTATTTGGAACTGGTCCTTCATACGGAATGTCATCTCAAGAAGTAATGGGATGGATGGAGTATGGTGGAGGAAGAAAACTATATGACGAAACACTTGCAAAAGTTGGTTTCGATTATATTGGTTTTTTCCATATGCCTATGCCAGCACAGCCTTTTGGTTGGTTCAAAAAGAACGTAACCAAAGTATCTGATGTTAAAGGTATGAAGTACAGAACTGTTGGTTTAGCGACTAACGTTTTGACTGCAATGGGAATGGTAGTTAGACAGTTACCAGGTGGTGAAATCCAGCCAGCAATGAAAACTGGTTTGATTGAAGCTGCTGAGTTTAACAACCCGACTTCAGACTCTCAATTTGGTATGCAAGATGTTTCTAAGCATTATCACTTAGGAAGCTTCCACCAATCTCAAGAGATGTTTGAAATTCCAGTTAACAAAAAAACATACAATAGTTTATCACCTGCACATCAAGCAATATTGAAAAATGCTGCTTATGCTGCAAACAGTGATAACTACTTTAAAGCTTTAGTAAGATACTCAGCTGACTTAGCTAAGTTAATGAATGAGCATAAAGTAAATGTGTATCAAACTTCAGATGAGATTTTAGCTCAACAATTAAAAGGTTGGGATAAAGTTATCGGCGATTTCAATAAGAAAGATCCTTTCTTTAAGAAAGTTGTTGATTCTCAAAAATCATATGCGAAGAGAGTAATGAAATACTTGCTGATGAATCAGCCAAATTACAAACTTGCATACGAAAATGAGTTTGGTCCAATAGGAAAAGTTAAACTGTAATTAATTTTTAATAAAATTTAAAAGGGGGCTTAGGCCCCCTTTTTTATTTGATTAATCTAGTACAATTCAATAAAAGTTTATATCTATGATGAGATCTTACATAAAATTTGCTGATAGATTAAGCGTCTCAATGGGTAAAGCTTTCTCATGGTGCATCGTAATTTTAATGGGAGGAACTTGTTATGAAGTTTTCATGGCGTACGCTTTAAATGCACCAACTTTATGGAATTTTGATTTTAGCCTTCAAATGTACGGTGCAATTTTTATGATGGCAGGTGCATACACTTTATGTACTGAAGCGCATGTTAGAGGAGACGTTATTTACAGATTATTTCCTCAAAGAACACAAGCTTGGATAGATGTGGTTTTATATTTTATTTTCTTTTTCCCGGGTGTTGTTGCATTGGCATTTTATGGTTACGAATACGCAGCGCTTGCATGGAAAATTAAAGAAACGAGTTGGAACAGCCCAGCTCAAATTCAAATTTACATGGCAAAATCTTTGATACCTTTGTCTGGAACTTTATTAACTCTCCAAGGAATAAGTGAGGTGTTTAGATGTATCATATGTATAAAAACTGGTAGTTGGCCAGAAAGAGGAACTGAACGTGATGCGGAAGAGACTGAAAAAGTATTAATGAGAACTTCACAAGAAGGAAATAAAGAAGATGTTATTTAGTCTAACAAATCCTGAAGTGGCAATTATGATGATGGGTATATTTTTATTTGCCGTATTATTAGGTTTTCCGATTGCCTTCACTTTAATGGCAATGGGATTAGGTTTTGGATATTATGCTTACTTTGATCCAACTAAGATGGAGCATCTCTTTGATAATAGGATATTCCAACTTTTTGTTCAAAATACCTACACTGTCATGGATAATAATGTGCTTACCGCGGTACCGCTCTTTTTATTCATGGGATATTTAGTTGAAAGAGCAGGAATCGTAGCAAAATTATTTTTTGCAATTAGATTAGCATCTCATAAGCTTCCAGCATCAATGGCAGTTGCAGCATTGATTACGTGTGCATTGTTTTCAACTGCTACAGGTATTATAGGTGCAGTTGTAACATTAATGGGGCTACTAGCTTGGCCTGCTATGATTAAAGCGGGTTATGATAAAAAATTTGCATCTGGAATAATTTGCTCAGGCGGGTGTTTAGGAATTTTAATCCCACCTAGCATTATGTTGATCGTTTACTCTGTAATTGCTCAACTATCGCCCCTAAGATTATTTGCCGCTGCGATTTTTCCAGGACTTATGTTAGCGGGACTTTACATTGCTTATGCAGTGTTTAGAGCTTGGTTAAATCCATCGATAGCACCAAAACCTGCGGCAGAGGAAATACCTCCTCCAGCAGTAATCATGAAAGAAGTTCTTGTTTCTTTTTTACCTTTATTTTCTTTAATAATTTTGGTCCTAGGAACAATTTTAGCTGGAATTGCAACACCTGCTGAAGCTGCAGCAGTAGGGGCATTTGGTTCATTAGTGCTCTCATATTTCTACAAAACTCTTAAATGGAAAAATTTCAAAGAGTCTGTCTTTCTAACAGCTAAAACAACTGCAATGATTATGTGGTTATTTATAGGATCGTGGACATTTGCCTCTGTATTTTCTTATCTTGGCGGTCACGAAGTTTTTGAACACTTTTTTAAATCTCTAAATTTACAGCCTTGGCAATTTTTAGTAATTACACAATTGATTATATTTTTATTAGGTTGGCCATTAGAGTGGACAGAAATATTAATTATTTTTGTGCCGATATTTTTACCATTAGTTGAATTTTTTGGAGTTAACCCATATTTCTTTGCAATGTTAATTGCGTTAAATTTGCAAACCTCATTTTTAACACCCCCCATGGCAATGTCTGCCTACTACTTAAAGGGAGTTCAATCAAAGAATGTAGAATTAATGCAGATCTTTGGAGGAATAATGCCATTTTTAGGTATTGTGATTTTAGCGATGGTTTTAATGTATTTATTTCCAGGTATAGCACTTTGGTTACCAGAGACATTATTTGCAAATTAATTTTTAAATGACAGACATATTTTCTTTAAGTCTCGAAGAACTTGCAGCCAAGATTAAAGACGCCCAACTTACTTCAGTTGATGTTTGTGAAAAGTATATTGAAAGAATAAACAAATTTGACAAAGATATAAAGGCATGGGCCCATTTCGATAAAAAAGTTTTGTTGGAAAAAGCTTCTGAGGCTGATGACCATAGAAGATCTGGAAAACCAACTGGTCCACTTCACGGTGTACCCATTGCGGTTAAAGACATTATTGGCACAGTTGATATGCCAACAGAATGTGGAACAGTTATAAGAAAAGGTAAATCATATTCACAAAATGCAGAAATAATAGATTTGCTTCATGCATCCGGAGCAATTGTAATGGGTAAAACAGCAACCTCTGAACTTGCTTATTTAGGACCTCCAGCAACCACAAATCCACACGATAAAACAAGAACACCAGGCGGCTCCTCAAGCGGGTCTGCCGCATCTGTAGCTTCTTTTATGGCGCCTGCATCAATTGGATCTCAAACTGGTGGATCCATTATTAGACCAGCATCTTATTGTGGAGTAGTGGGATATAAGCCTAGTTACGGACTAATATCTAGAAATGGTGTTTTGAGAACATCTTATAGTCTGGATCATATAGGAATTTTTGGACGAAAAGTTGAAGATGTAGCTATGTTGGCAAAAGTTCTCATAAAAAAAGATAAATTTGATCCAGCAACTATACATTACTCAACAGAAAATATTTTATCTGAAACAAAAAAAGGACCTCTTTTCGATCCCAAATTTATTTTTTACAAAACTGAACATTGGAAATTAATAGATAAAAAGTCTAGAGAGTCATTTGAGTACTTCATTAAATCATTTAAAAAAAATATCGAGATCTTTGATACTCCTTCTTATTTTAAGGATATACATAAATACCATCAAATTATTCATGAGACTGATTTAGCTAATAATTTTTCAGTTTATTTTAAAAAATTTAAAAAAAAATTGTCTAAGTATATGCAAGATGCAATCACAAGAGGAAATAAATATTCGGCCAAAGAATATGCAGAGGCAATTGATTTTATAAAAAGAAGTTATGAATCATACCAAGAAGTTTTTGAGGATTATCACGGAGTATTGTCGCCATCTAGTCCAGGTGTTGCGCCCATAGGTTTAAAAAGTACAGGAACAGCTGAATTTAATAAAGTTTGGTCTTATCTTGGGACGCCATGTATTTCGTTACCTTTACTTGAGGGAGAAAATAATTTACCATTAGGTGTTCAATTAATTGGCAATAAATATGACGATCATAGATTTTTAGGAGTTGCTAATTGGTTAGAAAAAGAATGTCAGGAGTAAAATGAATAAAATTACTACGATAATAGGATTATCTTTTGCAGTTTTCTTTTTAATTGGCTTAGCAACAACTTTAACGAGATCAATGATGATAGGCTTTTTGGATGTTATCCCAGTTTATCTTTTAATGGGTGCAGCTATCATAATGATGATATACGAAGCTTTCTTTGATAAAGATTAGTATCAACTAAATTGAAAAATATTAAGACAGATATATTCTCATTCTCATTATTATTTATACAACCAATCTTTATGGCTAGTAACTTGGTTGTAGCTAGAGGTGGTGTTGAATTTGTTCCACCTATTTCACTTGCATTTTGGCGTTGGACGGTTGTTTTTTTGATTTTATTACCATTCACTTATGTCACTTTAAAAAATAATTTTCATATAATTAAAAAAGAATATAAAAAATTATTTTTTTTAGGGTCAATGGGATGTGGCGTATGTGGTGCCTTCCCTTTTTTGGCCGGTGAGACAACAACCGTTATCAATATGGGAATAATTTACACATCCTCTCCAGTTTTTATTATTCTAATCTCATATTTTTTTTTTTATGAAAAAATAAATTCAACAAAGATAATTGGCTTAATTACTTGCTTGATCGGAGTACTTATTATCATCATTAAAGGTGATTTTGACTTATTGATTAATCTAAAATTTACAATTGGTGATTTGTGGATGTTGGCTGCCGCAATTGGATGGGCTTTATATTCAATTTATTTATTCTATTGGAAATCTAAATTAAAAATTTTTGATAGATTTACTATGATTTCTTTTTTTGGTGCATTGAGCTTGTTCCCTTTTTACGTTGGTGAGGAATTGTTTTATAAAGAGACTATTTTTGCGACAGAATTTTATTTATGGGTAATTTTTGCAGCTATATCACCAGGGATAATTGCTTTTACTCTTTATACTATTGCTCAGAAAAAATTAGGTGCATCATTGACTGGCTTTACGCTTTATGTTTTTACAGTTTATGGAGCAATTTATGGATACTTTTTATTTGACGAAAAATTTGAGAATTTTCATATTATTGGAACCATTTTAGTTTTCTTTGGCGTATATTTAGCTAAGAAAAACAATGTTAAAAAAGTTTAGGAATAATTTGTTATCATTTTTACAACTAATAATTTTAGTTTACCTTTTTCTTTTGGCATTTCTTTATTTTTATCAAAGAAATTTAATGTACCATCCTGATGAAAATAATTATTTTAACGATAAACTTTTAGTTAATATTGAAGAGGTTGAAATATCAACACAAGACGGATTAGGTTTGTTAGGTTGGTATCATGAAAAAGATATAAGAAAAAATAAAACAATTTTATTTTTTCACGGAAATGCTGGATCTTTAGAAAACAGAATTCATAAATTGAATCATTTTAAAGACATGAGTGTTAATTTTTTAATAGTTGCTTGGAGAGGTTTTAGTGGCAATGGGGGTAAACCATCAGAAATTGGATTATATGAGGATGGTGAAAGTGCAATTAGATGGTTAATGAAAAAAGGTGTGGATGAAAAAAATATAGTAATTTATGGAGAGTCATTAGGAACAGGAGTTGCAACACATTTATCCCAAAATAGAAATTTTGCAGGTATAATTTTAGAAACTCCATTTACGTCAATGATTGACGCTGCTAAAAAATTTTATCCATATATACCCGTTGGTCTTTTACTAAAAGATAAATTTGAAAATAAAAATAAAATTAAAAATGTTAAGTCTCCAATTTTGATAATGCACGGTGAAAAAGATCAAATAGTCCCTTTCGAGATGGGTCAAAAGATGTTCGAAATAGCTAATGAACCTAAATATTCTTATTTTACCAAATATGACAATCATATGATGGAGTATGATGAGAATCTTATAAAAACATTAAATTCATTTTTAATTAATTTAAATTAGGCCATATTCTAAACAAATAGTGCTCAAGATTTAATTTTACGCTTAAAAAGTGAAAATTTTTTATTTAATCACAATTTTATTATTAACTTTAAAAAGTTTTGCATTCTCAAAAGATAATTCATTTTATCCTGATGATTTATTTCATATAGATCATATGGACTCACACAATAAAAAATTTGCACTATATTTTAAGACAAGAAAGAAATCTATTTTAGCCAGAGGCGAAGAAAGTAATTATATAAATGATTACCCAAAAGATCTTTATATCTATAATTATTCAACAAAGTCATCTTCACCATTGATCTCTTATGATTGGTTTCCATCTCAAGCTAAGTTATATTTAGATGAATATGACTTTCCTATATTTCCGGATGATTTCGCTTATTACCTCTTAAAAGACGATAAAACGCTAGTAATGATTAGTGCAGTTAAAAGTTTAAATGCTAATTTTAAATACGATATTTTTAATAAGAAACTTGAACTTTACTCTACCACAGGAAAATTTGATTTTATTATTTCCTCTTTCTCTAAGGATTGTGGGCATTATAAATTTAAGGATAATTATAAGTGTAGTATTTATAAACCTTTAATTTCGAGTAATTTAATTAACTAACTTGCGTAAAAGCCTCAGCAAATTTTTCTGCATTGAATAATTCTAAATCATCTTCTTTTTCACCTAAACCTAAAGCAATAATAGGTAGTTGATATTTTTTTGCTATTGCCAGCAGAATACCACCTTTGGCAGTTCCATCTAATTTAGTCATGATTAGACCAGTTAAAGGAATAATTTTGTTAAATTCTTCCACTTGATTAATCACATTCTGTCCTGATGTTGCATCTAAAACTAAAATAATATTGTGAGGAGCATCTTGGTCAATTTTTTTTGTTACATTGGCTATCTTTTTATATTCTTCCATTAAATTTTTTTTATTTTGTAGTCTTCCAGCAGTATCGATTAAAACTTGGTGAAAATTATTTTTGATTGCTTCCTCAACTGCTTTGTATGCCACCGATGCTGGATCAGAACCTTGAGATGATTTAGTTAATTTAACATCAATTTTATTTGCCCAATTTTCTAATTGTTCAATAGCAGCTGCTCGAAAAGTATCAGAAGCAGCAAACATAACTTTGTTACCATTAGTTTTTAATATTTTACCTATTTTACCAATAGTTGTTGTTTTACCAACACCATTTACTCCTGAGATTAAAGTTGCATTAAGTTTATCTTTTTTTTCAAAAAAAGAATTATTTTCTAAAGGCCTCATTAAATTAACAATGTACTCTTTTAAAATAATATTTATCTCAGTTGATAGATCTTTGTCGGGATCAATCTTTTTGTTCGAAATGATTTCTTTAATTTCAGATGCAGCCTCTACACCAACATCAGATTCAATTAAAAACTCTTCGATTTTATCTAAATTTTTATCGTCTATCTCTTTTTTTATTATTATTTCTTTTAATCCAGATGTCAGTGCGGAAGCACTTTTTTTAAAACCTATCTTAAATTTGTCAAAAATTCCCATTATAGTTTGATCTCAATTTCTTTTATTTCTGAAACGGGTCCTTTCATGTGGATTGAATTTCTATCATCTATAAGAATTGATAACTTACCTGTTTGAAATTCTATGTCTGTTTTATTTTCATTAAGATTGTTTAATTTACCGGCAAATGCAGTTGCGCATGCAGCTGTTCCACATGCTTTGGTTAGCCCAGCCCCTCTCTCCCATACTTTCACTTTAATCAAATTTTTATTAATTATTTTAGCAATTGTAACATTACATTTTTCCGGGAAAATTTTATGATTTTCAATTTTGGGTCCAATTTTTTCAATACTAAAATTTTCAATTTCGTTTACAAAAAAAACAACATGTGGATTCCCAACATTAACAGCAGTACCACCAAAATGTTCTTTATTATTTAAATCAGTGATCCCTAAATTCAAATTTTTAGTATCTAATTTTTCCGATAAAGGAATTTCGTTCCATTGTAATTTAGCTTTACCAATTTCAGTTGTAACAATATTTTTGTCTAAAATTTTTGACTCTAAGTTTCCATTTAAAGTAGATAAGATGATCTTTTCAGCTTTTGTCTCTTCAGAGATTAATTTTGCAACACATCTAGTGCCATTTCCACATGCACCAGACTCCCCTCCATCAGAATTAAAAAATTTTAAATTCGCATCACTTGATTTGCTGGTCTCAATAAATATTAATTGATCACAACCAATAAAATTCCTATCACAAATCTTTATAATCTGATCTTTAGTTAAATCGGTAATTTTTTGTCTATTATCAATGATGACAAAATCATTACCTAATCCATCCATTTTAAAAGCTCTTATCTCCATATATAGTTATTTAACTTATTTATTGACTTTTTGAACCTCTATTATAGTTTGTGGCAGTTTCCGCAAAAACGTTAAATTTGCGGTGTCTTTGGAAACAAAGAGATCGACACTAGTCAGCGAGGGTTCGCCCACTAGTGCGATTACTGCTGTGTGAAATAAATATGTTTGAAAATTTGACAAATAAATTTGAGGAAGTCTTTTCCTCTTTAAAAAAAGCACCTTCGCTTGATGAGCGTCAAGTTGATGAAGGTCTTAGATCCATTAGACAAGCTTTATTAGAAGCTGATGTATCACTTGATGTTGCAAAAGAGTTTATTGATAAGGTTAAACCTAAAGCTTTAGGACAAGAAATCATCAGATCTACATCTCCTGGCGATATGGTTGTTAAGATTGTTTACGACGAATTAGTATCTTTATTAGGTGAAAAAAATAATGATGTAAATCTTAATGCCGTACCACCAGTGCCCATGATGTTAGTTGGTCTACAAGGTTCTGGTAAAACTACAACTACCGCTAAACTTGCAAAATATTTGGAAAATAACAAAAAAAAGAGAGTTATGATGGTGAGTTTAGATATTTATAGGCCAGCCGCCCAAGAGCAATTAAAATCTTTAGGTGAACAAAATAATATTTTAACTCTGCCAATAATCGAAGGACAACAACCAGCTGATATTTGTCAAAGAGCAATTAGTGCTGCAAATCTAAATGGTGCTGATGTAATTCTATTTGATACAGCAGGTAGAACACAAATAGACTTGCAAATGATGAGTGAAATTAAACAAATCGAGAATATAATTAAACCTGCTGAAACCTTTTTAGTTGCTGACTCTTTGACTGGTCAAGTAGCAGCATCCGTAGCAAAAGAATTTAAAGATACTGTAAATCTCTCTGGTATAATTTTAACAAGAGCTGATGGTGATGCAAGAGGCGGAGCCGCAGTCAGTATGAAATTTATCTCACAAGTACCAATTAAATTTTTGGGTATCGGAGAAAAAATTGATAATATTGAGGTTTTTCATCCGGATAGAATTGCTAATAGAATTTTAGGGATGGGAGATATTGTTTCTCTAGTAGAGAAAGCGGCTCAAGATCTTGGAGAAGAAAATATTAAAAAGGCAGAAGAGAATTTAAAAAAGGGACAATTCTCTATGGAAGATTATTTAGCACAACTAAGACAAATGAAAAAAATGGGTGGAATAGAAGGCATCATGTCTTTTATGCCTGGTGTTTCAAAAGTTAAATCACAAATGGATGCGGCTGGAATTGATGAGAGTATTATTACAAAGAATGAAGCTATAATATTGTCTATGACAAAAAAAGAGAGAGAGAACCCAAAGATAATTGATGGTTCTAGAAAAAAAAGAATTGCTAATGGTTCTGGCACAGATCCAGCCACTATCAATAAGTTGTTAAAACAATTTAAAATGATGTCTGAAATGATGAAAAAGATGTCGAAGGGTAATTTGAAAGGTATGACTGACAAAGGAATACCTCCAGAATTATTTAATCAATTAAAATAAAAGAAGGAGAGTAAATGTTAAAGTTAAGATTATCTAGAGGCGGAACTAAGAAAAGACCCGTTTATAAAGTAGTTGTTGCAGATAGTCGTTTTGCAAGAGATGGTAGATTTATAGAGAAAGTGGGATTTTTTAATCCACTATTGCCAAAGGAAAAAAAGGAAAGAATTGGATTAGAAGCAGAACGAATAAAGTATTGGTTGGGTCAAGGTGCACAACCAACAACTAGAGTAGCAAGGATTTTAGGTGAAAATGAATTAATGCCTATGCCGGCGAATGGAAATAATCCTCAGAAAGCTATTCCAAAAAAAGATCGAAAAAAAGAAGGCAGTGAGGACGTTAAAAAAGAAGAAGCTCCAAAAGCAGAGGCTCCAAAAACAGAGGCCAAAAAAGAAGAAGCTCCAAAAGCAGAAGCTCCAAAAGCAGAGGCTAAAAAAGAGGAAAAGAAATAATACAAAGATTATTTATGATGCAAGCTCAAGTATTTACACTTTATCCAGAAGTTTTCCCTGGGCCTTTAAATAAAGGTATTTACAGTAAAGCAATGGATAAAAAGTTATGGAGCTTAAAAGTAATTAATATTAGAGACTCTGCTCAAGATAAACATAAAACAGTTGATGATACTCCTTACGGCGGTGGAACAGGTATGTTAATTAAACCAGATGTCCTGGCGAATTCTATTGATCAAAATGTAAATAAGGGAGATAAAATTTTTTATCTTTCACCAAAAGGTAAAAGATTTGATCAAAAATTTGCACAAGATTTATCTAAAGAAAAATCATTTTCTTTGATTTGTGGACAGTTTGAGGGTGTTGATGAAAGAGTTTTGGGTACAAGAAATATTGAAGAGGTGAGCATTGGAGATTATGTATTGTCGGGTGGGGAAACAGCAGCTTTAGTTATTCTAGATAGCGTTTTAAGACTTTTACCTGGAGTTTTAGGAAATGATAAATCTCCAGCTGATGAAACTTTTGAAAATGGCCTTTTAGAGTATCCGCAGTTCACAAAACCTCAAATATGGGAAGAAAAAGCAGTGCCAGAAGTGTTATTATCTGGAGATCACAGTAAAATTAAAGACTGGCGTTTATCTCAATCTGAGGCTATAACACGCGTCCGAAGACCAGATTTGTGGCAAAAATATAAGAAAGATTAAATTGATAAATACTGAAATGAAAACAATAGAAGAAATTAACCAAAACAACGTTAAAAAGATTCTCTCTGAAAAAAAGATACCAGAATTTTTCCCAGGAGATGTTGTAAAGGTTGGGGTAAGAATTACAGAGGGTAAAAAAGAAAGAATTCAGTATTTTGAAGGAGTATGTATTGCTAAAAAAAGTAGAGACTTAAACTCATCGTTTACTGTCAGAAAAATATCATTTGGTGAGGGAGTTGAGAGAACATTTCCATTGTTTGGAACTGTGATTGACTCAATTAAAGTAATTCGATCTGGAAAAGTAAGAAGAGCAAAACTTTATTATTTAAGAGATAGAACTGGGAAGTCAGCAAGGATTGCTGAAAAAATTAGAAAAAAAATTGGTATCGATGTTGACGTTAAACCAGAAACAGTAACTGAGGAAAATTTAGCTCCAATCACTAAAGAAAATACTACTGAAATTAAAAAAGAGGCTACGCCAGCGGTTGAGCCAAAAATAGATGAAACTTCAAAAAATGAAGTCAAAAAAGATGCCCCTAAGGCCGAAACTAGTACAGAAAAAAAGCTTGAAAACTTACAAGAAAAAAAATAATTTTTTTCTCAATGCCTAATACTCTTTACGATAAAATTTGGAATGACCATTTAGTACATCAACAAGATGACGGAACAGCATTATTATTTGTTGATAGACATTTAGTCCATGAGGTTACAAGTCCACAAGCTTTTGAAGGACTTAGAAATACTCAAAGAAAAGTCAGGCACCCAAAATTAACTTTAGCTGTAGCAGATCATAATGTGCCAACGACCGATAGATCAAAGGGTATTTCAGATCATGAATCTAAAATTCAGGTAGAGACCTTAGAGGAAAATTGCAAAGAATTTGGTATTAAACTTTTTGGCATGAATGATAAGCGACAAGGTATTGTTCATGTGACTGGTCCAGAGCAGGGTTTTACGCAACCTGGAACAGTTATTGTTTGTGGGGACAGCCATACTGCAACCCATGGAGCCTTTGGTGCTTTAGCCTTCGGAATTGGAACTTCAGAGGTAGAACATGTTTTAGCAACTCAAACACTTGTTCAAAAAAAAGCAAAAAATTTTAGAATAAATGTTAATGGTAAACTTCCAGTAGGTGTCACTTCAAAAGATGTTATTTTACAAATAATTGGAAAAATCGGAACCGCGGGTGGCACAGGTTGTGTTGTTGAATATGCAGGTGATTTAATAAGATCGCTAAGCGTTGAACAAAGAATGACGATATGCAATATGACAATAGAAGGTGGCGCAAGAGCTGGATTAATAGCACCAGATGAAAAAATATTTAAATATTTAGAAGGAAAACCAATGTCACCAAAAGGCGAAAAATGGAATAAAGCTTTAGAACATTGGCAAAGTTTAAAAACTGATGATGATGCAAGCTTTGATAAAGAAGTAAGTTTGCAGGCTAACGAAATTTTGCCAATGATAACTTGGGGAACTTCGCCTCAAGATGTAATTACGATTGACGGTAAAGTTCCAAATCCAAGTGAAGTAAAAGACGAGGACCGTAAAAATTCCATAGAGAGATCCTTAAAATATATGGGTCTTAAACCTGATATGTCAGCCAGAGATATCAAAATAGATAAAGTTTTTATAGGTAGTTGCACAAATGGTAGAATTGAGGATCTAAGAGAAGCAGCAAAGATTTTAAAAGATAAAAAGATAGCTTCCCATGTTCATGCAATGGTAGTTCCAGGATCTGGATTGGTAAAACAGCAAGCAGAACAAGAGGGATTAGATAAAATCTTTGTTAATTCAGGATTTGAATGGAGAGAACCAGGTTGCTCAATGTGTTTAGCCATGAATGCAGACAAGTTGAAACCTGAAGAAAGATGTGCCTCTACCTCAAATAGGAATTTTGAAGGAAGACAAGGAAGAGGTGGAAGAACTCATTTAGTTAGTCCTGGAATGGCTGCAGCCGCTGCAATATCAGGAAGTCTTGATGATGTGAGAAAGTATCAAAATTAAATGCAAAAATTTAGCACATTAAGAAGTATCCCAGCTTATTTACCAATAGTAAATATTGATACAGATATGATTATTCCAAAACAATTTCTTAAAACAATTAAGAGAACTGGATTGGGTAAAAATTTATTTTTTGAGATGAGATATGATGATAATGGTAAAGAAATAAATGATTTCATTTTAAATAAAAATCCATTCAATAATTCAAAAATTTTAATTGCAGGAAAAAATTTTGGCTGTGGTTCATCAAGAGAGCACGCACCATGGGCATTATTAGATTTTGGTATTACCTGTGTTATAAGCTCAAGTTTTGCTGATATTTTTCACAATAATTGTTTTAAGAATGGAATTTTACCAATCACACTAGATGATGAAAAAATAAAGGAGTTATCAGAGTATACTAACAGAAAAGAGGAAATTTTTGTGGATCTCAACGAGGAGAAAATTGTTTACGGAAACAACGAGGTTAAATTTAAAATTGACCCATTTAAGAAAAAATGTCTTTTAGAGGGATTAGATGACATAGCTTTATCTTTAAAAAAATCTGACAAAATTGAAAACTTCGAAAAAGATCTAAAAAATAAAAAGCCTTGGATCTTTAATGATTAAAGTTAAAAAAAGAAAAATCCTTTTATTGCCAGGAGATGGTATTGGGCCGGAAGTTATTGGTGAAGTTAAAAAAATAATAAATTGGTTCAATGATAAAAAATCTTTAGATTTTGAAATTGATGAAGATTTAGCAGGAGGTTGTTCTTACGACAAACATGGGACACCGATTACTGATGAAGTTTTTTATAAAGCCTTAGAAAGCGAAGCTGTTATGCTTGGTGCAGTTGGAGGACCTAAATGGGATAATGTTGAATTTTCAAAAAAACCAGAGAGAGCACTTTTAAAATTGAGAAAAGAATTAAAATTATTTGCGAACTTAAGACCCGCTATATGTTTCAAACAATTAGTTGAAGCATCTACATTAAAACCTGAGATCGTCTCAGGATTAGATATTATGATCGTGAGAGAGTTGACTGGTGGAATTTATTTTGGTGAACCCAGAGGTATTAAACCAATTGAAAATGGTGAAAGAAAAGGAATAAATACACACACTTATACAAGTAGTGAAATTACAAGAGTAGCTAGAGTAGCTTTTGATTTAGCGAAAAAAAGATCAAATAAAGTTACATCTTGTGAAAAATCTAATGTAATGGAGGCTGGACAATTATGGAAAGAGGAGGTTCAAGCACTTCACGAAAAGGAATATAAAGATGTGGAATTAAGTCATATGCTTGCCGACAATTGTGCAATGCAGTTATTAAGAAATCCGAAACAATTTGATGTCATAGTAACAGATAATCTTTTTGGGGATATGCTTTCAGATCAAGCTTCAATGTTAACAGGTTCATTAGGATTATTACCCTCAGCCTCATTAGGTACAAAAAATAAAGATGGAGAAATGAGAGCGATGTATGAGCCTATTCATGGGTCTGCACCTGATATAGCAGGAAAAGGTCTAGCAAATCCAATAGCAACAATTTTAAGCTTTGCAATGGCTTTAAGATACTCCTTGGACCTTGATAAAGAGGCAGAGGGCTTAGAAAAAGCTGTTCAGGATGTCTTAAATGATGGTTTAAGAACCAAAGATATTCTATCCAAGGGAATGAAAGAAATATCAACATCTAAAATGGGTGATGCGATCATTTCAAAATTGCAATAATTAATTAATTATTTTAAACTTTAAATATGCCAAGCTATATAGCACCAGTTGATGATATGATGTTTCTTTTTGAGAAATTAAGGGACAATAAAAACTATAATGAACTGGAAAAATATAAAGAGGTAAGTCCAGAGCTAGTAAAAGATATTTTAGAGGAAGCTGCAAAAATCAATCAAAATTTGATTTTGCCACTCGCAAAAGCTGGAGATGAAAATCCTGCAATTTTAGAAAATGGAGTTGTAAGAACTCCACCAGGATACAAAGAGGCTTACCAAAAATATATAGAGGACGGTTGGACTTCATTATCCTGTGATCCAAAATACGGAGGACAAGGCATGCCTCGAACTGTTAGTGCATTTTTTGATGAAATGATATCATCTGCAAGTCTAGCATTTAAACTTTACAGTGAATTAACTTTAGGTGCTTATAATTGTATTCATCACCATGCTACAGATGAAATAAAAGACAAATACCTTCCTAAAATGGTTGAAGGTAAATGGAGTGGCACAATGTGTTTAACCGAACCAGTCTGTGGAACAGACTTAGGTTTATTAAAAACAAAGGCAGTTGAACAACCAGATGGAACATATAAAATCACAGGGCAAAAAATATTTATTACCTCTGGTGATCATGATTTAACAGAAAATATTATACATTTGGTAATAGCAAGAGCAACAGATTCGCCTAAAGGGACTAAGGGAATAAGCTTATTCTTAGTTCCAAAATTTATTGTAAAAGAAGATGGAACTGTTGGCTCAAGAAATGGGATATCTACTGGATCAATAGAAACAAAAATGGGTATTAAGGGTTCAGCTACATGTGTATTAAATTTTGATGAGGCCACAGGAATAATGATTGGCCCTAAAAACAAGGGATTGAGTCAAATGTTCACAATGATGAATCTAGAGAGAATCGTTGTAGGTATTCAAGGTTTAGGAATTTCAGAAATTGCTTATCAAAATTCTCTTAATTATGCAAAAGAGCGAAAACAAGGAAAAAGCAATAATAATAAGTCTGAAAATGGAAAAGCAGATTCAATTATTGAGCATGCTGATATAAGAAAAACTTTGTTGAACATGAAGTCTATAATTGAGGGAGAAAGAGCGTTATGTTTCTGGTTGTCTCAACAAACTGAAGTTAGTTTAAATCATGATGATCAAAAGATCAAACAGGAGGCCTTGGATATGGTTTCGTTAATGACACCAGTTGTAAAATCATTATTTTCTGATTTAGGAATGGAAATAACAAGTGATGCAATGCAAATATTTGGTGGATACGGTTATACAAAAGATCAAGGTATAGAGCAATTGTATAGAGATAACAGGATTACGCCGATTTATGAAGGGACTAATTCAGTACAAGCAGCTGATTTAGTTTTTAGAAAACTGTCAACTAAAAATGGAAACATAGTCGATAAATTTATGAATTTAATTAAATCTGAAACTAATTCAGATGATGAAAAAATGAAGCCATTTGTTGATACATTAAATTATAATTTAGGAATTTTAAAAAAATTTAGTGATTGGACTATTAATAAAATTAAGACTAACAAAGATGATGTCAGTGCAGCCGCCAATGATTATTTGAAGACACTTGGTTATATATCTCTAGCTTTTTCTTGGGTAAAAGTTTTAACTGTGAGTTTTAAAGATTTTGAGGAAAATAAAAAGTTTCATGAAGATAAAATAAATACTGCAAAATTTTATTTTGAAAAAGTTTTGCCGAGAGCCGAACAACATTATAAATCTGCCATCTCCGGAAGTTCAAATATCATGAATTTTAAATTTAATTAAAATGAGTCATTACGACATAAATTTAGATAAAAACGAGGCTAATTATGTACCCTTAACACCCCTAACTTTCTTAAAAAGAGCCAAAGATATATATCCAGACTATGAGGCAGTTATTTATGAGGATCGTAAATACTCTTGGACTGAAGTCTATAAGCGTACTGTAAAATTTGCAAGTGCTCTCACTAAAATTGGTGTCAAAAAAGGTGACACTGTCTCATTTTTAGCTTTTAACACTCCAGAAATTTTTGAAGGTCATTACTCTGTGCCAATGACTGGTGCAGTTTTAAACACAATCAATATTAGATTGGATGCTAAGACTATTGCATACATTTTAAATCATAGCGACGCAAAAGTATTAGTCGTTGATAGGCAGCTTCATGGTGAAGTTAAGAAAGCATTGAACACACTAAATAAGAAAATAATCATTATTGATATTGTAGATAAATTTGCTGATCAATCAAAGTGTGAAAAAATCGGAGAGTTAGAATATGAAAGTTTTCTAAATACTGGAGATGAAAATTTTGATTGGAAAATGCCCAAGGATGAGTGGCAGGCAATTTCATTAAGTTATACATCTGGAACCACTGGAAATCCAAAAGGTGTTGTTTATCATCACAGAGGATCTTATTTGATGTCTACTGGAAGTGCAGTTGCTTGGAATATGCCAAATAGGTTAAATTTCTTAACTATCGTCCCAATGTTTCATTGTAATGGTTGGGGTTACCCGTGGACCGTGCCTATGTTAAATGGAAGAACTATTTGTTTAAGAAATATTGATGTGAAGAAGATATTTGAATTAATAGACAAACACAATATAACCCATTTTGGTGGAGCACCGATTGTATTAAACATGATCACTGGTGCACCTGAGTCTGATAGAAAAAAATTAAAACAACAAGTCTTTGTTTTGACTGCTGGAGCCCCCCCGCCTAGTATAATATTTAAAAAAATGAAAGAACTCGGATTTGAAGTTATGCATGTTTATGGATTAACAGAAACTTATGGTCATGTCACTCAATGCGCATGGAATGAGTCTTGGAGTAAATTTGATGAAGAAAAACAAAATGAAATTAAAGCAAGGCAGGGAGTTAGATATCCAAACACCGAAGGAATAGCTGTTATGGATCCTAAGACCATGAAAGAAGTACCAAAAGATGGAAAAACTATTGGTGAAATTATGATTAAAGGGAATGTTGTGATGAAAGGGTATTTTAAGGATAAAGAAGCCACCAACAAAGCAATGGATGGAGGATGGTTTCATTCAGGTGACCTAGCGGTAATGCATTCAGATGGCTATGTAAAAATCCAAGATAGGTCCAAAGATATTATTATTTCAGGCGGTGAAAATATTTCTTCAATCGAGATAGAAAATACTTTAGCTAAACATCCTTCAGTGTCCATTGCAGCTGTAGTTGCTAAACCAGATGATAAGTGGGGAGAGGTACCTTGCGCATTTATTGAAATGGTTAAGGACAAACCAGTGACTGAAAAAGAACTAATTAGTTTTTGTAAAGAAACTTTGGCAGGGTTTAAGGTCCCTAAACAAGTAGTTTTTTGTGATTTACCCAAAACATCAACAGGTAAAATTCAAAAATTTGAATTGAGAAAAAAGTTTTAGAAAAATAAATGAAAGGTTTTCCTATAGTAAAATCTAGAAGAGTAAGAAGTTCGCCTTATACTTCAAGGATTGAAAAGCAAGGTGTAACAGCTTACACGGTTTATAACCATATGCTTTTACCCGCTGCATTTGGATCTTTAGAAGATTCTTGTAATCATTTAAAAAAAAATGTTCAAGTTTGGGATGTTGCTGCAGAAAGACAAGTTGAAATTTCAGGAAAAGACGCCTCAAAACTTGTTCAATTAATGACCTGTAGAGACCTATCTAAATCAAAAATAGGAAGATGTTATTATTGTCCATTAATTGATGGTGACGGTAACTTAGTAAATGATCCAGTAATTTTAAAATTGGCAGAAGATAGATGGTGGATTTCTATTGCAGATTCAGATGTAATTTTTTTTGCAAAAGGACTAGCTTCTGGAAATAATTTTGATGTAGAAATATTTGAGCCCAATGTAGATATTTTAGCAATTCAAGGCCCAAAATCTTTTGACTTAATGGAAAAAATTTTTGGCAAAAAAATAAAAGAATTGAAATTTTTTGGTTTTGATTATTTTAATTTTAAAGGGGTAAAACATTTAATTGCTAGGTCGGGATGGTCAAAACAAGGTGGTTTTGAAGTTTATGTAGAAAATACTAAATCTGGTTTAGATCTTTATGATGAATTGTTTAAAGTAGGAAAAGAATTTGATGTTAAACCAGGATGTCCAAATTTGATTGAGAGAATTGAAAGTGGCTTACTTTCCTATGGTAATGATTTTGATAATCAAGATAATCCATTTGAATGTGGATTTGAAAAATATGTTCATCTAGATTCTGATGTCAATTTTTTAGGAAAAGAAAAATTAATAAAAATAAAAAAAGACGGTATCAAAAAAAAATTAATGGGTATTCAATTAGATACTAATAAAATTAATTTAACTAAATCTTTAGATATTAAAGATGAAAATGGAAGTTTTATCGGTGAACTTAGGTCAGCCTGTTATTCACCTCATTTTAAAAAAGTTATAGGTATAGCAATGATAAATGAGCCATATTGTAAAGCATCTATGGCTGGAAAGCTGGAAATTGAGGGAAATTCATTTACTGTAAAAGTTTGCGATTTACCTTTCATCTAGTATAAAACTTACATCATGAATATCGTAATAGTCGGAGCTACAGGAAATGTAGGTAGAAAAACTCTTGAAGTTCTTGAAAAAAAAGAACTATCTATCGATAATTTATATTTGGTTGCTTCATCAAAAAGTGCAGGAAAAAAAATGACTTTCAAAGGTAAAGAATTAGAGGTCTCTGATTTAGAGAGCTTTGATTTTTCAAAAGTTAAAATAGCTTTTTTTGCAGCTGGAGGAAAAATTTCAGAAAAATTTGCATTAAAAGCTGCAAAAGACTGTTTTGTAATTGATAACTCAAGTTTTTTTAGAATGGATCCTGATGTACCTTTAATAGTTCCTCAAGTAAATCCTAATCATTTAAATAATATAAAAAAAAATATTATTGCAAATCCAAACTGCTCAACAGCCCAATTAGTAATTGTTTTAAAGCCTTTGCATGACTTATTTAAAATTAAAAGAGTAGTTGTATCCACATATCAATCAGTTTCTGGGGGCGGGAAAGCTCCTATGGATGAATTGATTGAGCAAACAAAGTCAATCTTACAAGGCAAAAACGTTGTATCAAAAAATTTCACTAAACAGATAGCATTTAATGCAATTCCTCACATTGATGTTTTTTCTGATGATGGTTACACGAAGGAAGAACTTAAAATGACAAATGAAACAAAAAAAATTTTAGATAATAAAATTGATCTGACAGCAACCTGTGTAAGGTTACCAATTACTGTTTCACATTCAGAGTCTGTAAATTTAGAATTTGAAAAACATTTTTCGCTTGAAGAGGTAAGAGAAGCATTAAATAACTTTGAAGGTTGTAAAGTCATTGATGAAAGAAAGGATGGTGGATATTCAACACCTTTAGAAGCAGAGGGAAAAGAAGAAACTTTTATTTCAAGAATAAGAGTGGATAAATCTATAAAAAATGGATTAAATCTTTGGATTGTTTCTGACAACTTATTGAGAGGTGCGGCTTTGAATGCCATAGAAATAGCTGAAACGTTGATAAAAAATAATTATTATGGAAAATAAAAGACCATTATCACCACATATTCAAATTTATAGATGGCATGTTTCATCTTTAGTATCCATATCGCATAGAATCACAGGAATTATAAATATCATTGCTATCACTCTAATTTGTTTGTGGGTATCATTAATTTTTATTAGTGAAAATAATCACGAGATGGTTAATTTATTCTTAAGTTCTAAAATTGGTAAATTTATTATTTTAGGTCTAACATGGTCTTTTTCATTTCAAATATTAAGTGAAATAAGACACTTAATTATGGATTTGGGTTATGGATTTGAGTTAAAGACTTCTAAAATTACAGGTCTGCTAGTTATTTTTGGTTCTTTAATTTTAACGGTGATATTTTATATAATTGGGAAAAATTTAATTTAACATGATAAATGCAACGAAGAAGTGGATTTTTTTAAAAATAAGTGGTGTATTACTAGTTCCACTGATGTTGTGGTTCATTTTACACTTTATAAAAATCTATGACCAAGATTACTTAAATTTTGTAAGTTTTTTTTCAAACCCTTTAACTAAGTTTTTGTTTAGTATGTTTATTGTTAATGCTTATTTCTTTTCTGCATTAAGTATAAGTGAGGTTTTTGAGGATTATATTAAGGAAGATAAAATCAAAAATGTCGCAAATAGACTTTTATATATTTCGGCAGTGGTAATTCCTCTAATTACAATTATATTAATTAATTAAATATGAATTCTTATAAAATAGTTGATCATGAATATGACGTTGTCGTTTTAGGTGCGGGCGGGTCCGGACTAAGAGCTGCAGTAGGTTTAAGTGAAGCAGGATTAAAAACTGCATGTATTTCAAAAGTGTTTCCTACCAGAAGTCATACTTCTGCTGCGCAAGGAGGAATATCAGCTGCGCTTGGTAACATGGGAGAAGATGATTGGCGTTGGCATATGTATGACACAGTCAAAGGTGCAGATTGGTTGGGCGATCAAGACAGTATCGAGTACCTATGCAAAGAAGCTCCAAAGGCAGTAATTGAATTAGAAAAATACGGCGTACCGTTTAGTAGAACGGAGGATGGAAAGATTTATCAGAGACCATTTGGTGGTATGACCAAAGATTATGGAAATGGAATTGTCCAAAGAACTTGTGCGGCTGCTGATCGAACTGGACATGCAATTTTGCATACTCTGTATGGACAAGCTTTAAAACATAAAACAGAATTTTTTATTGAATATTTTGCACTAGATTTGTTGATGAAAGATGGAGCATGTAAAGGCTTAATTGCTTGGAATTTGAATGACGGAACGATCCATAGATTCAGAGCCCATACAGTAATTATTGCAACAGGTGGTTATGGAAAAGTTTATTATTCGGCAACCTCAGCACACACATGCACTGGAGATGGAAATGCTATGGTTTTAAGAGCAGGTTTGCCACTTCAGGATATGGAATTTGTTCAATTTCATCCTACAGGAATTTATGGACATGGTACATTAATAACTGAAGGTGCTAGAGGTGAGGGGGGCTACCTAACAAATTCTAAAGGTGAAAGATTTATGGAGAGATATGCACCTAAAGCAAAAGACTTGGCATCAAGAGATGTTGTAAGTAGGTCAATGTCAATTGAAATAAATGAAGGAAGAGGCGTTGGAAAAGATCAAGATCATGTTCATTTGAATCTAAGCCATTTAGATAAAGATATAATTGAAAGTAGGTTGCCAGGTATTACTGATGCTGCGCGATTATTTGCAAATGTTGATGTTACAAAAGAGCCAATTCCTGTAGTACCAACTGTTCATTACAATATGGGTGGTATTCCAACAAATTATAAAGCAGAAGTACTGACTGTTAACGGTTCAGAAAAAACTGTGCCTGGATTAATGGCAATAGGAGAAGCTGCATGCGTGTCAGTGCACGGAGCTAATAGATTAGGTTCCAATTCGTTAATTGATTTAGTTGTTTTTGGAAGAGCAGCAGCAAAAAGAGCAGCAGAATTAATTAAACCAGGAACGCCTCATGAACAAATTAGTGAGACAGAAACACAAAAATGTTTGGATCGTTTTGATAAATTAAGGAATGCAGAAGGAGATATCGGTACAGCAGAATTGAGACAATCAATGCAAAAAACAATGCAATCAAAATGTGCAGTTTTTAGAACAGAGAAAACTTTAAAAGAAGGTGTTAACGAAATTAGAAAGACCTACGATGGATTAGGCTCTGTATCAGTAAAAGATAAATCTTTAATATTTAACACAGATTTAGTAGAGACACTTGAATTTGATAATTTAATAAGACAGGCAGTTGTAACAGTAGATTCAGCGTATAACAGAAAAGAGAGCCGAGGAGCTCATGCGAGGGAGGATTACCCAAAAAGAGATGACCAAAAATTCATGCAACATACTCTTGCTTGGTGCAACGGAAAAGATACTAAAATAAGTTATAGAGAAGTTCATAAGTCTACTTTAACTAACGATGTTCAATATTTTCCACCTCAGGAAAGAGTATATTGATGGTACAAATTAATTTACCTAAAGACTCAGAGATAAAAAAAGGTAAATATTTTAAAGATAAAACTGGCTCAAAAAATTTAAGAAAAGTAAATATTTATAGATGGGACCCTTCAGCTGGTGAAAATCCTCGTATTGATACCTATGAGGTTGATATGGATAATTGTCCATCCAAAGTTTTAGATATTTTAAATAAAATTAAAAATGAGATAGATCCAACATTAGCTTATAGGAGATCCTGTGCCCATGGGGTTTGTGGCTCATGTGCAATGAATATGGGTGGCAAAAATGGTTTGGCATGCACAAAACCACATGAAGAAATAGATGGCGATATAGATATTTATCCATTACCACACTTAAAAGTTAAAAAAGATTTAATCGGAGATTTAGATGGATTGTATAAACAATATCAGTCAATCGAGCCTTGGTTAAAAAATAATTCCAAATCCGAAACAAATGAAATTATTCAATCTAAAGAAGATAGGGCTAAACTAGATGGTGCATATGAGTGTATTATGTGTGCTTGTTGTTCAACATCATGCCCAAGCTATTGGTGGAATGGTGATAAATATTTAGGTCCTGCAGTTCTTTTACAGGCATATAGATGGATAGTTGATAGCAGAGATGAGGAAAGAAATTCCAGACTAAAAAAAGTGGCAGATGAGCTTAAACTTTATAGGTGTCATACAATTATGAACTGTACTAGTGCTTGTCCTAAAGGTTTAAATCCTGCAAAAGCTATTGCTGAAATAAAAAAAATGTTAGCAACTGCCAATATTTAAACAATAGACTAATAAGAGTTTTTAATCTAAAACACCCTATTCATGAGATTAATTGAACATTTCGTTGGTGGAAAAATAATTCCTGGGACTTCAAATAAAAAAGGCAAAGTTTTTAATCCGGCTACAGGTGAACAAGAAAAGGAGGTAAGGTTAGGCTCTAAAGATGATCTGGATAAAGCAGTTTTAATTGCTAGAGAGGCCTTTAAAGAATGGTCTTTAAAACCTCCACTCCAAAGAGCTAGAATAATGTTCAAATTTAAGGAACTTATAGAAAAAAATTCAGATGAGTTAACAAAACTAATAGTTTCGGAACATGGAAAGGTTTATGAGGATGCAAGAGGTTCTCTTACTAGAGGTCTAGAAGTTGTAGAATTTGCGTGCGGTATTCCTCATTTGCTTAAAGGAGAATTTTCAGAAAATGTTGGAACCAACGTTGATAGTTGGTCTATGAGACAGCCTTTAGGAGTTGTTGCTGGCATCACACCATTTAATTTTCCCGCAATGGTTCCTATGTGGATGTTTCCAATAGCAATTGCTTGTGGAAATACTTTTATTTTAAAGCCATCCGAAAAAGATCCATCATGCTCGATTAAGTTAGCTGAATTATTAAAAGAAGCTGGACTTCCTGATGGAGTTTTTAATGTTGTAAATGGTGATAAAGAAGCGGTTGATGCAATTTTAACAAACAAAGATATTAAAGCTGTAAGTTTTGTTGGTTCTACTACTATTGCTAAATACATTTATGAAAATTCAGCTAAAAATGAAAAAAGAGTTCAAGCACTTGGTGGTGCAAAAAATCATTTAGTTGTTATGCCTGATTGTGACTTGGATGGCGCAGTAAATGGGTTAATGGGGGCTGCTTATGGGTCTGCAGGAGAACGATGTATGGCTCAATCGGTGGCAGTTGCAGTGGGTGATATTGGAGATGAATTAGTGTCAAGATTATCAAAAAAAGCCGAAGCTTTAAAGGTTGGTCCTGGGATGGATAAGGACTCTGAGATGGGCCCATTAGTCACAAAAGAACATCTTGAAAAAGTAAAAAGTTATGTAGACCTGGGTGAAAAAGAAGGTGCAAAATTAATAGTTGATGGAAGAAATTTAAAATTACAAGGATATGAGAATGGTTTCTATATTGGTGGCTGTTTGTTTGATCATGTTAAAAAAGATATGAGAATTTATAAGGAAGAAATTTTTGGGCCTGTTTTATCTGTTGTGAGAGTTAAAACTTTCGAAGAAGCAGTAAAATTAATCAATGATCATGAATATGGGAATGGGGTAAGTATTTACACTAGGGATGGTGATGCCGGAAGAACTTTTGTGAGTAAAATTCAAGTAGGTATGGTTGGTATTAATGTGCCTATTCCTGTGCCGATGGCTTTTCATAGTTTTGGTGGATGGAAAAGATCTTTATTTGGTGATAGTGCAATGCATGGCATGGAAGGAATTAAATTTTATACAAAATTAAAAACAATAACATCTAGATGGCCTTCAGGTATTCGGTCTAATGCCGAATTTGTGATGCCAACAATGAAATAAAAAATGAGTAAAATATCTTTAATTGGAGCAGGACAAATTGGTGGAACTCTTGCACATTTAATAGGAACAAAAGAACTAGTTAATGAAGTGGTTTTATTTGATGTGGCTAGTGGTATTGCTAAAGGAAAGGCATTAGACATTGCACAATCTTCGTCTGTAGATGGATTTAACGTCAGGTTTTCTGGAACTGATAATTATGAGGATATAAAAAATTCAGATGTAATTATAATTACTGCAGGTGTCCCAAGAAAACCTGGAATGAGCCGTGATGATCTTCTTGGAATTAATTTAAAAATTATTAAACAGGTTGCTGAGGGGGTAAAGAAAAATGCTCCAAACGCCTTTGTAATTTGTATCACTAATCCTTTAGATGTTATGGTTATGGCATTCCAAAAATTTTCAGGTTTACCATCAAATAAAGTTGTTGGTATGGCAGGTATTTTAGATACTTCAAGATTTAAATTATTTTTATCACTAGAATTAAATGTGCCTGTGAGAGAAATTGAGGCAATGGTTATGGGTGGTCATGGTGACACCATGGTTCCTATGCCAAGATTTACAAAAATTTCAGGTAAACCATTGTTAGAGTTTGTAAAGGATGGAAGGATCTCTTTAGAGAGAATTGAGGAAATTAATCAAAGAACACGAGATGGTGGTGCGGAGATAGTTAAATTTTTAGAGAAAGGATCAGCCTTTTATGCACCAGCAGCTTCAGGTGTTCAAATGGCAGAAGCATATTTGAATGATCAGAAAAAATTATTACCTTGTGCTGTACAATTAAATGGAGAATACGGTGTGAAAAATGTTTATGCAGGTGTTCCTGTTGTAATTGGAAAAGATGGAGTAGAAAAAATTCAAGAGATTGATTTAGATGAAAAAGAAAAAAAAGAATTTATTCATTCAATAGATGCTGTAAAAGCTTTATGGGAAGCTGCATCTAAAATAGATCCTGACTTATCTAAATAATAATGAATATTCACGAGCATCAAGCGAAACAAATATTAAAAAAATATGGAGCTGTAGTTCCTAAAGGGGTGTTTGCGCTCAGTGTTGATGAGCTTATTGAAAAAGCAAAAGCGTTAAAAACTGATAAATATGTTCTTAAAGCACAAATTCACGCAGGTGGTAGAGGAAAAGCTGGTGGTGTAAAAATTTTAAAATCTATTGAGGAATTGACTATAGCAGCTAAAGAATTACTTGGAAAAACACTAATAACTCACCAAACTGGCCCTGAAGGTAGAGAGGTAAAAAGATTATACGTAGAGGAATCTTCAAACATAGATAAAGAGTTTTATTTATCTTGTCTAGTTGATAGATCAAGTTCTAAAATTGCATTCATATCAAGCGATCAAGGAGGAATGGATATCGAAGAAGTTGCAAGCAGCTCACCTGAAAAAATTATAACCACAAAAGTAGATATGGGTAACGAAATTTCCAATTCAGATTGTGAAAAAATAATTAAAATTTTTAATTTAAAAGAGGACTTAAAAAAACAAGCAGTATTACTAATAAAATCATTATATAAAATGTTTATAAGCACCGATGCAAACATGGTTGAGGTAAATCCATTGATTTTGACAAAAGAAAAAAAAATTGTTTGTTTAGATGCAAAAGTTAATTTTGATTCAAATGCTTTATTTAGACATCCAGAAATTGTTGAATTAAGAGATTTAAATGAGGAAGATCCTACCGAAATAGAAGCTAGCAAGCATGATCTTGCATATATCAAGCTAGATGGAAGTATCGGCTGTATGGTGAATGGAGCAGGATTAGCAATGGCTACGATGGATATAATTAAATTATATGGAAAAGAGCCAGCAAATTTTTTAGATGTAGGTGGTGGAGCATCTAAAGAAAAAGTGTCTGCTGCATTAAAGATAATTCTATCAGATAAAAATGTTAAAGGTATTTTAATAAATATTTTTGGGGGAATTATGCGATGCGATGTTCTAGCTCAAGGAGTAGTTGATGCTGCTAAAGAAATGAATATTAATGTTCCTTTAGTTGTTAGATTAGCAGGTACAAATTTTAAAGAAGGCAAAGAGATTCTTGATAATTCTGGATTAAAATTAATTTCTGCAGAAAATTTAGATGATGCGGCTAAAAAAATTGTTGAGGCAATAAAATGATATGTCAGTTTTAGTAAATAAGAATACCAAAGTAATTTGTCAGGGATTTACTGGCGCACATGGAACTTTTCATTCTGAACAGGCCATAAAATATGGAACCAATCTTGTTGGTGGTGTTACGCCAAAGAAAGGCGGACAAAAACATTTAGACAGACCAGTTTTTAATAGCGTTTTAGAGGCAAAAAACGATGTAGGTGCAGACGCAACTATGATTTATGTACCTGCTAAATTTGCAGCAGCAGCAATTATTGAGGCAATTGATGCATCAATTGAACTTATTGTATGTATAACTGAAGGAATTCCAATTCAGGATATGCTTAAAGTCAGACAAAAATTAAGAGGATCTAGTAGCAGATTGATTGGACCCAATTGTCCAGGAATAATTACACCAAATGAATGTAAAATAGGAATTATGCCAGGCAATATCCATAAAAGAGGAAGTGTTGGAATTGTATCAAGGTCAGGTACATTGACATATGAGGCAGTGGCTCAAACAACTGAAAATGGACTTGGTCAATCAACTTGTATAGGAATTGGGGGAGATCCTATAAACGGTACAAATTTTATAGATTGTTTAAATTTATTTTTAAATGATGATGAAACTGAGTCTATTTTAATGATTGGTGAAATTGGAGGAACTGCTGAAGAAGAAGCTGCTGAATTTATAAAAAATCACGAGATCAAAAAGCCTATAGTTGGGTTTATTGCAGGAATTACCGCCCCCCCAGGCAGAAGAATGGGGCATGCTGGTGCTATAATTTCAGGTGGCAAGGGTGGAGCCAAAGATAAAATTAAGAAAATGGAAGAAAGTGGCATTACTGTTGCTAAATCACCATCAATTATTGGAAAAACTTTATTTAATAAACTGTCTAATTGAAAAATAATATTAGAGAGATATATTAAATTAAAAAGATGTCATCATCAAAAAATCTTGATTTCGAAAAAACTTCATTTTTAAATAAGTCTAATAGCGCATTCATAGAAGAGATGTATTTAAAATTTATTAATAAAGATGTAGATCTTCCAGAAAGTTGGGCAAATTATTTTGAGGGGATTGGTGAAGAATTAAATGTAATTGCAAAAGAAATTAATGGTCCATCTTGGGGACCAACCAAAAAAAAGATAAATCTAGATGAATTACAAAAGAAAATAGAAGATCAAGATAAAAGTTATGTTGAAAATACTAAATCAGATTCATCAGAAAAATTTAATTTTCAATTACTTGCTGACTCAAACAAAGATTCTATAAGTGCTGTAGCATTAATTAGAGCATATAGATTAAGGGGCCATTTATTAGCAGATCTTGATCCTTTAGAAATGAGAGCGTCGGAATATTTAGATGAACTTCATCCAGAATTTTATGGCTTTAAAAAAGAAAATTATGAAAAGAAAATTTTTCTAAATGGAGTGATCAACCGTAAATATGCAAATATAAGAGAAATACTTAAATTTATGAAGAGGACCTATTGTGGAAAAATAGGTTATGAGTTCATGCATATTTCAAATCCAGTAGAGAGAAAGTGGTTTAGGGACAGAATAGAGCAAGATAAAAATGCACTTCAATTTACAAAAAATGGTAAGGAAGCAATTTTAAATAAATTAGTTCAGGCAGAGGGATTTGAAAAATTTTTAGCTACTAAATATGTTGGAACAAAAAGGTTTGGTTTAGATGGTGGAGAAAGTTTAATACCTGCACTTGAGCAAATAATAAAAATTGGAGGGCAAAATAATATAAAAGAAGTTAAGATAGGTATGTCTCATAGAGGCAGACTGAACGTTTTGGCAAATGTTTTACAAAAATCTTATAAAAGAATTTTTAATGAATTCGCTGGTGAGTTTAGTTCTGATACTAAAGATAGTGCTGGAGATGTTAAATATCATCTTGGAGCATCATCAGATAGAAAGTTTGATGGAAATTCAGTTCATGTAAGTTTAACAGATAACCCTTCTCATTTAGAGGCTGTCAATCCAGTAGTTTTAGGTCAAACAAGAGCTAAACAATTTTTTCATAAAGACAGAGAGAGAAATAAAGTAATACCTATTCTTATTCATGGAGACGCAGCTTTTGCAGGTCAAGGAGTTGTAGCTGAATGTTTTGCTATGTCTGGATTACCAGGTCATAATACTGGTGGAACAATTCACATTATTGTTAATAATCAAATTGGATTTACTACTAGTCCGAGATTTGCTAGGTCCTCGCCTTATCCATCAGATGTTGCAAAAATGGTAGAGGCACCTATACTTCATGTTAATGGAGATGATCCAGAAGCTGTTGTTTATGCAACCAGAATAGCTACAGAATTTCGATTAAAGTTTAATAGAGACGTGGTGGTGGACTTAATTTGTTATAGAAGGTTTGGACACAATGAAGGAGATGAGCCCTCATTCACCCAACCTTTAATGTATAAAAAAATAAGATCACATCCTAGTGTTTATAAAATTTATGGAAGTAAACTTGTAAATGAAAACTCAATTACACAAGAATTGTTAGACCAAAATGTTAAATCATTTAAGAATTTGCTTGATGAACAATATAAGAGTGCAAAAGATTATAAACCTAAAATAGAATGGTTTGAGGGAACATGGTCAAGATATAAGCCTGAAAAAGGTAAAGATAAGAGGGGTATAACTGGCTATGACGAAAATAAACTAAAAATAATTTCAAATAAAATAAATAACATTCCTAGGGAAAAGAATATTCACAAAACTATCTCTAAAATATTCAATGCTAGAAAAGAAAGAATTGAAAAGGGTACAGGAATTGATTGGTCTTCCGCAGAGGCTCTTGCATTTGGATCTTTGCTTGAGGAAGGATATCCAGTCAGACTTGTAGGCCAAGATTCTGGTAGAGGGACATTCAGTCAACGACACTCTGTTTTAAGAAATCAAATAGATAATTCTAGGTATGTTCCTCTTAATAATATTTCTAAAAATCAAAAGCAATTTGAAGTGGTCGATAGTTTTTTATCAGAACTTGCAGTTTTAGGTTTTGAATACGGTTACAGTCTTGTAGAACCAAATACCCTCACTCTTTGGGAGGCTCAATTTGGTGATTTTGCAAATGGTGCTCAAGTGGTAATTGATCAATTTATTGCATCAGGAGAAAGAAAATGGAATAGAGCGTCTGGGATAGTTATGTTATTACCCCATGGGTATGAAGGACAGGGTCCAGAGCATTCATCAGCAAGGTTGGAAAGGTTTTTACAATTATGTTCAAATGATAATTTGCAAGTTATGAATTGTACAACTCCAGCAAACTATTTTCACGCCTTAAGAAGACAAATGCATAGAGATTTTAGAAAACCTTTGATAATTATGACACCTAAATCTTTATTAAGACATAAGCATTGTATTTCTGATTTAGATGATTTTAATAAAAAAAATTCTTTTCATAGAGTTTTATGGGATCATGCTATAGATCCAAAAACTACAGGATTTATAAAGTTAAAGAAATCCAAAAATATTAAAAAAGTGATTATTTGCTCTGGAAAAATTTATTTTGATTTACTTGAGGCCAGAGAAAAATTTAAAAAAGATGATATTGTATTTTATAGAGTTGAGCAACTTTATCCCTTTCCGGCTAAAGCTCTTGCAAAGGAACTAAAACCCTATGCTAAGAATGCTAATTTTTACTGGTGTCAGGAGGAACCAAAAAATATGGGGGCTTGGTTTTCAGTTAGAGACTATATCCAATGGACATTAGATAATATAAAAGCTAATAATAATTATGTTTCTTATATTGGAAGAAGTCCTGATGCATCACCCGCCACAGGATATGCTAAAAGACACATTAAGCAACAACAAGAAATTATTAAAAAAGTTTTTGATTAACAAGATATGAGTGAAAAAATTATAGTTCCAGTTTTAGGTGAAAGTATAACTGAGGCAACAGTTTCAAAATGGTTAAAAAATGAGGGTGATGAAGTTAAAACTGATGAGCCAATTGTTGAGCTAGAAACTGATAAAGTAAATTTAGAGGTTCCATCACCTATATCAGGTAAATTAACAGAAATTATTTCAAAAAATGGATCTGTTGTAGAAGTTGGAGCACATTTAGGATCAATAGAAAAAATTGGGATAAGTGAAAACAAGAGTCAAAAAATTGAGAAAATTAAGCCAACCTTAAAGAGAGAAAATATTGAAAATTCAGAACCTCAGCAAAATGAGCCTCAACTTTTAGAAACTGAGTTAGCTGATAAATTAGACGAAGAAGAGCAACCACTTGTTTTAACGAAAGAAGTAAAGACCAAACCAATTATAAAAGAAAAACCAAACGATCAAGTTTTGTCTCCTGCAGTAAGGAAAATTGTTGCTGAAAACAAAATTAACTTAGAAAATATAAAAGGGTCTGGAAAAGATGGAAGATTATTAAAAGGAGACTTAATTAGTTTAATGAGCAAGAGTCCATCACCATCAGAAAGAAAAATAAAATATGGTCAGGAAGAACGAATAAGAATGACTAGATTGAGACAGACTATTGCTAAAAGATTAAAACAAGCTCAAGAGAAAGCTGCGTTATTAACTACTTTTAATGAAGTAGATATGACTAACATAATTGAGATGAGAAAGAATAATCAAGATGATTTTCAAAATAGATTTGGAATAAAGCTAGGAATGATGTCTTTTTTTGTAAAGGCCTCTATAGTAGCATTAAAAAATTTTCCAGCTGTAAATGCCGAAATTGAGGGTGATGAGATTATTTACAAAAATTATTACAACATAAGTTTTGCAGTCGGCACAGATAAAGGTCTTGTTGTTCCTGTTTTAAAAGATGCTGACGTTATGTCATTTGCAGAAATTGAAAAAAATATTAAAGAAATCTCGGATAAAGCAAAAAGTGGAAAACTTACTATTGAAGATCTTCAGGGTGGAACTTTTACAATTAGTAATGGAGGAGTCTATGGTTCTATGTTGTCAACACCGATATTAAATTTACCACAATCAGGTGTTTTAGGTATGCACAATATAGTTGAGAGACCTGTTGTAATAGAGGGTGAAATTATGGTTAGACCAATTATGTATTTAGCTTTGTCTTATGATCATAGAATAATTGATGGCAAAGAGTCTGTTTCTTTTTTAAAAATGATAAAAGAAAATTTAGAGGATCCAAGAAGGTTATTTTTAGATATTTAAATGCCAGATAAATTTCAAGCAGTAGTAATTGGAGGAGGCCCTGGGGGTTACGTATGTGCAATTAGACTTGCACAATTAGGTCTAAAAACTGCATGCATAGAGTCAAGAGGATCTCTTGGTGGTACTTGTTTGAATGTTGGATGTATTCCATCAAAAAGCTTGTTAAACTTATCGGAAGAATTTCATAAAGTAAAAAATTTATCTAACAAAGGTATTGAAGTAGGTGAGGTCAAACTCAATTTAGATAAAATGATGAAAAGTAAAGAAAAGGCGGTAACAGTTTTGACAAAAGGTGTTGAGTTTTTGTTAAAAAAAAACAAAGTGACTTATTACAAGGGTGTCGGAAGTTTTAAATCTAAAAATGAAATTTCTATAATAGATGCAGATAATAATGAGACTTTGATATTTTCTGAAAAAGTAATAATTGCGACTGGTTCGGTTCCAGTAGCTTTACCAGGAATTGGTTTTGATGAAAAAATAATAGTCTCATCAACAGGTGTATTAAAACTAGATAAAGTTCCAAAAAAGTTAATGGTCGTAGGAGGTGGCTATATCGGTTTAGAAATGGGATCTGTTTGGTCTAGGCTTGGATCTGAAGTTCACGTCGTTGAATTTTTAGATCACATTACCCCTGGAATGGATAAAGAAATCTCTGATGAATTTATGAAAATTTTAAAGAAGCAGGGAATAAAATTTCATATGCAACATAAAGTCGAAAAAATTACAAAAAAAAATTCTAGTGCTATTGTTTTGACACTGGATAAGGATGGCAACAGAAAGAATTTTGATTGTGATGTTGTTCTAGTTTCAGTAGGAAGAAAACCTAATACCGAAGGACTCAATTTAGAAAAGATTGGTTTGAATTTAGATGATAAGAATAGAGTCCAAACTGATAAAAATTTTAAAACAAATTTAGAAAATATTTACGCTATCGGCGATGTTATCACAGGACCAATGCTTGCACATAAGGCTGAAGATGAGGGTATTGCTGTTGCAGAAAATATTGCAGGACAATCAGGACATGTTAATTATGATACTATACCAGGTGTAATTTACACGAGACCTGAAGTTGCATCAATTGGTAAAACCGAGGAACAATTGAAAGAGTCAAATATTAAATATAAAGTTGGAAAATTTTCATTCATGGCAAATTCAAGGGCAAAAGCAATAGATGATACTGAGGGTTTTGTAAAAATTTTAGCAGATGAAAAAACAGATAAAGTTTTAGGAGCTCATTTAATTGGGCCTCATGCCGGTGAGTTAATTGCTGAAATTGGAGTTGCAATGGAATTTGGAGCTAGTTCAGAAGATATAGCAAGAACATGTCATGCTCACCCCACATTTTCGGAAGCAGTTAAAGAGGCGGCTTTATCTGTTGATAAAAGAGCAATACACTCTTAATTAATTTCATACAAAATCATTAACTTTTAGAACAATTGCAAATGCTGCAGTTTGATTGAGTGTTCTCGTTTTGTGGACTCTCCAAGAGTTGCATTTGTAGGGGGTACGTTTATGGATTTCTTGGTACGCTCTTGGTACGGAGTCCAAAATCCTCTTGGTACAATCTTGGTACGGGTATGTATTTGACTCTCCGTTCTAGGATCTAGAACACTTTCTTTTTTCCGAAAATGATTTGGTAAAAACCAAATTTTATAAAGGAGAAAAACTATGACTATTAATGATGATAAAACGGTCGCTGCTGTAGCAGCTCCCGTGACTTCCAAGGAAGTCAAAGAAAAAATCCAAAGCAGAAAACCAAAGCAGCCAATTTTTATTTCCAGGTTCAGTTTTACTGACGCCAATATGGCTAGAGCTACATTCAAGTTAGGATCTAAAATTGATCGAAGATTTGATACAAAGGTTTCAGGTCTTTGTGTGATCTTGAGAGCTAGTGGAGTTAAAACATTTTACGCTCACAAAACTGTGAACATGTACAACAAGAAGAAAAATCTTTGGGCTCCCAATGTGGTCTATAAAAAGATGTTTCCTTGGGCCAACAATACGGGCTTCAATTGTGAAGCTGCCAGGGATAAAGTTTCTGAATATTTAGATAAGATCCAAGATTCCAGGACAACAACTGATGATGATATTACAGTTGGATATACGACTAAAAAATTTATTAAAACGGGCCTGGACGGTTGGCAGTTTAGAGATCAATCCAAGAAGTATAAAGAAGCTGTAAAAGTAAATTATGTTCGGCTGCTAAAATCTTATGTGCTGCTTGAAACTTGCACTCCCGAACTAAAGAAAAAATTAACAGCTCCAATTGAGTACAATTCAATTGTTTTTAATAAGCCATTGAAAGATTACAAAATGTCAGAGCTTACAGATCATGCAATTAATGCATTCAAATTTAAGCTGCAGGACACGCCACAATCTTACAATTCTGTTCATGCTTTATTGTCTTTGGTTTTCTCTTGGGCCAAATTTAACAAACTATTTAAGGGAGATAATCCGTTTGAATTTGTTAAACGATTTCCAAAAGTAAAACACAAAAAGAAATTGCCTGATAATAAACGTGATGAAATTTTAGATTATTGTTCAGGTAAAGCATTTGATTACAACCCACATTTCCTGCTGCTTGTTGCCATGGTTCTTTACACGGGTTTTAGAGGCAATGAGTTATTTGGTTTGAGGTGGACAGAACCAACTACAGATGAAGAGAAAAATAAATGTTCAGGTTGGTTAGTTAAAGATTGGGAGAAGTTGGATCAAAAAAGTTATATTCATTTACACGATCCTAAAAACCGTGAGCCATTTACAGCTTACATGAGGCAGCCATTAAAAGAGCTTTTAATCAGGTTAAGAAAAAAACTTTATGCAGATCAAAAAGTTTCATGGGCCTTGGACAGTGTTTATATTTTTCCAAAAACTAGATTCAATGGCAACTTTCCTGGAGAGCATACTGATAGCAACGCTGTTAGACATCACTTAAAAAAATTAAATCATGACTTTGGTTTAATGCAAGAAATCAACGGTAAGTTAAGGCCATTTTTTACAATGAAGATTGGTCGTAAAACATTTGGATCTTGGGTTGCTGCTGAAAGAGGTACGGAGTTTGCTTCAAGAAGCTTGAACCACAAAGATACTCAAGTCACTAGAGATCATTACATTGTGCCTGAAGATTCTGATTTAGAATTTGAATTTGAGTCAAAACGTCAATCTAATGTTGTTGAGCTAAAGAAGAAATTAAAATAAGATTCAGCCCATAACTATTAATGATATGGGCAGAGTCAGTTGGAACTTTTTAATTAAATTCTTTGAGCAGAGAGGTATTAAAGCTGCTGAAGCTTTTGAAATTTTATCAAAACATATTTTAGAAAATAAAGAAAATTACACCTCCAATAAATTTTACATATTTGGAGATAAACAAAATCGAAAAATTTTTATTTCCATGGTGGACTATGTTTATTGGTACATGGAAGAGAAAAATATAAAATGGGAAGCAGCGTTGAAAGAGCTTTGTAAAAATCAAGATGAACAAATGATAATTGGTTTGCGAGAAATGCTTGTTCCTGGTTCCGTGAAACAAAGTCAAATTGCCTGGAGCCCTGCTACATTTGCCAAGAGAATGAAACAATGGAGAACTTATTTTTTTGAAAAAGGTTGGCTCAACTATGACATGAGGCCTGAAATTATTAGATCTAGAAAAGCACTTGAGAGCAAAGGTGTTATTAAAAAAGCAAAACGTAAATCACGTTCTAAATAGTAGAACATTTTTCTTAATATAAAATTCCCCAGGTATTAATGCTGCATGAATATAAAAATTGCAGCAGATCTAAAACAAAATTGTGTAAGTGATTTAGCGTTAGCAGGAATTGCAGAAAAAGTAATTCTAGTTAGCAGCAAACAACTTTCAAAAATTTTAGGTAAGAGAAACGATAATAGTTTGAGAGCAGCTAGATCAAACAAAACGGGTTTCAAATACTACACCGATAAGCAAGGCAATATTTATTACAACTTAATCGAAGTCTTTAACGAGTTAGGAATAAAACTATGAAAACACAAATAGAAAAAAAGCTTCCTGCAAAGCAAGATCGCATGGAAGAAACAGAGAAGTTAATCAAACTTGCCTCGGAATCATTGGCAGAAGAGAAAGACATGTCGGACTTTATGGACATGAAATACGAAATGGCCCTGGAGAAATATTTAAAAAACAATCCAGGTAAAACAGAGCAAGATTTTATTGATGAAGTAATAATCAGAATTCCCATGGAGTCGGGAGGGAAAGTTATTGATTTTGCAAAGTATGCAAAGAGTAAAGATCCAAAAATAAAAAAACTTTCTTTGGCAGAATTATTTACTCCAGGAAAAACACTTGCAGAACTTACTCCACAAGAACGTGAAACTGTAAACACATTATTAAAACTAACATTTGGGAAAAAAGACTAATGAGAAAAAAGGTATTAGAAGAGAGTTTGAAAAAATCTGAATTTGTAAAAGAGCAAAAAGAAAAATCATATAGCCCAGGTTCAGATGTAATGGCCCATGTAATTAAATCTCATGTTTTATATGATGACGCTGATCCCGATAAGTTTAGAGCAAAATATAATCCTGATTCAGGTTTGTATAGAAATGAAGTTGGAACAGTTGCTTTTAGAAATGCAGTGGACGCAAATAAGTGGAATCAATACATAGATCCAACTGATAATTCACAAGTAATTGTAGCGAATAATAAAATTACTACAGAGCAGCAGTTAAAAGAAAAAATTAAAAAAGCAAAAGGGCCGTCAGCAACAGAAATGTGGGAGATCTACAAAACCACGGGAACGGGGAGAGAAAGAGCTGAATTCAAAAGGATTGAAAGGGAGTACAATAAGAAAAATAATCCTAAACCTTTTTATAAGCAGCCAACTTTAAAAGATAAACCAACTAGAAAACCTGATGCATTACCACCTGGAACTGAAACAGTTAAAATGCAAAAGGAACCTGAACCACCATTTGATTTAGCAAAATATATCAAGGAAGAAGCAGATAAAAAATTAAAAGCTGAACAAGAAAATTTTGATAAGCAATACGGTCAAGGTGGAATCCCAAGTTTGTATAGGCCGATATGATGACAAAGTGGGAATTGAAAGAGCAGCTAGAGTCATTGAGAGAAACAAACTCTAAATTGACAGAAGCAAATTTGGTAATTGCAAAACAACTAGAAAATCTTTGGAGCGAGGTTGGCTATAAAAACGACAGAGTGAGAGATCTAACATACGAAGTTTCAGAATTAAAAACTGAAAACAAACAACTCAAATACAAATGGAAAAAATGTATTGCTGATAAGTGGACTCGTAGTGAAGATCAAGAAACTAAAGACGCTGAACTAGAAAGGTTGCATAAAATTTTAAATGACGAACGAACAGATAACTAACGGAGGGAGAATGATATTGAATAGTCCAAAAGAAATAGACAAACTTTTAAATGAGTTTGGCAGCGTAAAAGTTGTGAGTGAGTGGGATTGGAAAGACAAGTTTGATAATGCAGATGACGCAATCAAATTTTTATTAACGCAGCTCAAGATGACTCGTAAGATTACTTATTACACGCTGCTATTTCATAAAAAGCTTCTGATATCAAAGGAGAACACATCAATTAATTAATCTAACTAAAGGAGAAAAACACCATGACTATTAATGATGAAATAAAAACTGATTATTGGGATCAGGTTGAAACTTCCCAATCATTCAACACGGGAATTACAGGAAATAAATTAGTTTCAGTTTCCCATGTAGAAGCCAAAAAACCAGGAGAAACAGATTGGTTTAGAGTTTATGGCAGCAAGAAAGAAGATCTAGATAAAGGCCTAATTGTCAAAGTAAAAGTTGATGTTTTAGATCAGGATTTTTTAGTAATTGGGCCTGATGATTTTAAATCAGAAATTTTAGACGGATTTAAAAAAGGGAGATTGGTTTATCTTGCCTACTATGTGACCTCTTCAAATAGGTTGGGTGTTTGGCCCGTCACTATTCCTGAAGCTGATAGGAACGGAAATATAAATTCTTATAATGCAACAGCGTTTCAGGTTATGGAGAGAGCCCAACATGAGTGGGTAAACATGAAAACTAATCAAGGAAACAGAGTCTATGACGGTTGGACAGCAAGGAAAGAAGATCAAGATATGTTTGGAGAACCGAACTTTGTTTTGGATAAAAAGGAAGCAAATAAAAAAGCTTTTAATGACAGAGTAATTACACCTGATAATTATAAAACCAATCCATACGTCACTAGGGTTTTAGCAGCTTCTCAAATTCAAACGGGAGAAAAAGTAAATGGATCCTAGGAATATAAAAATTGTTAGTGAGTACAGGAAGCCAAAAGAGAATGAATTCTTTTTTAGAGAAAATCCATTTAATCATTCAGCAATTCATTCAGTTATTGATTACCTAAAAGAAAAATACGGAATTGTAATTGAAGAAATCCCAGGGTGGCAATTAAAATCAGAGGTTCATACTTCATACAGCAGCAGTGGTTTTGAACATGTTGGTTATGGAATAAGGATTACAAAAGAATGAGTTTAAAAAAATTAATTTATGACTCATTTAAAAATGTGGTTGTGTATGACTTTGAATATTCACAGCCACCTGGAGAAAATCCTAAAGTAGTTTGTGCAACTTTTTTGGAATTAAAATCAGGAAAAAGAATTACACATTGGTATTTAGATTCTAAACCTGATTGGCCATTCAATTGCAATGAAACAATTTATATTTGCCATAATGCAGTTGCAGAAGTTTCATGTATGCTGCAGCTAGACATGGCCCGACCAATTTATATTTGGGACACAATGGTTCAAGATAAGAAACTTTGGTTGGGCCGTGAGTCAGGTTTCTCGCTGCTTGACTCATGCAAAAGATATTCAATACCAACTATCACTGAAGCTCAAAAAGAGATCTACAGAAAATTAATTATTAATAAATATCCTGCATATACAGCAACAGAAAAAGAAAAAATTATTGAATACAATATTACTGATGTTGAAGAGAACGCTAAACTATTCATGGCACAATGTAAGGAGTTTGATTTTAGAGATAAAAATTCTAAAAAAATTTTAAGCCAGGCAATATTTCACTGTAGATCCCAAGGTGTAATTGCCAAAATAGAACGAAACGGAATTCCAATTAATTATGATTTATTTTCTGATATGGAAAAATACTTTCCTGTTATTAAGGCCCAGGAGATAGAAGAGCTGCAGAGTGTTTGTGATGTGTATGTTGGCGATAAGTGGAATCAGAAAAAGTTTGCAGCGTTTTTAGAAAGAGAAAATTTATTAAAAGATTGGCCAAGAACTAAAACGGGACAACCTGCAAAAGATGACAGAACACTGTATAGATATTCTCCCAATTACCCAAAGATCCAACAAATCAGAGATTCTAAATTTATTATCGAAGCTAAAAATTTAAAAGGTTATGTGCCTGGAGAAGATAAGAGATCTAGATGTTCGATTAATTTATTTGGTCAAATCACTGGTCGAACAAATGTATCTACAGCAACAAATCCGTTTGGTGCACCAAGACGAATGAGGAATATAATTGGCACTGATAAAGACCATTATTTAATTTATGCAGATTGGAAATCTCAAGAAGCTGTAATTCAAGCAGCATTGTCAGGAGATCCAGGAATTAAAAAAGCTTTAGCAAGTGGAGATCCATATTTATACACTGCAAAAATCGCAGGAGCTATTCCTGCAAATGCAATTCGAAAAGATTACGAAGTAGAAAGAGAATTGTATAAACAAACTTTTCTTGCAGTTGGTTATGGCCAAACAGCTTTAGGATTAAAATTAAAATTAGGAATCTCGTACGCTGAAGCAGCATACTTACTTGAAAAAATAAAACAGATATATCCGATTTATTTTAAATGGATTGACGGAGTAATTAAAGCTGCAGTGGCAAGAGGATATTTTGAAACTGTTTTTGGTTGGAGATATTACATATCAGATAAGGAAGCAACGAACCCAAGACGGTTAATGAATTGGCCTTTGCAATCTCATGGTTCAGAAATTTTAAGAAGAGCAATCATAGATTTGGATAATAAAAATTTTGAAATTTCTATGCCCGTTCATGACGCTGTTTTAATTCATTGTGAAAAGAAAAATTTAAGAGCAATGATTGATGACATAAAACAAATTAAACAAATCATGAGTGAAGCTGCATTTAAAGTTATTGGTTGGAACATTGCAGTTGATACAAAATTAATTGGTCCACAATATAAGCAAGACAGAGAACACCAGGAGCGTTGGGATAAACTTTTTGAAAAATTATTAAATGCAAAGGGTGCACAAATAACGGACAGTACATGTTTAAAAAACGGACACACTGTCACAAAAAATAATCAACCGTCTATTCAAGTTAATATTTAAGTTATGATTAAGTTTACTAATATATCTAATACCCATATAGGTAGGCGAAGCAAGAAAGCCGATAAGGAGAAGTGGTATATTTATAAAACAGAATATTTATTGGCTGCAGCATTTTATAAATCGGCTGGTGGTGTGGGCAGAATCATATTGGATTATATTTTATGGAAACGATCCATGAACGGTAGCGAGTGGATCACGCTGCCTAATACACATTTTAAATTGGAGTTTGGAATTGAAAGACAAAGAAAGTCCGAAGCATTGCATAAGTTGGAAAGAGATAATTTAATAATTGTTGAAAGACAAAAAGGAAAAGCAACTTTAATAAAATTATCAGTAAGGAATTAAACCATGTCTAATAAAGGAAAAAAATATTTAACTAAATTTACACCAAAGCAGCAAAAATTTATCGATCAGTACACTAGCAAATTTGGTTTACTATCAGCCAGGGATTGTGCAATTCGTGCAGGATATGATCCAGGTTCAGCTCATACTCGGGCCAATGAGTTATTAGATTGGCGAAAGAATCCTGATGTAGTTGAAGAGATTAACGCTCGGCAAATTGCCAACAGAGAAATTTGGTTAATCGATAAAGAAAAACACCTGGCCAATTTAACTAGAATTCAAAACGAAGCTCGGGCGAAAGGTCAGTATGGAGTCGCAGGAAAAATGGAAGAGTTAAAAGGAAAAGTCCAAGGTTTCTATATTGATCGGAATATGACTTTGACAAAAGAAATTACAGAGGAAGATATGTCAGCGAAGATGAAAGAAATGTTTCCAACCCGTGAAGAGTTTGAAGCTATAAATAAATCTATGGCTGAAGAGATGTTTGGGCCAATGAAAGAGGTAAAAAAGGATAAAAAGGAAGAATAGCAAAGTTTTTTTGGCAGCTCTGAATGACGGGGTTTACTTGGTTCTTGAGCCATGCTGCTTGATCCATGGTTCCTGCTGCTAAAATATTTTTAACTAAAATTAACTATAATTGCATTTTGGTTCTTGAAACAAGAATCTTGGTTTGTTAATGGTTGCAGATCATTAATAGTAATTCTTTCCTCCAGGTACGCTTTCCCATGACATCATGCCTGGAGGAAGAAATCTTTAAACTGCTTTTACTTGTTTGGCGTTAGCGTGATAGCAGCTCTTGCAAATGCTGCCCGTTGAATACTCGAACTCTGAAAAATAAATTGTAAAATCTGTTCTAGCGATTTCTGTACGATCTCCACCACAAAAGATACAACGATCATGACTCACGTTTTCAAAAAGTGATTTGTGGTTTTCTTTACCTGATGAGTTTTGCCAAGAAGCCATAATAATTGATATAGGATATTCTAGGATTAAAGGTTTACAAATGCAAAATATTTTTGGGCCTATGACTATGACGATTACAGATATTAACACCTAGAGTAGAAGCAACCATTCTCAAAAACTTGGATTCAATCTAGTATCTTTTTTCAAAAACGGGTTTCATTTAGGATCCCTTGAGCTTATGCGAAACGTGGGAGTCCGAGTCGGCTGCTTTAGCAGCACGAGGACGACCACAATTTATTTCATGATTAGTTTGTCGGATTAATTCCTGCTGCTTAAAATAGGGTGCTCTATGGACTCGCAATCGCTATGTTTGAGTCAGTTTTAAATCCCAAAAGTTATAAAAATTAGACTCGGTTTTATTGAAGTTTTTTATTAACTTGTACCAAGATTTAAAATGAAATAAGATTTTAAAATATGTTGAGAATGTTAGGATTTATTAATCACTTAATCATATTTCTTGGTACATTCTTGGTATGGAAAGAAGAGAGTAAACATTGCTTCTAAAAGTGTTTTGTATCAACGGTTCTGTGTGTATGTTAAAAAGTCAAATACACTCTTAAAAAAAATTCATATTATCTAAAAATGAAATTTCCGATTCTGTTGCCGAACGTATTTAATCACCCGTTTACTTATGAGAGTGATATCAAATTAAAAGTTGGCGATTTTGTTGAAGTTCCTTTTGGTAAAACTAAAGTAACAGGTGTTGTATGGGATGAATTTGAAAAAAATAATTCAAAAAAATTTAAGATAAAAAGAGTTATTAATAAATTAGATATTCCAAGTTTAAAAAAGAACACGTTAGATTTTTTAAATTGGTTTTCAGAATACAACATTGTTCCAAAAGGTATGGCTCTAAAGCTTGTATTGACAGGTGGTAAAGAGCTTAAAGGTATTGATCAAAAATTTTATGATAGTTTAACATTTAATTGTCATGACAATCTTATTAAATTAACAAATGATCAAAAAAAATCACTGGAGCAAATAAATAGTTCTAATAAGAGATTTAATGTACATGTTTTGCAGGGTACGACAGGATCTGGTAAAACATTTGTATATTTTGAGGCTTTAAGAAATGTTTTGGTAAAGGGTTTTCAGGGTTTAATTCTTTTACCAGAAATTGGTTTGACCACTCAATTTGAAAAAAAATTCATAGAATTTTTTAAGTTTAAACCTGCAATTTGGCATTCTGGTATTACAAAAAAAAATAAAAAGATTATATGGGAAGGTATCATTAGAGGAAAAATAAGTGTTGTAATTGGGGCGAGATCATCTCTATTCCTGCCTTTTAAAAATTTAGGATTAATTATTGTTGATGAAGAACATGACCAATCATATAAACAAGATGAAGGAGTAATATATAATGCTAGAGACATGGCTATCTCTAGGGCATTATTTGAAAAAGTTCCAATCAATTTAATAACATCTGTCCCCTCTTTGGAAACATTTGTAAATATAAAAAAAAAGAAGTACAAATTTTCAAGACTTGAGCAGAGGTATCAAAATGCTTCTTTGCCAAATTTTGAAATTATAAACTTAAATCATGTTAAATTGCAGAAGCAATCTTGGCTCTCAAAAGAGATAATTCAGAAAGTTAATTTTCACCTAGGAAAGAAAGATCAAGTTTTATTTTTTTTGAACAGAAGAGGTTTTTCACCAAATGCTTTATGTAAAAAATGTTTAAATAGTTTCTCATGTCCAAAATGTTCAATAAATTTAGTTTACCATAAGATTAAAAATAACTTATTGTGTCACTATTGTGGTTTTAAAACCTCTTTAATTAGAAACTGTTCTCAAGATGGAAATTGTGATTTTATATTTAGTGGACCGGGAGTAGAAAGAATTTCAGAGGAGGTCAAAAAAAACTTCCCACATAAAAAAATTGAAATTTTTTCAAGCGACACTATGAATAAAAAAAACTCAAAGGAAAAACTTGAAAAAATTATAAATAATGAAATTGAAATACTGATTGGAACACAATTAATTTCCAAAGGATTTCATTTTCCACATCTTAATTGTATAGTTGTTGTTGATATTGATTTATCATCCTATGGTCATGATTTAAGAGGAGCAGAAAAAAACTTACAACTATATCATCAATTATCTGGAAGAGCGGGACGTACAGGACAACCCTCAACTGTTTATTTTCAGACTTATAGTCATAATTCAACAATGATTAATGACATCACCAATAAAAATCCAAACATTTTTTTAGAAAAAGAAGTAGAAATAAGAAAAAAAAACAGCTTACCTCCATTTCAAAGATTTATCTCTTTAATCTTATCAGGAGAAAATGAAAGTAAATTGGAGAAAGAAGCTACTAAATTCAAATTATTTTTAGAAAATAAAATAATTGGTAAAGTTTTAGGACCTGTAAATGCACCAATATTTAGATTAAAAGGTAAGTACAGAATTAGATTGTTAATTAGAGGACCTAAGAATTTAAAATTACAGAAAACTTTGTCTACTTTAATAACAAAATATAAATTTTTACCAGGAATAAAACTTTCAGTTGATGTTGACCCAATAAGCTTCAATTAATGCCTAAAAAAAACATTTTTTTGTCAACGTGTTACTTGAAGAGTATTATGGCATATGTTAATTAAATCCTGATTTTTTAAATTATTCACGTACATTAAAAGGTAATAAATTGAGCAAAAATATAGGTTTTTCTAGCACTTCAGCTAACAGATATTCTCTAGCTTTGTACGAATTAGCAAAGGAAGCAAATGTGCTTCCTCAAATAGAGATAAATGTACTATTAATAATTAATTTAATTGAAAAAAGTAACGATTTTAAAAACTTAATCAAAGACCCTACAGTAAATCAGAACGATTTAAGTAATGTAATTGATAAAATTTTTGATTATTTAAAAATTGAAAATTTACTAAAAAATTTCACAAATTTTTTAGTAATAAAAAGGCGATTTTTCTTTGTGGAGCAAATATTGAATAATTTTATTGAGATTTGCTCAGAAAAAAGAGGTGAGTTAAAGACGGAGATTAAATCAGCAAAAAATCTATCAAAAGACGAAATTAATAAGATCAAAGATGAATTATCAAAACATTTCACTTCAAAAATAAAACTAAATTATAAATATGATGAAAGTTTAATTGGAGGACTGATAGTGCAAGTAGGCAGTATGATGATTGATACTTCTATTAAAAATAAATTACAGCAAATAGAAAATAAAATGATAAAGGTATAAAATGGAAATAAATCCCTCAGAAGTAACAAAAATATTAAAAGAACAAATTAAAAACTTTGGAGAAAAAGCGGAGGTATCTGAAGTAGGCCAAGTTTTGTCAGTCGGAGATGGTATAGCTAGAATTTATGGACTTGACAATGTTCAAGCTGGAGAAATGGTTGAGTTTACCGATGGTTCAAAAGGTATGGCTCTTAATTTAGAGAGCGAAAATGTTGGAGTTGTTATTTTTGGTGATGATAGAAATATTAAAGAAGGAGATATAGTAAAGAGAACCGGAAGCATCGTTGATACTCCAGTCGGAAAAGAATTACTGGGACGAGTGGTAGATGGTTTAGGTAATCCTATTGATGGAAAGGGTGCTTTAGATAAAGGTGTTAAGAAAAGTAGGGTAGAGGTAAAAGCACCAGGCATAATACCTCGTCAATCTGTTAGCGAACCGATGCAAACAGGTTTAAAATCTATCGATAGTTTAGTGCCAATTGGAAGAGGACAAAGAGAATTAATTATTGGAGATAGACAAACAGGTAAAACAGCAGTTGCTGTTGATGCAATCATCAATCAAAAAAAAATTAATGAGTCAGGGGATGAAAAACAAAAGTTATATTGTATTTATGTAGCTGTTGGTCAAAAAAGATCGACTGTAAGACAAATTCAAAAAACATTAGAAGAGGCTGGCGCAATGGAATATACTACTATTGTTGCTGCCACGGCATCAGACTCAGCTCCTTTGCAATTTTTAGCACCGTACACTGGTTGTGCTATGGGAGAGTATTTCAGAGACAATGGAATGCATGCACTAATAATTTATGATGATCTTTCAAAGCAAGCTGTTGCTTATAGACAAATGTCTTTAATTTTAAGAAGACCGCCAGGACGGGAGGCATATCCTGGGGATGTATTTTACCTTCATAGCAGATTACTTGAAAGAGCAGCAAAACTAAGTGATGAACATGGTGGCGGTTCTTTAACAGCATTACCAATTATAGAAACACAAGGTGGAGATGTTTCTGCCTACATACCCACAAATGTGATTTCAATTACAGATGGACAAATCTTTCTAGAAACTGAACTTTTTAATCAAGGTATAAGACCAGCTATAAACGTAGGGCTTTCAGTTTCAAGAGTTGGATCTGCAGCACAAACAAAGGCCATGAAAAAAGTTTCTGGTTCAATGAAATTAGAATTGGCACAATACAGAGAAATGGCAGCTTTTGCACAATTTGGCTCTGACTTAGATGCATCAACTCAACAACTACTTAATAGAGGATCAAAGCTCACAGAGTTGCTTAAACAAAAACAATATTCTCCGATGACTGTGGCTGAGCAAGTAATTTCAGTTTTTTGTGGTGTTAAAGGTTATCTAGATGACATAGAGCTAAAAGAAATTGCAAATTTTGAAAATAAAATAATTGAAAAATGTAAATCTGAAAAACCAGAAATCATAGAGTCTATTTTAAGTTCAGGTAAGCTTGAGGACGACTCTGAACAAAAATTAGTAGAAGTAATAAAACAGTTAAAACAAACATTTAATTCATAAAATATTTATGGCTAGTTTAGATGATTTAAAAAAAAGAATTGCGAGTGTTAAGTCTACACAAAAAATTACTAAAGCTATGAAGATGGTTGCTGCAGCTAAACTTAAAAGGGCTCAAGATAGCGCAGAAAAAGGAAGACCATACTCAGAAAAAATGAATAATATAATCTTAAATTTGTCGGAGGGAATTTCTGATAAAGAAAATGCCCCTAAGCTTTTATCTGGAACAGGAAAAGATCAAATTCATTTGTGTGTTGTGATGACTTCAGATAGAGGTTTATGTGGTGGCTTTAATTCTAATATTATTAAAAAAGCCAAAAGTTATTTTTCTAGATTATCTAGTGAGGGTAAAGAATTAAAGATTATAACTGTAGGCTCTAAAGGCAATGATCAATTAAAAAGAGTTTTTGGTGATAAAATAATTGAAAATATTTCATTTAAAAATTCAAAAAATGCCAATTTTTTTGACGCCGAAAAAGTAAGCAAAATAATTATTGAGAAGTTTCAAAAAGAAGAATTTGATATTTGCACGATTTTTTTTAATCAATTTAAAAATGTTATTACACAAATACCTCAAGCTCAACAAATCATACCGTTAAAAACAGATATTGATGACAAGGAAAAATCAGAGGATAATTATGAATTTGAACCTGATGAGGATGAGATTTTAACCAATTTATTACCCAAAAATATATCAACACAAATATTTAAAGCGATGTTAGAGAATTCAGCTAGCGAACAAGGTGCAAGAATGAGTGCTATGGATAATGCAACTAGAAACGCAGGTGAAATGGTTGATAAACTTACTATTGAGTATAATAGAAGTCGTCAGGCAGCAATTACAAAAGAACTAATAGAAATAATATCAGGAGCAGAAAGTTTATAATTATGAGCAAAGGAATAATTACACAAGTTATAGGTGCAGTAGTTGATGTTAAATTTGAAGGAGAACTTCCAGAAATTTTAACAGCATTAGAATGCAAAAATGGAAATAATCGTCTAGTTTTAGAGGTCGCTCAACATTTAGGAGAGTCAACCGCAAGAACTATTGCAATGGACGCTACAGAAGGGTTGAAAAGAGGTGACGAAGTAATTAATACAAAAGCTCCAATTAAAGTTCCAGTTGGTCCAGAAACTTTAGGAAGAATAATCAATGTAGTTGGCGAACCAATAGATGAAAGAGGAGACGTTAAAACAAAAGAAAATTGGCCAATCCATAGATCGGCACCTGAATTTAATGATCAATCAACTGAAACTGAAATTCTTGTTACTGGTATTAAAGTTATAGACTTGTTAGCTCCTTATGCAAAAGGTGGAAAAATTGGATTATTTGGAGGAGCAGGTGTTGGAAAAACTGTTTTAATTATGGAATTAATTAACAATGTTGCTAAGGCTCATGGAGGTTTTTCTGTTTTTGCTGGAGTGGGTGAAAGAACAAGAGAGGGAAATGATCTATATCATGAAATGATAGAGTCTGGTGTTATTAAAAAAGAAGGAGCAGGATCTAAAGCTGCCTTAGTATATGGTCAAATGAATGAACCTCCAGGGGCAAGAGCAAGAGTTGCTTTAACAGGTTTGACGGTTGCTGAATATTTCAGGGATCAAGAAGGACAAGATGTTTTATTTTTCGTTGATAATATATTTAGATTTACACAAGCAGGTTCAGAGGTGTCAGCTCTATTAGGAAGAATTCCCTCTGCTGTTGGATATCAACCAACTTTAGCAACGGATATGGGTAACTTACAAGAAAGAATCACAACCACTAACAAAGGGTCTATTACATCAGTACAAGCAATTTATGTTCCTGCTGATGATTTAACTGATCCAGCACCCGCTACATCATTTGCTCACCTAGATGCAACAACAGTACTTTCAAGACAAATTGCTGAAATTGGAATATATCCCGCAGTAGATCCTCTTGACTCTACTTCAAGAATTCTTGATCCTAGAATAGTTGGAGATGAACATTATAGGGTTGCCAGAGAAGTTCAAAAAATACTCCAAACTTATAAATCTTTGCAAGATATAATAGCCATTTTGGGTATGGACGAGCTATCTGAGGAAGATAAATTGATAGTTGCCAGAGCAAGAAAGATTCAAAGATTTTTATCACAACCCTTCTTCGTTGCTGAGGTATTTACAGGATCCCCAGGTAAACTAGTTGAACTTGAGTCTACAATAAAAGGTTTTGATGCAATCTGTAAAGGTGAGTATGATCATCTACCAGAGGCTGCGTTTTATATGGTCGGTACAATTGAAGAGGCTATAGAAAAAGCTGAAAAAATGAAAAAAGATGCCGCTTAATGAGCGAAGAATTTAAACTTGAAGTAGTCAACCCAGAAAAATCTTTTCTTTCAAAAGATGATGTCACTGAAGTGGTAGCCCCAGCATTTGAGGGAGAGATAGGAATACTTAAGGATCATATATCTATAATTTCTTTTTTAAAACCTGGCATAATCAAAATTTATTCAAAATTAGGTGAAGAAAAATATTATGTTGAAGACGGAATAATTGAATTCAAGAATAACAATCTATCAATTCTTACTAGCTCAATTTTCAACATTAAAGATATGGAAAAAAGCAAAGTAGATGAAATGTTGAGAGTTGCTGAGAAAGAGACAGCTAAGGACAACATAAGCGATCAAGCAAAATACTTAATTGATCAGAAAATTGAAGTTTTAAGAACTATTAATTAATAATTTTTTCTAATTTTTTTTGAAGTATCTTGTAAACATTAAGTTTGAAACTTACAACTATATCTGTAATAGAATTTAGTTCTATCCATTTCCATTCAAAAAATTCTGGTTTGCTTGTGTTAATATTTATTTCATTATCACTACCAAGATATCTCATTAAAAACCATTTTTGTTTCTGCCCTTTAAATTTACCTTTCCAAATTTTACCTAGAAGATGGTTTGGTAGTTCATAAGTGGTTATTTCATCTATTTCAGTTATTAACTCGACGTTTTTAATACTAGTTTCTTCTTCTAATTCTCTGTAGGCAGCAGATAAAAAATCTTCACCTTCATCAACACCTCCTTGTGGCATTTGCCAAAAACCTTTTGGGTTGTCAATTCTTTTTGCTACAAAAATTTTATTTTCTTTATTTAAGACAATTATCCCAACACCTACTCTGTAAGGTAGATTTTTGTATTTTTCCTGAATTTCAACCATTAAGTAATTTGATCGCGTAATTCAATTGATTGTCGGTTTCAGTTCTAATTTTAAACTCATCACTTTCTTCATCGATTTCAATGTCTGGTGACACGCCTACTTCAGAAATAGATTTTCCTGAAGGCAAATAATACTTAGCTACAGTTAATCTTATAGCCCCTTTATTTTTTAAAGGAATAATAGATTGAACAGATCCTTTCCCATAACTATTTTCACCAATCAAAATTGCTCTTTTATGATCTTTTAAAGCTCCAGCTACAATTTCAGAAGCAGAGGCAGAGCCATAATTTATTAAAACAAGAATAGTTTTTCCTTTAGTAAGATCTCCTTTTTTTGCAAACCATTTTCGATTTTCTGATTGTTGTCTACTTTTTGTAGATACAATCTCACCATTATCCAAAAAGAAATCAGAAATTTTTATAGCTTGTGATAATAATCCACCTGGATTATTTCTTAAGTCTAAAATGTAAGACTTTAAATTTTTATTTTTTTCAAATTTATTAATTTCTTTTTTTATTTGTCCAGCACTATTTTCATTAAAGGAAGTTAATCGTATATACCCAATATTTTTTTCTAGTAATTCTGCTTTGACCGATTTGATTTGAATTATTTCTCTTGTGACATTAAAAGTTAAAGCTTTTTTCTCTCCTCGTCTTCTTATTGTTAATTCAATTGAGGAACCTACGGGCCCTCTCATTAACTCGACTGCCTCACTCAAAGATTTACCTTGTACTTGGGTATCATTAATTTTAACGATATAATCTCCAGCTTTTATTCCTGCTTTGGATGCAGGTGTATCATCTATTGGAGAAATAACTTTTACAACTCCTGACTCCATTGTAACTTCAATACCAAGCCCCCCAAATTCACCACTTGTCTCAGTTTGCATTTCGTTAAAAATTTCTGGAGACATGTAGCCTGAATATGGATCTAAAGATTGAAGCAAACCGTTAATAGCAGAGTCCATACTGTCTGATTGATTAATTTCATCAACGTATTCCTTATTAATTTTTTCTAAAACCTCGCCGAAAACATCTATTTTTTCGTATATTTCGTTTTCAGAAGAAATTACTTTTTGATCAAATAAAAATAAAATAAAAATAAAAGTTAAAAAGTTTAGTATAGTTTTTTTTTTCATATAATTAATTTTTCTTTGGGTATCAATTCAGACCACATCTTTTCAAGTTCATAAAAATTTCTTTTTTCTGGGTGAAAAATATGCACTATAAGATCAATACCATCTACTAGTTTCCATTCATTACTATCTTTACCTTCAATTTTAGAGTCTTTTATTCCACTATCTTTAAGTTTTTTTAAAACTTGCTCAGACAAAGCTTGAATATGTCTAGATGAAGTCCCACTTGCTATAATCATATAATCAGCCATAGAACTTTTATCTTTTAAGTCTATACTTACAATGTCTTGAGCTTTATTTATGTCGAGAGTTTCAATGATAATTTTTTTTAAGCTTAAGATTTTATCCATTAATTATATTAACCTTATCAAATTTTCCTCAATTGAGAAGATGAAATATTAACTTTATTAAATTCGATGAACTTTAAATTTTTTCCATTTAATCTTTTATATGAGACTGAATTTAACGATTTTTTTTTATAGCCATGACGGTCAAAAACAATAATTTTACATTTTTTTGAAATAGCTTTCCACTTATACCACTTGTGAAAATTAATAAGATTATCTGCCCCCATTAGAAAATAAATTTCAGCTTTGGTAGTTCTTTTTAGAAAATTTATTAAGTCAATAGTTTTATTAGATCTTATTATCTTTTCATAAAATTTTATTTTTATAAAATTATTTAACTTTATGACTTTTTTACAGCTATAAATTCTTTCAGAAATACTTGTATTATTTTTTTTCTTTAAAGGATTTTTTAAAGTAATTGCCCAAATTATTTTTTTTAATTTGTATTCTTTTACAGCTTTTTTTGATATTGCTAAATGACCAATATGAGCAGGGTCAAACGACCCACCAAGAACACCAATTTTATTTTTAAATCTCAAATTATTTCCTTATTCTCCCATTACTTGATATTTGATACTTATAAGACACCAGTTGATTAAGTCCAATAGGGCCTCTTGGAGGAAGCTTATTAGTTGAAATACCAACTTCGCCACCAAAACCAAATTCTCCACCATCTGCAAATTGAGTCGATGTATTATGCATGGCAATTGAGCTTTTAACCTCATTCAAAAATTTTTTTGCTGACTTCTTATTCATGGTGATAATCGAGTCAGTGTGCATTGTCCCATATTTATTAATATGATTGATTGCATCATTTATATCTCTGACACATTTTACAGAAACTGTAGCTGACAAATATTCTTTTGACCAATCTTTATTAGTAGCTCTAATAATTTTCCCTTTATAATTTTTTTTGATTCTGTTATCCCCAATAATTTTGCATCCATGATCTTCTAAGTGTTTTAAAATAATGTTACATGATTTTTTTAAGATTTTTTGATGAACTAAAATCGTTTCTGTAGCCCCACAAATTGCTGTATTTCTTAATTTTGCATTAAAAATAATATTTTTTGCTGTATTTAAGTTTGCGTTCTTATCAACATAAGTATGGCATACTCCTTCCAAATGACCAATCACTGGTAAGTTAGATAACTTCTGAACTTTTTTTACTAAATTTTTTCCTCCTCTTGGAATAACTACATCAACATATTTATCCATTTTACTTAATAGATAATCGACAATATTTCTATTGGTGGAGTCAATAAATTGAACAAAATTTTCGTTAATATTATTTTTTTTTAATGAGTCTCTAAAAAGCTTTGATAAAATTTTATTTGAAAAAAAAGCCTCTGATCCACCTCTCAAAATTACTGGGTTTCCGGATTTAAAGCATAATGATGCGACGTCTGAGGTAACATTTGGCCTACTCTCATAAATAATAGCAATTATTCCTATAGGAATTGAGATCTTAGAAATATTTAACCCGTTTGGTCTATTCCATTTCTCCAAAACTCTATTTGTTGGGTCTTTAAGTTTTATTACAGATTTTATTGAACTAATAATATTATCTATTTTTTTTTCATTTAAAATAAGACGTTCAATTAAATTTTTTTTGACTCCCTTACTTATTGATCTATTAACGTCCTTCTTATTGGCACTAAGGATTAATTTTTGATTTTTTTTAATAAGTGAACAGTAATCTATTAATACTTTATTTTTCTTTTTAGTATCCACCCGATGTACCAATGCGTTTTTTGATTTTTTCCCAATATTGATTAAAATTTTTTTTATCATATTTTTACCATATCGTCTTTATGGATCACTTCAGATTTTGAAATGTAGCCGAGAATCTTTTTTATCTCATTAGAGTGGCATCCTAAAATTTTATTTATCTCATTTGATGAGAATGAACTCAAGCCTCTAGCAAATTCTTTACGTTTATTATCTAAAATTTTTATATGATCACCTTTTTTAAAATCACCAATAACCTTCTTGATACCAGCTGCCAATAGACTTTTTCCATTTATTAATGCTTTCTTGGCACCATCATCAATAATTAACTCTCCTTTTGGTGAAACGGAGCTAATAATCCATTTTTTTCTAGCATCTAATTTTGGAACTTTAGAGATGAACCATGTTGAACTTTTTTTCTTTTCTATTTGATTAATTGGATTTAAATATAATCCATTTGCTATTACCATATTACAACCAGCTAAATTACATATTCTTGCAGCTTCGATTTTAGTATCCATACCTCCACTTCCAAATTCTGTTCTTCCTTTAATATCAACATTTTTTAAATCCTTTTTGATGTTAGAAATATTTCTAATCAACTTCGCATCTCTAAAATTTTTAGGATTTTTTGTATAAAGACCGTCTACATCCGATAATAAAATTAACGTATCTGCATTAGTAATTTGAGCCACTCGAGAAGCCAATCTGTCATTATCCCCAAATTTTATTTCTGATGTAGCAATAGTGTCATTTTCATTTACGATAGGTATATAATCAAGTTGAAATAAATTTTCAAAAGTCCTTTTCGCATTTATTGATCTTCTTCGTTCTTCGGTATCCTCTAATGTAAGCAGAATTTGGGAAATATTTAATTTATATTTTGAAAAAGTTTCTGAAAATAAATTCATCAATTCTATTTGTCCTATAGAGGCTATTGCTTGACTTTTATCTAGTTTTAAACTTGATTTACTATAATTCATTTTTTTACAACCAAGAGCAATAGCTCCAGAACTTACTATTACAACCTGTCGATTTTTAGATTTTAAATTTTTTATATCTTTGGCAAAACTCAGTAACCATTTTTTTCTTATTTTTTTGTCATTATCAACTATCAAAGAGGATCCAATTTTAACTACAATTATTTTTGAGTTTTTAAGAGACATATGAAATAAGTTTAGCCTTAATTTTAGATATAGAGTCTTTTTCTAATGTTGACAAAGTTAAAACTTCACAATTTTTATCCTTTGAAAAATTTTTCACTGTTTTTTTAACAATATCTTTATCTAATAAATCTATTTTATTTAAAACAATCAATTCCTTTTTTTTAATAAGATCTTTACTATAATTTTGGAGTTCTTTTTTGACTTGATTGTAAGATTTTTTTAAATCATCATTTGTAATATCTATCAAATGCAAAAGAGATTTACATCTCTCGATATGTTTTAAAAATTTCGTACCAAGGCCAGTTCCCTCATGTGCTCCTTCTATTAAACCAGGTATGTCTGCTAGGGTGACTTCTTTATCATCATAACTTGCAACACCAAGATTTGGATTTAAAGTAGTAAATTGATAATTAGCAATCTTTGGATTTGCATTTGTTATAGCTGCCAACAAACTTGATTTTCCTGCATTTGGTAATCCGATAATGCCTATGTCAGCAATAGTTTTTAATTGAAGCCAAATTGTAAACTCTTCACCGACCACACCTTTAGTATATTTTCGTGGCGCTCTATTTGTTGAACTTTTAAATCTCGTGTTACCCAAACCTCCTTTTCCTCCAGAGGCAACAATGAACTTCTCTCCAATTTTGGTAAAATCATACAAAAGTGTTTTATTGTCCTCTTCGAAGACTTGTGTTCCCAAAGGAACTTTGAGAATTAAATCTTCCCCACTTTTTCCAGTACGATTTTGACCTGAACCATTTTCACCTCTTTCAGCTTTGTGATGTTGCTGATATCTAAAGTCAATTAATGTATTTAAATTTTGCTCAGCTTTTAAAATAACAGAACCTCCTTTTCCACCGTCACCGCCGTCTGGTCCACCAAATTCAATAAATTTTTCTCTTCTGAAACTAGGAGAACCATCTCCACCATTCCCTGCTTTTATATAAATTTTTACTTGATCTAAGAATTTCATAATACAACGCTATTTTAAGTTGTACTATTAATTGGGTTTTACAGAAACAAAAGTTCTATCTGATTTAGTTTTTTTAAAAACAACTTTGCCCTTAATAACAGAAAAAATTGAATGGTCTTTACCCATACCAACGTTTTCACCGGGAAAAATTTTTGTTCCTCTTTGTCTTACGATTATGTTTCCTGGCACCACGGTTTCTCCACCATATTTTTTCACACCAAGTCTTCGTCCAGCACTGTCACGTCCGTTTCTTGATGATCCACCTGCTTTTTTTGTTGCCATAACTTTACCTTACTTTTTGTTTTCTTTTGTATCCTTTGCCGCTGTTTTTGTTGCTTTAGAAACTTCTTTAGCTTCAGATAAAACCTTACCATCTTTTGAAAAAATCTTATTTATTCTGATCATAGAATATTGTTGTCTATGGCCATTCTTTCTTCTTGAATTTTGTCTTCGTCTTTTTTTAAAAATTAAAATAGTTCTATTTTTGCTATTTTTTATCAGGTTTGCTTCAACTTTTGCGCCTTGCACTGTAGGAGATCCGATTTCTATCTCTTTTTCATTTCCGTAAGCTAAAATTTCTTTAAATTCTATTTTAGCATCCGGTTTTGAATTTGGTAGCTTTTCGATTTTTAGGATTTCACCTGATACTACTTTATATTGTTTTCCACCAGTTTGTATTACTGCATAAGACATAAGGATCTCAATTTTTAATAATCGCAATATAATCTGAGCGAAACTTTAGTCAAGCTCAATAAATCAAAAATTATCCTTTAAATCTCTCAGTTTTGAAAAAGTTTTAATATCCTCAGCTTTTAAAAATATATTACACTCTAATTCATCATCTAATACAGAAGGAATAGTTGGTGAATTAAATTTATGATTATCCTTAATTTTTAAAACTTTTTCTTTAAGTTTTAAATTGTCTGGATCATTGAATAAACAAAATTCAGAATTTTTTAGTGTATATTCATGACCACAATAGATCAGAGTATCTTTAGGCAATTTTTTAAATATTTTTAAAGAGTTAAACATCTGCTCATAAGTTCCCTCGAAGATTCTACCACAACCTAGAGAAAACAAAGTATCACCTGTAAAAATTATTTTTTCTTTAAAAAAATGGAAAGCAATATGACCTGATGTATGACCCGGCGTATGATAAATTTTTGCTTCAAAGTTACCTTTCTGCCAGATTTGATTATTTTCTACAAGAATATTTATTCCTGGAATTCGATCCTTATCATCTTTAAATCCAATAACATCACAATTATATTTTTTTTTCAGTTCAAGATTACCACCGATATGATCGTGATGGTGATGGGTATTTAAAATATATTTAAGATCAATCTTATTGTTATCTATAAAATCAATTATTGGTTCAGATTCGCTTGGGTCAACTATACAAGCAGATTGACTATTTTCATCAATTATTGCGTAACTATAATTATCTTGAAGACATTTAATAATTTTTATTTTCATTTATTTTCAATCAAAAATATTCCAAGCTCTCCGAATAAATTTTTCAAAAAAATATTTGATTTACTTATATTCGAGATATTCTTATTTATTAGAGCTAAAGATTTAACAATTTTAAAATTAATAGTTTCTGAAAATCTTACAAAATCTTTAATAGTACACATATGAATATTTGGTGTGTTGTACCATTCATGAGGTAGTGAACTTGTAATTGGCATAGTTCCTTTAAAAAGTAAGTCTAACCTTACTTTCCAATTTCCAAAGTTCGGAATAGTCACAATGGCTTTTTTGCCAACTCTTAAAAGTTCCTTAATGACAATTTCTGGATTTATAAAGGCTTGCAGTGTCTGGCCCAAAACAACGTAGTCAAAAGAATTTTTCGGAAATTGTTTTAAATCAAGCTCTGCATTACCTTCAATAACTGTCAATCCTTTAGCTATACATATTTGAACTTTTTCTTTAGAAATTTCAATTCCTCTTATATTCACATTTTTGTTTTTTCTCAAAAATTCCATCAAAGTTCCATCATCACAACCAACATCTAATACAGTAGAGTTTTTTTCGATTATATTTGCAATAAAATTATATTCAGCTTTCATTATTACCTTCTATATAAGATTTATCTAAAAAATTTTTGAGTGCATTTAAAAAATCTGGAACTTCTAGCAAAAAAGAGTCATGCCCTTTATCAGACTCTATTTCAACAAAACCTACATTCGCACCAATTGCGTTCAAAGCAATAACTATATCTTTATTTTCTTGAGTTGGATAAAGCCAATCTGACGTAAAGGACATAATAAAAAATTTAGTTTTGGTTTTTTTGAAGGCGTTTGATAGATTGCCATCAAATCGTTTAACCAAATCAAAATAATCCATTGCTCTAGTTATGTAAAGATAACTGTTAGCATCAAATCTATCCACAAATACTGAACCTTGATAACGTAAATAACTTTCTATTTGAAAATCAGCATCAAATCCAAATTTAAGATCATCTCTTTCCTGGAGATTCCTACCAAATTTTTCTTGAAGTCCCTTTTTAGATAAATAGGTAATATGAGCAGCCATTCTTGCTACAGCTAACCCTTTATCTGGCAACGTGCTTTTAGAATTATATTTTCCATCCATCCAATTATGATCAGCAGTTATTGCTTGTCTACCAAGTTCATTGAATGCAATATTTTGGGCTGAATGGCTAGATGTACAAGCAATAGGGACAGCTGTTTTAGCTTTGTCTGGAAAATTACTCACAAATTGTAAGACCTGCATCCCTCCCATTGATCCACCAACTACAGAAAAAAGCTTTTTGATATTAAAAAAATCTAATAAATTTACTTGGGCGTTTACCATATCATTGATCGTAATAACTGGAAAATCTGTTCCATATATTTTTTTTGTTTCAGGATTTTCGTGACTTGGACCAAAAGACCCCATGCAACCACCAATTACATTAGCACAAATTACAAAATATTTATCTGTGTCGATAGATTTTTTTGGGCCTACAGCATAAGACCACCATCCATCTTTTTTAGTTATTGGATTTACACCTGTTACAAATTGATCACCTGTTAAGGCGTGAAAGACTAAAATTGCATTATCCTTATTTTCATTTAATTTGCCATAGGTCTCGTATGCCAAAGGAAATTTACTAATAGTTTTACCACAGTCTAACTTAAGTGGTTTTTCAATTATCAATTTTTTTATATTTTCTCTTATATTCATAATTATTGCTGAAAATTGAATTGTGAGAAAAAAACTTTTTAGCGGTTTTTTTATAGCGCTCGCAATTCAGATAAATCAGCGCAAAAATTTTGTACAAGAAGTTTTGAGCTATGTCAATTTTAATATATTTTAACTTAAACTATATAAAAAAATCTTAATTTATCTATAAAGAGCATAAAAAATTAAAAAAAAAGAAAATATTATGAGATTTAAAAAATTCAATATTGATGCCTATGAGCCAGGTAAATCTAGCGTTAATAATTTGAAAAAGGTTATTAAATTATCAGCTAATGAGTCTGCTCTTGGCATGAGCCCTAAAGTAAAGAAAATAATATCAAATAAAAACCTTAATTTTTTTAGATACCCGGATGGAAAATCTAAGGTGCTCAGGTCTCAAATCTCAAAGAAATTTAAATGCGATAAAGACAAAGTTATTTGTGGGGCTGGATCTGATGAGGTTATTCAGATGTTATGTCAATTATTTTTAAGACCAAAAGATGAAGTAATTGTTCCCCAATTTAGTTTTTTAATGTACAGAATTTATTCAAAAATAGTAGGTGCAAAAGTAATATTTGCCAAAGAAAAAAATTATAAAATCTCAATTTCAGAAATAATTAAAAAAGTTACAAAAAAAACTAAAATTGTTTTCTTAGCAAATCCAAATAACCCAACAGGAACTTATTTAACTGAAATTGAACTTATCGAATTAAGAAAAAAACTTAGAAAAGATATTTTACTTGTTGTAGATGATGCTTATGCAGAATATATGAAAAATCACGATTACAAATCAGGTTTAGATTTATTTAAGAAAAAAGAAAATGTTTTTATTTTAAGGACATTCTCAAAAATTTATGGATTATCTTCATTAAGAATAGGATGGGGATATGGGTCAAAAAAAATTATAAAGTCCCTCAACATTATCAAACCTCCATTTAATGTTAACGAGGTAGCTCAAAAAGCTGCAGTAGAGTCTCTTAAAGATAATAAATTTATATCTCGTTCAATTAGCCATAATATTTTTTATGCAAAAAAAATAAAAAATTTTTTGAAAAACTATAAAATTAATTCTAATAAAATTTCAGCTAATTTTTTACTTTTGGATTTTTCAAAATGTAGAATTAAAGCTAAATATTTTTATGAAAAACTAAAGAATAAAGGAATAATTTTAAGATCTACAGAGGATGGGTATAAAATAAAAAATATGTTGAGATTAACAGTGGGTTCAAAAACTGATAATATAAAATTTATGAAAGCAGCTCAAAGTATATTTAAAAGATGAAAAATATATTGATTATTGGTTGTGGTCTACTAGGTTCATCTTTGGTCAGAAAAATTTCCAAAAAAAAAATTTCAAAAAAAATTTTCATTTACGAAAAATCCAGAAAAAATATTGAAAAAATAAAAAAACTTAAATTAAAAGGTACTATTGTAAAAAAATTAAAGGATGTAGTACCTCATACAGGTTTTATTATTTTTTGTACACCAATGAGTGAATATAAAAAAATAATTTTAAAAATAAATGATTATCTTTCGTCTGATCATATAATTACAGACATTGGTTCAGCAAAGCTAAAATCTAATGAAATAATTAGAAAAAATTTAAAAAAAAAAATATTCTGGACTTCAAGTCACCCTATTGCCGGGTCTGAGGTTAGCGGGCCTGAAAATGGGAAAGAGGATTTATTCGAAAATAAATGGTGTGTTTTAATAAAAGATAAAAAAACTAATATTAATCATTTAAATTTTTTAAGATCTTTCTGGAAAAAGGTAGGCTCTAAAACTGTTGTAATGGATTCTGAAAAACACGATAAGATTTTTTCAATGACAAGTCATTTACCACATTTAATTGCTTATAATCTCGTAAAATCTGCACAAGATTTTGAAAAAAAACAGAGATACAACTTAATTAAATATAGCGCAGGTGGTTTGCGAGATTTCTCAAGAATAGCTGCATCAAATGAAATAATGTGGAGAGATATTTTTTTTAACAATAAAACAAATGTATCAAAAGCAATTGATATTTTTGTGAAAAATCTCCACTCTTTTAAGAGAGACATTATCTCAGGTAATAGTAAATCAGTTATTAAAAAATTAACTCAAACTAAGAAAGTAAGATCTAAAATCGTTAAATTGAAACAAGATACTAGCAAACCCGATTTTGGCAGAAATTAATAATTTTTAATATTACTTATTTTTATAATATTCAAGCTCGCTGTTTTATCAATCAACATGATAGTAAATTTCGTTGGCATTATTACAACTTTTTTTCTGGGACCATAAGCATGAATAAATTGATGTTTATTAAGACACATTCCAACATGTCCTTTCCAAAAGACGATATCTCCCTTTGAAAAATTTTTACTTATTTTTTTTTTGCAATATTTCACTTGATCTTTTGTATCTCTAGGAAAAAAAGTTCTATTGTAATAATAGTATATTTGTATTAATGCGGAACAATCAATACCGTCAGCTGTTTTACCACCCCATTTATATTTAGAATTTAGAAATAATCTTAAAATTTTTTTATAATTTTTTTCAAAATGTGTAATTTCTCTTAAATCCTTATTTCTCAACCACTTATTATCTTCAAATTGGATAAAAGTTTTATTTTTACTAATTACAGATATCCCTGAAGCAAAATATAAAAATTGATTAGTCGGTAAAAATTTTTTTTTTACTTTTTTGTAAATTCTTGCTTTTAACTTGTAAACTTTTTTTGTTGGTTTAAATTTTTTCTTAAAATCATTATTTTTTATAAAGCCTACATAGTTATCATAACTAGTTTTAATTTTTACCCAACTTTTTTTCTTTGATAATATTTTAAATTTTTCTCCGTATATTATTTGTGAATTAACCTCTGCCTTACTAGATGGTTCAGCATATAAGTTAGATATGGATGTATTTAAGAAATTGTATCTCATTCAATTTTTTACTGGTGCTACTTTACTGATCCAAATAATCAAAATGAGAACAGGTAATCCTAAAAGAGCAGTTAAAGAAAAAAAATATGGATATCCCATAATATCTACCCAGCTACCAGCATACCCCGCAATTAACTTGGGTAAAAACAACATGATAGAGCTGAATAAAGCATATTGTGTTGCAGTAAACTTTATTGAAGTTAAGCCCGATAAATAGATTACAAAGGCAGCTCCAGCAAATCCACTAGATATGTTATCAGCTGTTATCACCGCAATTAAAAAGTTAATACTGATTGGAGATACTGCTAACCATGCAAACAACAAATTACTTAAAGCAGCAATCAAGGCACCAAAGAATAAGCATTTCATTGTACCAAATTTATATGAGCAATAACCTCCAACAAATCCACCAAATATTGTAGCAAAAACCCCAAAAAATTTTGAATAAGTTGCAATGTCTGAAATTTTATAACCTTTTTCTAAATAGAATATATTTGCCATAACTCCCATTACGATATCAGCAATTCTATATAGCGAAATTAAAATAAGTATTAAAAATGCAAATTTTCCATATCTTTTAATAAAATTTAAAATTGGACCCTTATAACTCTTTGAAATTTTATTTTTTGGAGCAAATTGAATTAATATAAGTAAAGAAATTATCAAATACGAAAAAACAAAACAGATTATTAATCTTGATAATGAAAATAAAAAATTTATTAAAACATCCTTTTTTTCAAAAGGGCTATCTATAACTGAGTATAAATAAATAAAACTTAAAACAGCAATAAAGATAGTTATTAGAAATTTTACATGATTGTCAGAATTTAAATTTCTTTTTAATTTTGGCTCATCTGAGATGAAAGTTGCAAAAACTCCAATAAACATGAACAAAGACATAATTAGATAAACTTTTTTCCATACATTTTGGTCATAGATCTCTGTCCCAAAAAAGGATGCTAACCATAAACTTCCAGCGCCTGCGACAAGCATTGCGATTCTATAACCAGCGATATACATAGATGATAACGGACCTTGCAAAGATTGTGGAGCGGACTCAATTCTAAAAGCATCAATTAGAATATCTTGAGTTGCACTAAAAAAGGCTAGAATTGTAATGAATAAAGCAGTAAAAAAAAGACTTTCTTTGGGATCTGTAAATGCAGTAAATATTAATGCAGTAATAATTAAAAATTGAGAAAATAAGAGCCAGCTTCTTCTGTGACCAAATTTTTTAAAGATTGGTAATTTGTAATTATCTACAAGTGGTGACCATAGATATTTAAATGCATACGCAAATCCTGCCCAGCTGAATAATGTTACAGTGCTTCTACTTATTCCTGCTTTAACGAGCCAAACCGAAAGGGTTGAAAAAACCAGTAATATTGGAAGCCCAGATGAAAATCCTAAACAAATCATCTTTAGAGGTTTTTTTTCAAAAAAAATATTAATATTTTTCATAATTTAATTTCTCCAGAATGAGGGTAAAAATAAAACCAATATTGCAAATAATTCTAGTCTTCCTAAAATCATTCCTAAACACAATATCCATTTTGATATGTTTGGTATTGAGGAAAAATCCCCATTGGGACCTATAGTTGACCCTAAACCTGGTCCAACATTGGATATTGATGTAGCTGCTCCGGAAATTGAAGTCACAAAATCTAGTCCAGTTAAAGATAGCATAACAGCCAGAAGAAAAAATATTATTAGATATAAATAAATAAAAGAAATTATTGACGAAATAAATTTATTATCGATTGGGTTTTGATCATACTTAAGAATAAAAACTCCTTTTGGATAAATAATTTTCTTTAAATTATTAATAACAAAAGAGTATAAAATTTGGATTCTAAATATTTTAACACCACATGTTGTCGAACCTGCGCAACCACCTATAAACATCAATATTAAGAATAATACGAGTGAAAAACTCCCCCAACTATCAAATTGAGCATTAACATAACCTGTACCAGTTAATATTGAAATTACGTTAAATAACACTGCAATAAAATCAAATTTAATTGACCCATTAAAATTCAAATAAATCGATAAAATTACTATTGAAAAAAAGACTATTTTTAAAAATGTTTTGATTTGTATATCTTTGAAAAAAATTTCTCTATCTCCATTTAAAAATTTTATGTAGGAAATAAAAGGAATACTCCCTAATAATATGAAAATTATTGCTGAACTTTCGATAAATCTACTATTAAAGAAACCTAACGACTCATTATAATTCGAAAATCCACCAGTAGCTATTGTAGTCATAGAGTGAGTTATACTATCAAAGAAATTCATCCCAAAGATTTTGTAAGACGTTGCGCAAAATATTGTTAGTGTTGTGTAAACAAGTATTAATCTTAATGCTATTTCTTTTGATTTAGGTAGAATTTTTTCAGATGAGTCATTATTTGAAATCTTAAAAAGTTGCATACCACCAACATTCATAATTGGCATCAATGTGATTGCCATCACAATGATACCAATACCACCCAACCACTGAAGTAACGCTCTCCATAATAAGATACTTCTTGGCATATCCTCAAGGTTAGAAATAATAGTAGAGCCTGTAGTGGTAATACCAGACATGCTCTCAAAAAATGCATTTGTGAATGAAAAATTAATACTTGAGAACAAAAACGGAAGTGAACCAAATATAGCAATACTTAACCAAGACAAAGCGGTTAATAAAAAGGCCTGTTGAAGATTTAATTTTTTATTGTGATCTAAGTTTGATAGAAAAAATAATGTTCCAAAAATAATTGTTACTATTGAAGCACCAAAAAAGGAGGAATCAATTTCATTATATAAAAATTGTACACCAACTGGAATTAACATAAAAATTCCGAGTATTATTTGCAGAATTCCAAGTGTGAAAAAAACAGTTTTATAATTAGACATTTTGAAAGAACATTATTTTATGGTAAATAAATTTCAACTCTATAAGAATTAAGTTGTTCGTAATTTAGAGATTTTATTAAGTTTATTAATGATAAAAAAAGAAAATTTAGATAAAACAAGTGCATGGCCTTTTGTTGAGGCAAAAAAAATGCTTCGAGAAAGAAAGTCCATAATAGAAAAAAAAGGTAAAATTACTCTACAAACAGGTTACGGCCCTAGTGGACTTCCTCACATAGGAACTTTTGGTGAAGTTGCTAGGACTTCAATGGTCGTTAATGCCTTGAAACATCTTACCGATCTTCCAACTGAAATCATTACTTTTTCTGATGATATGGATGGACTTAGAAAAGTTCCAGATAATGTACCGAATAAAGATTTGCTTGAAGAAAATCTACATAAACCGCTAACTAAAGTTCCAGACCCGTTTAAAAAATTTGATAGCTTTGGAGAGCATAATAATCAAATGCTCAAAAATTTTTTAGATAATTTTAACTTTAAATATAATTTTAAAAGTTCAACAAAACTCTACAAGTCAGGTTTTTTTAATTTATCACTTCAAGAAATTTTAAAAAATTATGATGGAATTATGAATATTATATTGCCAACCTTGGGAAAGGAGCGTCAGAAAACATATTGTCCTTTTTTACCTATTTGTCCTGATACAGGTCATGTTTTAGAAATTCCGATGAAAGAAATAAATAAAGAAAAAACGACAATAATTTTTGATAATAATGGTAAAGATTTAGAGATGAGTATTCTAGATGGCAATTGCAAGCTTCAATGGAAAGTAGATTGGGCGATGAGATGGTATGCTTTAGATGTAGATTTTGAGATGTATGGAAAAGATCTTATTGAGAGCGCAATTCTATCCTCAAAAATAATAAAACTAATAGGAAAAACAAACCCATCTGGTTTCGCTTATGAATTATTTTTGGATGAAAAAGGAGAGAAAATTTCTAAATCAAAGGGAAATGGAATTACGATTGATCAATGGCTAAAATACGCTTCACCAGAAAGTCTTTCTTTATATATGTATCAAAATCCTAAAAGAGCTAAAAAACTTTATAAAGAAATTGTTTCAAAAACTGTTGATGAATATCTAGAATTATTGGATAAGGCGAAAAATCAAGATGATTTCAAGTTGTTAATGAATCCTGTATGGCATGTACATGATAGTAAAGTTCCTGAAGAAAAAATGATAATGTCCTTTTCAATGCTTTTAAATCTTGTTGAAACAAGTAATGCTGATAATAAAGAACTTTTGTGGAAATTTGTAAAGAAATATAAAAAAGATATTGAAGAAAAAGATTATCCAATTTTTAATGATTTAGTTGGATATGCAATTAAATATTTTAATGATGTCATAAAAAAACAAAAAAAATATAAAATACCCAATAATGACGAAAAAATTGCACTTAAGGCTTTAGTTAGTACATTAGATAATTGTAATGATGAAATGTCACCAGAAGATATCCAAACATTGATTTATTCAACTGGTAAAGAAAATGGATACTCAAAAAATTTAAGAGACTGGTTTAAATTAATTTATGAGGTTGTTTTTGGTGACCAAAATGGACCACGTATGGGATTCTTCATAAGTTTTTTTGGTGTCCAAGAAACAAAAGATCTTATACAAAAAAGAGTAAAATGATGTTTTCAAATTTAAGATCTTTGATTTTTAAATTAGATCCAGAGACAGCCCATAATTTGGCTATAAAATCACTAAAATTTAATTTTATTCCAAATATTTTAGATCGTGAAAAAAATAATCCCTTGTTTGAAACAAAATTATTTAATAAAAAATTAGAAAATCCTATTGGTATGGCAGCAGGTTTTGATAAAAATGCTGAAGTATATAATTCATTATTTAAATTGGGGTTCGGATTTGTAGAGGTAGGCACTATAACTCCTTTACAGCAATACGGAAATCCTAAACCAAGAGTATTTAGATTAGAAGAGGATGAGGCATTAATAAATAGACTTGGCTTTAATAACTCTGGTGCAGAAAATATAGTCCATAGAATTAAATCTAATAAACAAATTGGTTTATTAGGTATAAATATTGGACCAAATAAAGATTCTGAAAATAGACTTGAGGACTATTTAAAGTGTCTTAAAACCTTCCACAATGTTGCCGATTATATTACTATAAATATTTCTTCACCAAATACTGAAGATCTACGAAATTTTCACGATGTATCAAAATTAAATGAGTTGTTAAAAGAAATAGAGAATGAAAAAAAAGAATTAAATTCAACAGTTCCATTAGCAGTAAAAGTTTCTCCAGATATAGAAGATAAAGAAATTAATAACATTTCAGATGTATTATTAAATAATAACATTGAGGTTGTTATTATTTCAAATACTTCAGACTCAACTAGGGATAATTTAAATAATATACAAAAGCATCAAAAAGGGGGCCTATCTGGAAAACCAATTGAGGAAAAATCTACTGATTTAATTAAAAAATTTTACAAAATTCTCAATGGAAGAATTAAAATTATAGGTGTTGGTGGAGTTGATTCAGGAAAAAGCGCTTATGAAAAATTTTTAGCGGGTGCTAATTATGTTCAACTTTACACAGGAATGGTTTATAGAGGCCCTAATATTGTTAATTTAATCAAAAAAGAACTTAAAGAATTACTGATAAAAGACGGTGTTAAGAATTTCTCAGAAATTATAGGAAAAAAATAAGATTCAAATTTTATAAACTTGACGCAAGCATTTTCTAATCTTATATAGTCGGGTTATTATGTCAAAAAAATGTGAACTTACTGGAAAAATTCCAATGAAAGGTCATAATGTTAGTCACGCTAACAATAAGACAAAAAGAAGATTTTTACCAAATTTAAAAAAAGTTAAGTTTACCAGTGAACTTTTAAGAAGAAGTTTAAAATTAACAGTTAGCAATGCTGGAGTAAGATCAGTTGATAAGAAAGGAAGCTTTGACGAATTTTTAAAGACTGTAAAAAATAAAAATCTATCACCAAGATTGAAAAAATTAAAAAAAAGCCTTTTAATTAAATCACCATTTCAAAAAAAAATAATCCAATCTAAAAATGCCTAATGAATAAATTATTTTTGTTACTCTCATTGATTATGGGAGTTGTAGTTTTAGCCTCTAACTACTTAGTTCAGTTCCCAATTAACTATTATGGTTTAGAAGAGCTATTAACTTATGGTGCTTTTAGTTATCCCATTGCTTTTTTAATCACAGACTTGGCTAATAGATCTTTTGGAAAAATTGTGGCTAGAAAGATTGTATATATTGGTTTTACTATAGGAATTTTGTTTACATTAATATTCTCGACAAATTTTACTGATCTTATTTCAATTAGAATTGCAATAGGATCAGGAACGGCATTTATAATCGCTCAACTTTTAGATGTCCAAATTTTTGATCAGTTGAGAAAAAAAAAATGGTACATAGCTCCTTTAACATCGTCTTTAATTGGCTCAACAGTAGATACTTTTTTATTCTTCTCGATATCATTTTATGGAACAGGAATACCTTGGATCACTCTTTCATTAGGAGATTTAACAGTCAAAATTTTCGTTGCCTTAGTTATGCTTATACCTTTTAGACTATTATTAGGTACATTAAAAGCAGCCTAACTAAATTTTAGGTTCTTGCTGGGTCATGCAGTGAATAGCACCAAATCCCCATATCAATTTACTGCAATCGATTGTTTGAACTTTCTTTTTTCTAAAAAAGTTTTTAAATATTTTAATGGCCATAATATCCTCTTTAACTTTAAATATTGGAAGTAGTACTTTTTTATTACAAATATAAAAATTCATATAACTTGCAGGAACTCTTATGTTTTTTATATAGATAGGCGATGGCATAGGTACCTTTATGATCTTAAATTTTTTCCCTTTCTCATTTTTACTTTCTTTTAAAATTTTTAAATTTTCACTTAAGTTTTTGTAATTTTTATCTTTCTTGTCAGTCTCAATCGCAGTCATAATTGTATTTCTAGAGACAAATCTTGTTATGTCATCAACATGTCCGTGTGTATCATCACCCGCAATCCCTTTTTTAAGCCATATAAAGTTTTTTATATTCAAATATCTTCTAAATAGTTCCTCGTAATCTTTTTTGATAAAATCTTTATTTCTTTCCTGAGTTTTGCTCAGTAAACACTCCTCAGTTAATAGAATTGATCCTGAGCCATTTACATCAAATGCACCTCCTTCCATTATTATTTTTTTTGTTTTTCCATTTTTTTTAATTATTGGATCAATCTTTTCCAAATTGAAAATTTTACTGATTTTATCATTGATTTTGTTGTCATTTTTGTAATTACTGTATTTTGACCATCCATTAAAACCAAAATTCAAAATTATTTTTTTATTATCTTTTCTATTTGTTATAAATATTGGCCCGGAGTCTCTTAACCATATTCTATCAGTTTTAATATTATGAAATTTGATATTTGTGATTTTATTAGAATTTATTAGCTTTTTAATATTTGTTATTTTTTTGTTAACAATCAAATTAACCTTAAGACTTTTTGAAATAATAAATATGATTTCTAAAATTACTTTAGGAATAAATTTATATAAACCTGGCCAATCATTTTTATTATATGGCCAAGCAATCCAAACTGATTTTTGAGGTTCCCATTCAGCAGGCATTCTGAATTTTTTAAGTTCCTCACTCATCTACAGGATTTTTTAGTATGCCTTTATAAAAGTCGATTCTTCTATCTCTTAAAAAGGGCCAGTGTTCTCTTGTTGTATCAATTTTTTTGTAATCTATTTCACGGATTAATATTTCCTCTTTTTTATTACCCAGTTCTCCAATTATTTCTCCACTTGGATCAATTATCATTGAGTTTCCCCAAAACTCTATTTTTTTATTTCCTTTTTTTTCAACACCAACTCTATTTACTGCAACCACATAAGTGCCATTCGCAATTGCGTGAGATTTTTGCATTGTTATCCAAGAGTTTAATTGAGTTTTTCCAAATTCCCTTTTTTCTTTTGGATGCCAACCAATGGCAGTAGGGTAAAAAATTATTTGTGCACCTTTTAGTGCAGTCAACCTTGCAGCTTCAGGAAACCACTGATCCCAACATATCAAAGGTCCGATTTTACCAAACTTAGTTTTTACAGATTTAAAACCCAAATCACCGGGAGTGAAATAAAATTTCTCATAATAACCAGGATCATCCGGTATATGCATTTTTCTATATTTAGATAAAATTTTACCTTTTTCACTAATAACGATACTAGTATTATGATAGAAGCCGTGCGTTTTTTTTTCAAATAATGAAATCATTAATACTATTTGTAATTCTTTTGCTAATTCACAAAATATTTTTGTAGTTTTACCTGGTATTTTCTCTGCTAGCTTAAAATTAGAATGACTTTCTGTTTGACAAAAATAATTAGATAAAAACAGTTCTGGCATACAAATTATCTTAGCTTTTTTTGATGCTGCTTTCTTTATACTTTTTATAGCTGAAATTAAATTTTTTTTAAAATTATCTGAAATTTTACTTTGAATAATTCCAATTTTTACTTTTTTGATCATCAATCAAAATATTTTGGAAAAGTTTTTTCTATCTCTATTTTTCCACTCACCTGTGTGATAAGCATCACTTGCAATTAACGGTAAAACAGTTGTTGCTTCAGCAAAAACCATTTGTTCTTTGGTTGTATCGACTTTACCCCATGAACTTGCCTCTTTAAGTGTTGAGCTGCTACAAGCACCATCTCTTGAATCTGCAACTGTAATTTGTACAGCATATTTATGCATATCTACATTTTTACCTAAAAGTTCGGCACATATAACAGTATCCTGAATAAAATTTTTTGGAACTCCACCACCAATCATAAACAATCCAGAACCTTTAGATTTAATCTTTATTTCAGTTAATTCTCTAAATTCTTTGATAGAATCTATTGTGATATGATTGTTAGGATTTCTTTCTTGATGCATTACTAGGCCAAAACCTGCACTGGAGTCTGTAAATGCCGGACAGAATATTGGAACATTATTATCATATGCTGTTTCTATTAAAGAACCCTTCTTCTTTGCATTTGATTTTAAATATTTTCCAATTTCTTTTATAAACTCTCTTGATGTATAAGCTTTAGGTTCCAACTTGTCAGCTATTTCACCTATTATTTTATCACACATTTGAAGTTCTTCTTCATCAATGTAAGTATCGTAAATCCTATCTATGTAGTTATTTCTTAATTCATTATCATTTTGGTACTGAGAACCCTGATAATGTTTAAATCCAAGTGCCTCAAAAAAATCCATATCAATTATTGATGCACCAGTTGCTATAATTGCATCGACCATATTATACTTCACCATATCTCGATAAATATGCATACATCCGGCTGCAGATGTAGATCCAGCTAAGGTTAGAAATATTGTACAATCCTTATCTTTCAACATCTCATTATATATCTCAGATGCATTTGCTGTCTCTCTTGAAACAAAAGACATTTTTTTCATTGAAGAAATGATTTTTCTAGAGTCAAATGAGGTAATATCTATATGTTCAACTGGGCTTTTAAGAAAATCTTTTTTGCTGTTATGGCCAAGATTTTTTTTTTCAGACATTAAGCAACTAATATGGCTTTATTAGCGTCTTTCCCATATAGACTCATTATTGGATTATCTTCAACTTCATAAATTTCATTAGAGAAGAAACCATTAAATTCTGTTCTAAATGTAAGACCATATGCACCAAGCTGACCAAGCTCGATATAATCATTTTCTTTAATATTGTTGGGTAAAATAAAAGGACCTTTCATGTAATCCATACTGTCACAAGTCGGACCATAAAAATCAAAAGCTGCTAATTTTTTTGAAATTATTTTATTAGAACTTTCTTTAATTAATTTTGATGGGAAAACTATATTTGGTGTTCCAGCATCAAAAAGAGTACCATAAGTACCATCATTAATATAAAGTTTTTGTTTTTTTCTTAAATTTACTCTAACAATTGTTGATCCACTTTCAGCAACTAATGCTCTTCCTGGTTCACATATGATTTTAGGTAAATTATTTAATTTTAAGTTATTTAAACTCATTTTTATTTCTTGAAAATAATTATCTAATGATTGAGGAACTAAATCAGGGTATATAGTTGGAAATCCTCCACCAACGTTTATGTAATCTGGTACAATTTTTGTTTTCTTAATTAGATTACCTATTTCAGCTATTCCTTTTGTATAAGAAATTGGATGCATACATTGTGACCCAACATGAAAACTCAAGCCAATTTTTTTTGCATATTGTTTTGCAAGTCTTAATAATCCACTAGCTTCATTGTTCATGGCTCCAAATTTTTTTGATAAGTCTATTTCTGCGTGTTCATTTGATACTGCAACTCTAACAAAAATTTCTAGATCTTTAGCATTTTCAGTACTCTCAATTATTTTTATTAATTCATCTTTAGTATCTAGTGCGAATGTTTTTACGCTATACTTAAAATAAGCTTCTTTTATATCCTCACGGCTTTTCACTGTGTGCATAAAGGAACATTTTGCACTCTGGCTAAAATTTCTAACAGAATTAATTTCTGATATAGATGCAACATCAAATTCACTGATACCGCTTTTTACGAGAGTTTTAATTACCTCTGGATGAGGATTTGTTTTAACAGCATATAAAATCTTACCAGGAAATTTTTTTTGAAAAAATTTTGATGCAGAAAGAATTGATTTCTTTCTTATACAATAGACCGGTTTATCTGGTTTCAGCTGATTTACTAAATTTTCAACTGATGTAAATTTTTGCATTAAAATGCTCCCTAAAAAAAATTTAACAAAAAAAAAGCTTTTTATTTAAAAAAACTTTAATAAATCGAGCAATTAATTCAATAGTAACGCAATGTAAAGAAAATAATAACCTATTGAATTGTGGAAAAAAAACACCATATAAGCCCTATGAGAGTAGATGCTACACTGCAAAATTTGAGCGATTTTGAGAATAAATCGCTATTAATTGTCGATGATGACAATCCTTTTAGAGAAAGATTAGCTAGGGCAATGGAAAAAAAAGGTTTTGAGGTATTTCAAGCTGAGAGTGTGCAAAAAGGAATAGAATCAGTCAAATCTAAAAAACCTGGTTTTGCTGTAGTTGATCTAAGGTTGAATGATGGTAATGGATTAGAAGTAGTAAAAGAAATACAATCAAATAACTCATCAAGCAGAATAATAATGTTAACTGGCTATGGAAATATCCCTACTGCTGTAGCTGCAATTAAAGAAGGTGCCATAGACTATTTGGCTAAGCCTGCAGATGCTGATGATGTTGAAAAGGCACTTTTAGCTGATCCAAACAAAAAGGCAGTTCCACCAGAAAATCCGATGTCAGCTGACAGAGTAAAATGGGAACACATACATAGGGTCTTTGAATTATGTAACAGAAATGTATCTGAAACAGCAAGAAGACTAAAAATGCATAGAAGAACTTTACAACGAATTTTATCTAAAAGATCCCCTAAGTAAATTTCCTAATTTTTAGTATTTGTTTTGATAGCACTGTGAGTATCAAGATTTTATAGATTTCTATTAGTAAAAACGGTTTTGCTCCAACTGAGAAAACGTCATTAAAAGTCTTATCGAAACCCATATAATTCCACAGACCCCCTAATCCAAGAATATAAATTAAACTTACCGAAAATAATAAATATAAAAACACAATTATTGGGTCTTTATTTTCATTTACATGACCTGCAAAAAATGCAGTAAAAATAAAACCAACTAAGTAACCTCCTGTTGGACCTAAAAGATATCCAATGCCGCCACCTTTAGCAAAAACTGGTAGTCCAAAAGATCCCTCAATCAGATATAAAATAACAGTTAGTGTTGCTAATTTATATCCCAATATAATCCCAAGAAACATAACTACAAAAGTTTGCATAGTTGCGGGCACTAAAGTGAATGGAGTTTGTATCTTAGATGATATAGCTAGTAAAGCTGTCCCAATTGTTACTAAAATAGCTGATTTGATTATTTTAGAATTGTTGATAATGTTTTTAGTAAGTTCCATAAAATAATAATACTCTTATTTTTTTAATAATCTATATTAATTTATGATGAGCAAGATTCAAAAAACAGATCACTTTTACTTAATTGATGGATCCGGCTATATATTTAGAGCTTACTATGCTCTTCCGCCTTTAACAAGAAAAAGTGATGGTTTACCAACCGGAGCCGTGAGTGGCTTTTGTAGTATGCTCTTTAAACTTCTTGAAGATTCTAAGTCAAAAGAAAATTTACAAAAACCATCTCACTTTGCGGTTATTTTTGACTCAGCTAGAAAGACATTTCGGAATGAAATTTATAAAGATTATAAAGCCAATAGAGCAGAAGCACCTGACGATTTAGCACCTCAATTCGATTATATTAGAAAGTCTGTATTAGCATTTAATTTACCATCAGTTGAGCTAACTAACTATGAAGCAGATGATTTAATAGCGACCTATACAGATATGATTTTAAAAGTTGGGGCTAAGGTGACAATAGTTTCCTCAGACAAAGATTTAATGCAATTATATAAAAAAGGTGTTCGAATTTATGATCCAATGAAAAATAAATTTATTAACGATGAAGATATTCAAAAAAAATTTGGTGTTTCAGCTAATAAGGTGATAGATGTACAGGCATTAGCCGGAGACAGTAGTGATAATGTACCCGGTGTTCCAGGAATTGGTGTAAAAACTGCAGCTGAGTTGATAAACAAATATGGAGACTTGGAAACCCTTCTAAAGTCTGCAAGTGAGATTAAACAAAACAAAAGAAGAGAAACTTTACTCGAAAATCGAGATAAAGCCATAATCAGCAAAAAATTAGTAACATTGAAAAATAATGCTCCAATTGAAAAAAATCCAGAGGAATTTCAATTAAAACAAATAAATAAAGAAAAGCTCTATAAATTTTTAAGGGAAATGGAATTCAATAGATTACTTAGTTCAGCTATTTCAACTTATGGTGAGCCAAATTTTGAGGATAAAAAAGAAGATACCAAAACTATTGAAGCTCAAGAAAAAATTTCAAATAAGAATTATTTTTTAATTAATGATATAAAAGAAATGGACGATTGGATTAAAGAAGCCGAGGAGGTTGGAGAGCTTGCTGTTGATACTGAAACAAGTTCTTTAGATCCTCATCAAGCAGACTTAATAGGAATTTCATTAAGTTCAAAAATTGGTAAAGCTTGTTATATTCCTATTAACCATAATACTGAAAAAAATATTAATAAGGACCTTGTCCTAAAAAAATTAAAACCATTACTTGAAGATCCAAGTATTAAAAAAATTGGTCAAAATATAAAGTTTGATTTTATAGTTCTACTTAAGCAAGGTATAAAACTTACCTCAATGGAGGATACAATGCTTATGTCATATGTTCTCGATGCGGGGAAAAATAGGCATAATATGGATACACTATCTGAAATCCATTTAGGTCACAAAACAATAGCTTTTAAAGATTTAGTGGGAACTGGAAAAAAAGAAATAAATTTTAGTGAAGTCGATCTTGAAAAAGCAAAAAATTACGCTGCTGAAGATGCTGATATTACTTATAGACTTTATAAAAAATTTTATAAAAGTCTTAAAGATGAAAAAATGATTAATGTTTACGAACTTTTTGAAAAACCAATGATAACAATTCTTGCAAATATGGAAATTGAAGGAATTAAAATAGATAAAAGGTTTCTTAAAATTTTATCCTCAAATTTTGAAAAAAAAATTTTAAAGATTCAAAAAGAAGTTTTTAAAATATCAAAAAAAGAATTTAATATTGCATCGCCAAAACAACTTGGTGAAATTTTGTATAATGAGCTCAAAATTGCTGATCTAAAAAAAACTAAAAAAGGTAGTTTCGCTACTAGTGCAGCGGTATTGGAAGATTTGGCCTTTAAAGGTCATAAATTTCCACAATTAGTTTTAGATTGGAGACAAATATCAAAATTAAAAAATACTTATTCAGATACTTTGCCAGAGCACATTAATCCTAAAACAAAAAGAGTTCACACCTCCTTTTTACTTGCTGCGACTACTACAGGAAGATTAGCTTCTAGTGAACCAAACTTACAAAATATTCCAATAAAGTCTGACGATGGCAAAGATATCAGAAAAGCGTTTATAGCAGAGAAAGAACATGCTTTGATCTCAGCAGACTATAATCAAATTGAAATGAGAATTTTAGCAGATATTGCTGATGTAAAAGAACTTAAAAAAGCTTTTAAAAACAATGAAGATATACACTCTTTGACGGCAAGTCAGATTTTCAATATTGATATTAGAAAAGTTAATGATGACCAAAGAAGAAAAGCAAAAGCAATTAATTTTGGTATAATTTATGGAATTTCACAATATGGATTAGCAAAACAAATTAACGTTTCCAACCATGAAGCAGAGGAATTTTTGAATTCGTACTTTGCAAAATTTCCTGAAATTAAAATTTATATGGATAACACTATTAAATTTTGCAGAAAAAGTGGTTTCGTAAATAATATTTTTGGAAGAAAATCTCATTTTGCTAGCATAAATGATAAAAATTATAATGTAAGAAATTTTCAAGAAAGAGCAGCTATAAATGCTCCAATTCAGGGATCTGCGTCTGAAATTATGAGATTAGCAATGATAAGATTACAAAAAAAACTATTAGAGGAAAAGAATAATAAAACAAAAATACTATTGCAAATCCATGATGAATTGATTTTTGAAACTCCAAAATCAGATGTAAAAAGAATAAGCAAAATAATTATTGATGAAATGACAAGCGTTGTTAACAGCGATCACCATTCATTTTCGATACCTTTAACAGTAGATTTAAATACCGGTGATAATTGGGGATCGCTTCATTAATTTAATTTGATTGCCCAAATTAGAACAATTTAGTATTTTTATATTGTAGTATGCACAAACAAACAATTGCTTTGATTGATGATGACAGAAATATACTGACTAGTCTTAGTATAGCTTTAGAAAAAGAAGGTTTTAAAGTTCAGACATATATAGACGGTGAGAGTGCGTTAATTGGATTAACAAGGACTCCGCCTGATCTAGCAATCATTGATATAAAAATGCCAAAAATGGATGGAGAAGAATTGTTAAAAAAATTAAGAAAAAAAACTTCATTGCCAGTGATATTTTTGACCTCTAAAGATGATGAAATAGATGAATTGCTTGGATTGAAGTTAGGTGCAGATGATTTCGTAAAAAAATCTGGAGGTTTCTCCATAAAAGTATTAATTGAGAGAATTAGAGTTCAATTAAGAAAAAAAGATACAAAAGATACTATTGAAGAAAATAAGAGTATTATCTCACATGGAAAATTAAAACTAGATCCTTCACAATTAGAATGTGAATGGAACGGCAAACAACTACCTGATAAATTAACTACTACAGAATTTTTACTTGTTAAAGAATTAGCAAAAAGACCTGGCATAATAAAAGAAAGAGCTCAATTGATGGATATTGCTTACAGAGAGGATACAGATATTGAAGACCGCACTATAGATAGTCATGTAAAGAGAATAAGAAAAAAATTTAAAAAAGTTGATCCAGATTTTTCAGCTATAGAGACTAGATATGGAAGTGGGTACAGATGGAATGTTAGCTGATGCTAAGCAACCTTCTTAAAAATTTGTCAATATTAAAAAAATTTCTATTTATAAACTTAATTTTTTTTACAATAATTGGATTATTTACATTTATATACCTGGAAAATGTACAACCGAATTTAATAAAGAAAAAATCTTCTAATCATATCGAAATTATAAATAACACTATTGATAATCTTAATAGACTTAACGTTAAATTTATTGAGGAAGATATAAGAAAATTTTTGTTTTCTACAAGATTTCTTTTTCAAAATTTGGATAGAGTTATTTTTTTTGATAATGAATTAAACTTGATTGGGGACACTGATACGTTAGATCTTGACCCAAGATCATTTTCTACAAGATTAGATATAATAGAATTAGATATACTAAACGAGGATAAAACAAAAGAAATTACAGAGGATAAGAATATAAATATGGGTAATGAAAAAAATGTATCTCTAAAAGATATCTTATCTAATTACGCTGGGTCTAAAAATTATGGGATCCCCTTTACGTTTACCGAAGATGAATTTAATAAATTCAAACTAACAACTATTAAAAATGTAATTAGAAATGATAAAAATATAGGATATCTTGCAATAAGCGAAAACGCAAATGATATTAAGGCTGCCATTGATGAAAGAAAAACATTTATTATCAGAACAGCTATAGCCGTTGGAATAGTAATATTAATTTTTTCATTTGTTTTAAATAGATATTTTTTGAAACCAATTAAAAATTTAGTTACTTACACAAAAACAATTAAAGAAAAAAATTCAAAGATAACCAACATTGAGAATTTAAAACTTAGAAATGATGAACTGGGATTACTCTCAAGTTCTTTAGATGATATGACTTTAGAATTACAGAAAAGAATTTCACAAGCTGAAAATTTTTCAACAGATCTTGTACACGAGATAAGAAATCCATTAGCATCGCTTAAAAGTGCATCAGAAATTCTACAAGATACAAATGATATAGATCAAAGAGTAAAATTGATAAATATCTTAAGTCATGATGTTCAGAGAATTGAGAGATTAATCACAGATTATTCTCAAATGCTAAAAGATGAAGTGGCATTAAGCAAAGAAAAGATAAAAAAATTGGATGTTGAACCTATCATAAAGTCTGTTGTTGATGATTTTAATAATATTTATAAATTGAAAAGAGGAATAGAAATTTCTTATGAAAATGATGGTAAAAAAAATTATTTCATTAACGGTATTGAAAATAGAATAGAGCAAATTATTGCTAATCTTTTAGATAATGCAATATCGTTTAGTGATGATAATAAAAATATCATTGTAAAAGTTTCTCAATCAGGGGATAAAAAAATTTATATTGATATTTTAGATGAAGGAGATGGATTTAAGGAGAAAGACACTAACAAAATTTTCAAGAGATTTTATAGTAATAGGCCAGATAAATTTGGTCAACATTCTGGTTTAGGATTGAATATTGTTAAAAATTTAGTTGACCTACATAATGGTTCCATTAAGGCATCAAATCGAACTGATAAAAAGGGTGCAAGAATGGAAGTCATTTTTCCAATGTTATAAAGTTCTATTGATTAATCAAAACTTTGTTGTTAGAAGATTCACAACATGTCAGATTTTAAAGTTAAAGATATATCTCAAGCGGAATTTGGTCGTAAAGAAATCTCAATAGCTGAAAGTGAGATGCCTGGATTAATGGCACTCAGAGACGAATATAAGGGCAAATATCCTCTTAAAGGAGCAAAGATTATTGGTTGTTTGCACATGACTATTCAAACAGCAGTCTTGATTGAAACATTAGTAAATTTAGGTGCAGACGTAAGGTGGTCATCGTGCAATATTTTTTCTACTCAAGACCATGCAGCTGCTGCCATAGCTAAAGCAGGAATACCCGTCTATGCTTGGAAAGGTGAGACAGAAGAGGAATATTTGTGGTGTATTAAACAAACAATCATAGGAAATAAAGATTGGCAACCAAATATGCTTTTAGATGATGGTGGTGATCTCACAGCAATAATGCATAAAGAATATAAAGATTTATTAAAAGACGTTAAAGGCGTTTCTGAAGAAACTACAACTGGAATTAAAGCGCTTAATAAAATGGAAAAAGACAAATCACTGTTAGTTCCAGCCATAAATGTTAATGACTCTGTTACAAAATCAAAATTTGATAATCTTTATGGTTGTAGAGAAAGTTTAGTCGACGGAATACGAAGGGCAACAGATGTAATGATGTCTGGAAAAGTCGCTATCGTGGCAGGTTTTGGGGATGTGGGAAAAGGTAGTGCTGCTTCACTCAGACAAAGTGGCGCTAGAGTTTTGGTCACTGAGGCAGATCCAATTTGTGCTCTACAAGCAGCTATGGAAGGTTATGAGGTTGTTTTAATGGAGGATGCTATTGGCCAAGCAGATATTATTGTTACAGCTACTGGTAACAAAGATGTTGTTACCGCTGATCATATGAGAGAAATGAAAGATAGAGCAATACTATGTAATATCGGTCATTTTGATAATGAAATTCAGGTTGATGCTTTAAAAAATTATAAATGGACAGAGATTAAACCCCAAGTTCATGAAATCGAATTACCAAGTAAAAAAAGGATAATTCTTTTAGCGGAGGGCAGACTAGTCAATCTAGGATGTGCAACTGGACACCCAAGCTTCGTAATGAGTGCATCATTTACAAATCAAGTAATTGCTCAAATAGAACTTTGGAATAATCACAAAAATTATGAAAATAAAGTATATGTTTTGCCAAAACATTTAGATGAAAAAGTTGCTACTCTACATTTAAAGAAAGTTGGTGCAAAGTTAACTAAACTATCTAAAGATCAAGCAGACTATATAAGTGTCGGCGTTAATGGTCCATTCAAACCAAATGCCTATCGCTATTAACAGTGATAAAGTAATTTTAAACTCTGAAAAAGATACCAAAGAATTTGCTGAGATTTTTTTAGATAAAATTAAACCAGGTTATATAGTGTATGTATATGGTGAAATGGGAGTAGGCAAAACTACTTTTATAAAATATCTTGTGAATGCCTTTCAACAAAAGAATAAAATAAAAACAACTGAGGTGACAAGCCCTACATTTAATCTTTTAAACCAATATGATATTAATAAATTTATTATAAATCATTATGATTTATTTAGGTTAAAAAAAGATGATCAATTAAAGAATCTTGGTTTATTTGAAGATAATCTAAATACAATTACATTAATAGAATGGCCAGAGATCATTCAAAAAAAACCTGAAAAATTGATAGAATTATTTTTTAAATATGAAGATAATTACATAAAAAGATCAGCACTAATTAAAGGTATAAACTTATAATTTCTGATGAAAAATTTGAAAAAAATAAAAAGTGATGCATCTTTCAGAGAATTTTACAGAAAAAAAGGTAAAAACACTAACTCTATAATAGTTCTAGCAAAAAAAGAAAAATTTAAAAATTTAATTATATATGAAGCAATTAATAGAATTTTAAATAAAAATAAAATTTTAGCTCCAAAATTATTTAAAGAAAATTACAAAAAAAATTATATCGAAATTCAGGATTTTGGTGATCAAACAATATTTAAAATTTTGAGAAAGAAAAAGATTAATAAACTGTTCTACTTTAAAAAAATAATAAATTTGATGTGTAAGATACAATTAATAAAGAGTAGGAATATAATAAATTTTAGAAATAAAATTTATTATATACCCAAATATAACAGAAAAATCTTAATTAATGAGGCTAATTTATTTAGCAAATGGTATGCTGCACAAAATCTAAAAAGCTCAAAAAAAAAAACTTTTCCAAAAGAATTTGACAAGGTGATTAAGAAATTAATATCAAAATTACAATTAAAAAATGATGTATTTGTGCATAGAGATTTTCATGTTTCAAATCTTATGTTAGTCAGGAATGAAATAGGAGTTATAGACAGTCAAGATGCTTTAATTGGAAATAAGGCATACGATCTAGCATCTCTAATTGATGATGTGAGATTTAAAACATCAAAATCATTTAAAAAAAAAATTTATGATTATTATCTAAAAAAACAAAAAAATTTGATAAAAAATAAATTTAAAAATGATTTTGAAATATTATCAGTTTTAAGAAATCTCAAGATAATTGGAATTTTTACACGTTTATTTTTGAGAGACGGAAAAAAGAAGTATATTAAATTAATTCCATACACATGGGAATTAATAAATATGCGTATAAAAGAAAACGAAATATTCTTTGATTTAAAAAGTTTATTGAGTCAAAATTTTGGAAAAAAATTAAATGAGAATTAAAACTGCATTAATATTATGTGCAGGTTTTGGTAAAAGACTTAATCCCTTAACTCTTGAAACTCCAAAACCTCTACTTAAGATTAAAGATACAACAGTTTTGGAAAACTGTATTAACGTAATTTCCAAACTTGGTATCAAAAAAATTCTCATAAATACATTTCATCTTGGAGATCAAATAAATAAATTTATTGAAATGAAAAATTTTGAAATAGACATTAAGATTAAAGAAGATGGAAAGAATATTTTGGACACAGGTGGAGGCATAATGAATTTAATAAATGACTCCAAAGATCAGGATTTTCTAGTCTTTAATCCTGACACCTTGTGGAACTATAAATACGTAAATGAAATAAACGAAATGCAAGATTTTTATTTCTCTAATAAATTGAATTGCATTCTTTTAGTTGCAGATAAGAAATTAAGTTTTGATAAGGGTTTTAATGGAGATTTTATATTAAAAGATAATTTATTACAAAAAGGTGAAGTTAATAACTTTATTTATATTGGTTGTAAAATTTTCAATAGAAATTTATTTGAAAACTACAATATAAAAAACTTTTCAATTTTAGAAGTTTGGAAAGAATTACGAAATAAGAGTCAACTTAATGGATATGAAAGCTTGAATAAATTCTATCATTTAACTAATTTAGAAACATTCAGAAAACTAAAAGATCTTTAGCTCTCTCTTTATCGAGATACTCACATTTAGTGATTTTCAAACTATTGTCTAACTTTATCAATAAAGGATTTCCTGTAGGTATTTCTAAATTTGAAATAAGATTGTCATCTAATTTAAAAAGTTTTTTGCATAAAGCTCTAATAGAATTACCATGGGCAGAAATTAAAATATTAGTATCTCCCAATTTTTCTTGGATCTCTTCTTCAAAAAATTTAACGACTCTATCGTAAGTATCTTTTAAAGACTCTGTGCTTGGAATAAGCTCCTCTGGAACATCTTTATAAATACTTATATTACTTGGATGGTATGGACTTTCTTTACTTAGGGCATCTGGTTTCATATCCCAGGATCTTCGAAACTCGTGCACCTTCTTTTCACCAATTTTTTTTGCCATTTCTATCTTATTTAAGCCAGTAAGAGCTCCATAGTGTCTCTCGTTAAGTTGCCAGGCAGATTTGAATTCTTTTTCATCATTTAAAATTTCTTTTATAATTTTTAGGGTATGTTTTGCTCTTAATTGAATAGATGAATAATAATAATTTATTTTAAGGTTTTGTTCTTTAATAAGTTGTCCTGCTTTTTTAGCCTCGAATTTGCCTGTTTCTGTAATATCTACGTCAACCCATCCTGTAAATTTTTTCTCAAGATTCCAAGTACTTTGTCCATGTCTTACAAGAATTAAAAAACTCATATTGTATTTTTAAAATATATTTATAAATAAAACTATATAATTAATGATAAAATTTTTTTCTAAATATAAAATAATTTTTTACTTTCTGAACTTTTGTCTGATTTTTTTATATATTTTTCCAGGTAGTTTGATTGGCTTTCTTCTACATGGTGATATTAAAATGCAACCTCAAATAACACGCGACTTTATAATATCATCGAATCATTTTTATGCTTTCATTTTGTTATCAATGGTAGGTTTTCTTACCTTTTATAAATTTAATGAAACTAAAATATTAATAATCTATTTGCTTGTATTATCAATAATTCTAGAAGTTTTTCACTTATTAATACCTGAAAGAAGTTTTCAATGGCAAGACCTTTTTGGAAATATATCTGGAGTGATAGTTGTAATTTTTATTAAGAAAATTATAAATAAATATGGCATATTTAAAAAATAAATTAATTATTTTATTTTTTTTTTTGTTAACAAGTTGCTCATCGATTCCATCAAACACTTCAAATAGTTGCTCAATATTTAATGAGAGATATCTTTGGTATAAGCACACTAAAAAAGTTGAAAAAAAATGGGGCACCCCTATTTATATTCAACTTGCAATTATAAAAATGGAGTCAGACTTTGATTGGTTAGCAAAACCTGCAAGACAAAAAATTTTTAAAGTTATTCCTTATAAAAGACCATCAAGTTCATTCGGTTACTCACAAGCCGTCAAAGGAACATGGGAGCAATATAAAAAAGAGACTGGAAATAAATTAGCCACAAGAGCAAGATTTAAAGATAGTGTAGACTTTATTGGTTGGTATACAAATAAAACTGAAACAATTTTAAAAATTTCAAAAAAAGATGCTTTCAAGCAGTATCTTGCTTACCATGAGGGCTGGGGGAATTTCAAACATTACAGAAAGAATAAGAAGGTAATTGGATTAGCTAAAAAAGTGGAAAAACAAGCTGGTCTTTATAAGAGACAATTATCAGAGTGCAGCAAATCTCTTAGTAAAAATAAATATATTATTTTTTAGATAATTCTTTTTTTAATTCTAAATCAACTTCATCTATTCTCTTTGTATTTCTAGCTAAAGCTAAGTACATTGATGGAGTAATATATAGTGTAAAAAACGTCGAAATAATCATTCCACCTAAAATAGTTGAACCCACAGCTAATCTTGAACCCTCACCAGCACCCGGTCCAATATTCCCTATAACAAGTGGCATCATTGCAATCATAGTACTTAAAGATGTCATGATGATTGGTCTAAATCTTACTGCACATGCTTCTTTAACTGCGGACTCTATACTTTTACCTGTAGTTCTTATTCGATTAGCATAATCAACAATTAAAATACTGTTTTTTGTAGAAATACCTATAAGAATGATGAGAGCAATTTGAGAAAAAATATTTACAGAGCTGTTTAAAAACAATATGAAAACTAATCCACCAAATATTGCTAGTGGAACGGTTAAAACAATTATAAATGGATGAATAAAAGAATTAAAGGTTGCAGCCATTACCAAATAAGCAGTTAGTAAAGATAAAATAAATATTATAAACAATTCATTACTTGTCTCTTTAATTTCCTCAGATTTTCCTTTCCAAGTAATTTGATTTTTTGGGGCTAAATTTTTCATTACATCTTCAAAAAATCTTATTGCTTCAATTAATGTATAGCCTTCATTAATATTTGCAGATATTGTTACTGCTCTTTGTCTGTTGTACCTTGATAATTCTTTTGCAGAGCCTTCCTCTTTAAAGCTTACTAAATTTGCAAGTGAGATTAGTTTTCCAGTAGTATCGGAACGAACAAATATCTTTGAAACTCCCTCTTTATTTCTCCTATCTGACAAATATTGTTGGACAATAATTGGATATTCTCTACCTAATTTATTAAAAGTAGTAATTCTCTTGCCACCATAAAGAGTTTCTAGAGTTTCTCCAATAGCTTTTGTGGAGACCCCAAGATCTTTAGCCTTATTTTTGTTTATTATTAATTTTACCTCTGGTTTATTTCTATTGTAATCAGATTCGATTCTTGAGAGGTTTTTGTTAGATCTAATTTTTCGAATTATTTGTGTTTGAATTTCCTCAAGTTCTTCGTAGCTATTACCATAAATAACCATTTGCACTGGTTTATTGTAATTAGAAACTCTTATTGATTGGGGTGATATAGGAAAAGCTAGGGCTTGGGGGAGAGTAACAATTTTTCCAATTGCCTCTCTTAAGATTATTTGTTGTCCTTTTTTTCTTTTTTTCCAATCATCTAAAAGAGCAATTATAATAAAACTATTAAATGAGTTAGCTGAGTTTCCAAATCCAGGCACTCGCATAATAAATCTTGAGTAAGGACTATCTTCAGATTGTAAAAGTGGTATTAACCTAGCCTCAACTTTTTGTGCCTGTTCTTGTGTATATTCAAAAGAGCTTCCCTCATCAGTAGCTCCTATAATTAAATAAGCACCACGATCCTCCATAGGCAGCAATTCCTTTTTTGAAAAACTAAATAATAAGATAGAAGAAATGATTATAAAGACTATAAAAATACCAACTAATTTAGATTTGTGAACAATAACATCTAAGGTTTCTCTATAAAATTTGGCGAAATTTAAAAAAACTTTCTCAAATTTTTGTATAAAAATTTTCTTTGAGCTTTTTTTATTTAAGAATTTACTAGCAAGCATTGGCGACAGTGTTAATGCTACAAAAGATGAAATTACTATTGAAAATGACAATGCAATTGCAGTTTCTCTAAATAATGTCCCAGAAATTCCCTCAATAAATATTAGCGGAAGGAACACAGCAACCAAAATTAGTGTTGTTGCGATTATTGCAAATGATATTTGTTTAGATCCTTTGTAGGCTGCAACAAGCGGTGTTTCTCCATTTTCTATTCTTCTATATATCGCGTCTGTCATGATTACAGAGTCATCTGTAATTATGCCTATGGCCAATATAAAACTTAAAAGCACAAAAATATTTATTGATAGACCAAAAATATAAAGACCTAAAAAAGATGCTATTAAGCTTACCGGAAGTGCAATGGCTGGCACAACAACAGCTTTGAGATTTCCCAAGAATAAATAGATTATTAAAACAACCAAAACAAAGGCTATAACCAAGGTTTTATATACTTCCTCAATTGCAGCCTCCACATAATTAGCTCTGTTAAATGAGACCCTTAAATCTAGTTCTTCAGGCAAAGATTTTCTTACTTCAATTATCTTTTTTTTAATATCCTTTGAAAGCTCAACTGTTGATGCACCACTTCTTGCATAAATACCAATCCCGACAGTTTTCAAATTTATTTGATCTTTAGTTTGAGCTTTGAAAAGAGTTTTTTCTGAAACAGGTCCAAATTCAATATTTGAAATATCAGATAATAAAATAACTTTATTATTAGTTTTTTTTATCGGTAATTGTTTAATAGAATCTATATCATTATAGGATTTGTCTAAATTAAGCGTTAGATCAATGTTATCTGCCTCAAGAGTTCCAGCTGGAAGACTAATATTCTCTCCCCGCATTGCAACTTCAACTTCATTTATTGTTAGATCATTTGCCGCCAGTTTAATCGGATCAATCCAAACTCTAATACTTAATTCTCTTAGACCACCAACTAATATTCTTCCAACATTTTTTACACTTGAAAATTGATCTACCAAATATCTTTTCGCATAATCTCCTAATTCAAGATCACTCCAAGTAGACGAGGACAAGGATAACCACATTGTTGTTGTAAAACCCGCAGCTCTTTTTAATATCTGTGGGGGTTCTGACTCTGTGGGTAAATTATCAACAACTCTTGCAACTCTTTCTCTAATATCATTTGCAGCGTTATCCAAATTTATACTTGTGTCAAACTCAACATTTATTGTGCTCCTGCCATTTTCAGATTTAGAATCTATGTTCTTTATTCCTTCAGCACCACCTATTACATCTTCAATTACTTGAGTAACTTCTTGATCTATTATTGACGCTGATGCTGAGTTATAATTTACTTGTACTTGAACCACAGGTGGTTGAATACCATCAGGAAGTTCTCTAACTGGTAATTTCCAAAATACAAATAATCCAAAAATAATTAGTATTAGGGACATTACCCATGATACCGCAGGTCTTTTTATACTTAATTCAGTGATAAACATTTATTTTGTAATAGGTTTAATTTTACCGTTGGGTCTAACTTTTTTAAGGCCCTCAGCTACAACAGTTTCTCCTTCATTAAGTCCAGAGATTATCTCAATATTTCTATTACTTCTTAATCCTGTCTTCACCTCAGTTTTATTAGCAATATTGGAACCATTAATTTTGTAAACGTATGACTTATCACCCTCAATCATCACGCTGGTATCAGGCACGCTTAATGAATTTCTTAAGTTAAATTTTATACTAACCTCCAACAATGAGCCTGAAATTAATTCTTGATTTGAATTATTCACTTTAATTCTAGATAATAAACTTCGTGTATCTGCATTTATTCTACTTGAAACAAAATCAACTTCTCCAGAAAAAACTTTATCTTTGTAGCTTGATAATTTTACCTCTACTGGAAGTCCTTTTTTAATTGATGCAGAATAACTTTCAGGAATCTTTATATCTGAGTAAATTTCAGAATTATCATCTAGCGTAATAATAAATATGTTATTCGAGACTAAAATATCTTCAGTAAGCCCTGTGTAACCGAGCACACCACTAAACGGTGCAATAATATCTCCACTCTTTAAACTTATTAATTTATCTCCTTTTTTTACAAAATCTTTAAGCTCTAAATCACCTAGGAGGTCGTCTTTTTTAATTTTGAAAGTTTGTGATTTTTTGGAAATTGCGGTGCCAAAAGTTTCAATTCTTTCTGAAAATTCTTTGTTTATCACCTCTGTAACTATTATTCCTGGAGGAGGTATCTTGCTAAATTTTTTTTTAAAATGATTGGCTATTAAAGTTCTTGAAATAATTACAGCTGCAATAACAAGAAAAAATATTAAAATAATTGATATTGTTTTTGTAGATCTTTTCATACTTCTAAATTAATCCGTATTCAGCCCAAGAACCATCGTAAATGCAAGGTAGATATTTATCATTTATTAGGGAATAAGCTAGTGCCAAAACACACGCAGTAACTCCAGATCCACAAGAAAAAACTATATTCTTGTCAACAATATCGTTTAAACACGAATGAAAAATTTTTTTAAGTTCATCTACATCTTTAAATGTTTTGTCTTCATTTAAACAGGAACTGAATGGTATACAAAAAGAATTCTTAATATTTCCACTTTTTAATCCTTTTCTAGGTTCCGCAACTCTACCCTCAAATCTTTCTCTGCTTCTAGCATCTATAACTTTAAAACTGGGTTTAATTATATTTTGATTTATCATTTTCATATCCTTAACTAATTCTTTTTTTTCTAGGCTCTTATATTTGGACGTATTTATCTGAGGTAAATCAGAGGTAGTTATTCTTCTTTCTTTGATCCATTTTTTTAAACCACCATTTAGTATATGAACTAATTTTGGATCATGTCCAAAATAGATAAAATTATACCAACATCGACACGAACTTATTACATCAGAGTTGTCATAAATTACTATTTCATCATTATTTTTAATTCCCATTGCTGAAACAATCCTTTCCCAATCATGTTTATCAACCAGCATATGGGGAAGATTTGTTTCTTTGTTTGAATTAGAATCTAAATCAAAAAATATGGAGTTGGGTATATGCTTGGTTTTGTATTCCTCAAAACCATTTCTTTTTGTTAAAGGCATATGCCATGAGCAATCAATAATTTTTACATTATCTAGATTCTTGTCTAACCATTCAGTCTCTACTAATGACATTTATCTTTTTTCCAAATATCTTTGGTGATATTCTTCGGCAACACAATAATTTTTAAGTAATGATATTTTTGTTACGACTCTGCCTGACAATTTCTGATTAACTTCATTTAAAACCTTTTCAGCTATTTCTTTTTGATTATCATTTAAATAAAATATTTCACTCCTATATTGAGTCCCAAAATCAGGCCCTTGAGAATTTAATGTGGTTGGGTCGTGAATATCAAAAAATATATTTAAAATTTTTTCGTACGAGATCATTTTTTCATCAAAATCGAGCCTAACAACCTCTGCATGATTAGTTTTTCCTGTGCAAACTTCTTTATAGGTAGTTTGTTTGCTATCGCCTCCGCAATAGCCAACTTCTGTTTTAATTATCCCATCAATTTTACTGAATTTTATTTCAGGACCCCAAAAACATCCAAGAGCTAAAACTGCTATTTCCATTGATAAAGATTTAAATTAATTTACAAATTATTCGTATGCTAAGTAAAAATCAATTGGGTTTTTTGTACATGTTTATGTCTGTTTGTGCATTTTCATTAATGGACATAATTGTTAAGTGGTCGGTTGATTATCCAATAGGACAAGTTTTATTTTTTAGAGGATTTTTTGGTATCCTATTTTATTTCCTCATAATACCTAAAGAGAGACTTCATAATTTTTATTATACAAAAAGGGCTGGTTTACATTTTTTACGTTGTATGTCGGGCCTTGTTGCTTTAGTTGCAATTTTTATAGCTTTAAGAAAATTACCTTTAGCGACCGTTGTTAGCATTTCATTTGCTGCACCAATATTTACAACAATCTTATCAATATTTTTATTAAATGAAAAAGTTGGGATTTACAGATGGCTCGCAGTAATAATTGGTTTTATAGGGATATTAATTATTACTGAGCCAGGTATAAGCCAATTAAACATTTATTATGTTTTCCCAGTAATATTTTGTCTTGGTTTATCTTATGTAGCCATTACTTTAAGACAATTATCAACAACAGAACCTATATGGTTAATTTCTTTTTATTTTTCTTTATCAATTACTTTATTAAGTTTTTTAAGTATTCCACAAGGATGGATTATGCCAAGTTTGAAAGATTTTATAATTTTATCTTTGGTTGGTATTTTTGGCGGAGTAGCTAATCTATGGCTGGGTCAGTCATATAAATATTCTGAAGTTTCTCTTGTTACCCCGTTAAAATATTTAGCTTTATTATTTGCCATAGTCTTTGGTTACTTCATATGGGGAGAGGTGCCCACATATAAAACGCTTTTTGGAGCATCACTAGTAATTGTATCTACATTGATTATCTTTAGAAGAGAAATTTATAATAAAAAAATAATCACTTCTAAAACAATAAATGACTAAAGTTCCAAAATATTGGAAAAAAGCAAAAAATTACCTATCAAAAAAAGATAAAGTATTAGCAAAGTTAATTAAAAGCTATCAAAGTCCATCAGAAATAATTCTTACTTCTAGAAGAAATATATTTTTTTCTTTATGCAAAAGTATTATTGGTCAACAAATTAGTGTTGCTGCTGCTAACGCTGTTTTTTCAAAATTTAAAAAGAAGTGTAATAATAAAATAAATCCAAAGATAGTATCTAAATTAACTACATCTCAGTTAAAAAGTTGTGGACTGAGCCGCCAAAAGGTCTCTGGTATCAAGAATTTAGCAAAAAAGACTTTAAATAAATCTTTTAATCCAAAACTAATAAAGAATATGAGTGACGAAGAGGCAATAGTTTATCTTTCTCAATTAAAACAAATTGGAAGATGGTCGGCAGAAATGATTTTACTTTTTACTTATAATAGATCTAATATTTGGCCTATCCAGGATATTGGCCTTTTGAGAGCAATTTCTAAAAACTATAAAAAAAAGTATTTACCGCCAGAAAAATTTGTGATGCTTTTAAAAAAAAAATTTTCACCTTATTGTTCTGTAGCAACATGGTATTTATGGAGAAGTATTGATCCAGAACCTATTCAGTATTAAAACCCTCTACTATTTGCATATGTCTAATAGTTGTTTTTCTTGCTAATTCCCAACCAGCTTTATATTCTTTTGATTCATGACACTTTAATGCTTGTTCGAAACTAGGAAATTCCCAAACCACTGTTCTTAAAAAATCATCACCATCAAAAGTTGTATGTTTTCCTCCTCTAACAAGAGGCAAACCACCATAACTTTTTATTATTGGAGTGACAGTCTCTGCATATTTTTTTAAATTTTCTTGATTATCTACTTTTAAGTATAAACTTATCCAATACGCTTTCATGATTTCTCCTTTTTAAATAATTTCAATTATGATAATAAATTTCATGGCAGAGAAATTGATTATCAGCTTTGATGAGTATACTAAAATAGTTGAAAAACTAGCAATACAAATTCATCAAAAATATAAACCTACAGTATTAGTTGGCATTATGAGAGGAGCAGCTCCAATCATTGACATTTTGTCTAGAATTTTGAAACTGCCTATCGCATACATTGTCATTCAAAGTTATTCAGGTGAAGGCATGGAGGATCAACAAGGCCAATTGATGTTTGCAAGAGAAATAAGCTCTTTAGCTAGTAATGAAGATTTTAACAAAGTACTTTTAATTGATGATCTCTCTGACACTGGATTGACATTAAACAAAAGCATCGAATGGCTAAAAAATTATGGCCCCACAAAAGATTATATAAAAGAGGTAAAAACTGCTTGTTTATGGAAAAAAAAATCTTCAACTTTTGAACCAGATTTTTGTCCTATAAGACTAAATTCAGATCCATGGATTGTCCAACCTACCGAACATTACGAAGAATTATCAATTGAGGAAATATTAAAACAAAACAAATAGGGCTAGTAAAAACTAGCCCTATTTTATTAATGTTTAAGCAACTACAAAACTTATAACACTTAAAACTGCTATTAACCATATAGCTGGTGAAGTAGTTGAAAACTTACCAGTGAATATTTTGATTAAAGCGTACGACACAAATGCTAAGGCAATACCATTGCTTATACTATAAGTTAAAGGCATAGTTATCATGGCAAGAATAGCCGGGGCAGACTCTGAAACATCGTTCCATTCAATATCAGTTATATTTCTAATAAATAAAACTGAAACAAAAAGTAAAGCAGCACCATCTATTTGTTTAGGTAAACTAGTTGCTAATGGAGCGAAAAATATACATGCTAAAAAAAGTATGCCAATTACTAGTGATGTCATTCCAGTTTTTCCACCAGCTTTAACTCCTGCACCAGACTCTACGTAACTAGTAACTGTAGTAGTTCCCATCATAGCTCCTGCAACAGTACCCACACTGTCAGATAACATTGCTTTATTTATGTCTTGAACTTTTCCATCTTTGCTAACTTTTCCAGCAACATTTGCCACTGAAGTTAATGTTCCTGCAGTGTCAAAGAAGTCTATAAATAATAATGTAAATATTACCGTAGACATTCCTGCAGTCATAGCGGCAGATAGATCAAATTCAAAAAGATAAGTCATTGGCGGTGGAGAACTTGCAATACCATTAAATTTTGCAAGGCCTGTCACCCAAGCAATAATACTAAAAACTAAGATCCCAATAATGATATTACCTTTAATATTCATCTTATCTAAAACTATGATTGCAATAAAAGTTGCACATCCTAATAATACAAGAGGATCACCTAAGTTACCTAGTTGCACCAAGGTTACTGGATTGTCGACAACCACTTCCATTATTTGAAGGCCGATGATTGCTAGGAATAAACCTATTCCAGCACCTATACCTAACTTTAAACTTCTAGGAATTGAATTTATTAACCAAGCTCTTAAAGGGGTTAATGATATTACTAAAAACAATACACCTGCTACTAATACAGCACCTAGAGCTTGCTGTGGCGTATAACCCATTCCAGCACAAACTCCAAATGCAACGAAAGCATTGATTCCCATTCCTGGCGCTAATCCTATTGGCCATGTTTTTCCATAGAACGCCATAATAAAGCATGCTAATGCAGTCGCTAAAATAGTTGCTGTATAAACTGCGCCGAAATCAAAGAAACCTTTTTCGGGTCCGGCAAATTCTCCCGACAAAATAAATGGATTTAAAAACATGATGTAAGCCATGGTTAAAAATGTTGTAGTACCAGCGATTACCTCTGTTTTAAAATTAGTTTTGTGTTTTTTATAATTGAAATATTTATCAAGCATAAATCCTCCTCATGGATGATAATTATTTGATTCTGAATAAAAATACTCTTTTTAAGTATACTTTATTCACAAAATTCAACTAAGAAGTTTATATTTATGCCATAATTATGTTGTTAACTTATAACTATGAACAAACTAAGATTTTTTTTAATAACAATTATATTTGTTAATTTGTTGACAGGGTGTCAAACTGTTAAAGAAAAAACTGACAAAATAGTTCAAAAAGAAAATGAAAAATTAAGCGAATTTATAGGGAAATCTTTAAGCGAACTTAAGATGGAATTAGGTAAACCTGATGAAGATTTCAAAAATGCAAAAGGTAATTTAGAGGTAATTTACAATACAAAAAAATACTTAATCCCCTGTGAAAGAAGATTTGAAATAAATTCAAACAATATTGTAATAGGCTTTGTATCTAATGGATGTTTTTAAGGTTTACTTGCGAGGAATATTCCTCGCAAGTAAGGGCAAGCTTATCTAATTTCGATAAGTCTTTTTTTCTTATGATCTGGTAAAATTCTCTCACAAGCTACTGTTAAAAGACCATCTTTTAACTCGGCGCTATTCACTTTTACATCGTCTGCAATAGTGAATGATCTTGCAAATTGTCTTTGCGAAATACCTTTGTGAATTATTTCACCATCTTCATTTTTTTCATCAGATTTGTTAACTTGTTTTGTCCTGACTGTTAACAAATTATCTTCGAACTCAACCTCAACATCTTTCTTACTAAAACCAGCAAGAGCAACTTCTATTGAATAGTTGTCTTTCCCAGTTTTTCTAATGTTGTATGGTGGATAATTCGACTGCATAGTCAAATTACCATTACCCAACATGTTTTCGAATTGGTCAAACATATCGTCAAAACCAATTGAGAAAGGTCTTAGTGAGTTGAATATAGATAGATCCTTACTTGTCATATATCCTCCTTTTTTTTTAAGCAAGTTTATTTATGCAAGCCCCATAAGGCGACTTACAGTATCTATATGGGAATTATATTTTTTTTTTCAAGTATCTTTTAAATTTTATTTGAAATTTTTAAAATAAATCCATAATCAAAAGCAATTTCTTCTATTGCACCATCTCGACCAGATTTTCCACCGTGTCCCGCATTCATTTCTGTCTTAAGTAAAAGAAGATTGTTATCGGTTTTATAATCTCTAAGTTTTGCTGTAAATTTTGCAGGTTCGTCAAACAAAACTCTATTATCGCTTAGGCTTGTTGTGATTAAAATATGAGGATAATCCATTTTTTTAATATTATTGTATGGAGCATAAGAATAAATATATTCGAAATGATCTTTGTTATCTTTAGCATTTCCAAACTCGTCAAATTCTCCAACTGTTAATGGAAGTGAGTGGTCTAAGTTTGTAGTTAATGAATCTACAAAAGGTACTGCCATCACTATGCCAAGAAATAATTCGGGTGCTTCATTCACAACTGCGCCCATTAATAAGCCTCCTGCCGAACCACCCATGCCAATTATTTTACCTTTTGATGTATAATTTCTTTCAATTAGGTTTTTTGCAACAGAAATGAAATCTTCAAAAGTATTTTTTTTATTAAGAAGTTTACCTTCTTTCCACCATTTCATTCCTCTTTCCATTCCACCCCTTATATGAGCAGTAACCCAAATGATATCTCTGTTAATTAGACTGAGTCTAGTTGATGAAAAATCAGGAGACATTGAATTACCATAGGATCCATAACCATATAGTAGTAAATTTGCCGACCCATCAATTTTAGTTTTTTTGTGTCTAGTTATTGTAATAGGTATCAATCTACCATCGTGAGAAGAGCATTCTAATCTTTCAACAATATAATCATCAGTGTTATGACCTGATGGAATTTCCTGTTCCTTTACTAATTTTTTTTCTTTCGTCTTTAAATTATAAAGATAAGTTTTTCCAGGCGTCTTTGGAGATGAATATGACAAATAAACTAGATCAGTATTTTTATCTCTTTGTGTCAATGAGATACCAGGGACAATTACTTCTTCATCTGAAAATATTAACTCCTCTTCTGAATTTGTTTTTATATCTCTTAAGTATAATTTCCGAAGAGCATTTGACTTTTCACTTCTTATAATCCAATCATTTAAAAATATTAAGCCGCCTATAAGAACTTCATCTTTAGCATTTATATAAACTTCCCAATTTTGTTTAGATAAATCACTACATCTCTCTATTTTGAAATCTTCAGCATCTTCGTTTGTATGACAATAAAAATAATTATTCCAAGATGAAATTGAATAGATTATACCTCTTTTTCTTTTTTTTATTAATTTTGGCTCAGGTTTATGTTCATTAACTTTAAAGTAATATTGTTCTGAAGTGTTGTGATCTGAGGTTGTAATAAAAAAATATTTTTCATCCGAACTTAAACTTATTCCAACTGTAAATGCTTCACTTTTTTCCTCAAAAATTAATTCATCGTTTTTTATAGATGTTCCAATTTTATGCCTATAAATTTTTCTAGGTCTGTGAAATTCATCAAGTTTTGAATAAAATATATATTTGTCATCCAAACTAAAAGTTATACTGCCACTAGTTTCCTCTATTCTTTCTGTTATTTCTTTCCCAGACAAAATATCTCTTAAATAAATAGTATAATATTCTGATCCTTTTAAATCTAATGAGTATCCTAAATATTTATCATTATAACTTACCTCTAAATCTCCAATTCCAAAGTATTCTGTTTTTAATTTTTCTTTTTCCTTATCTCCATTCCAAATTTCTTCAATCTCATCAGAACCAATTTTTTTTCTAAGTTTTATAGAATAATTTCCTTCAGTTGTAGTTTTAGTCCAATACTCGTATCTAATGTCTTTGAATGGAAGTGAAACGTCATCTAATTTTATTCGACCTTTAATTTCATGAAATAATTTTTTTTCAATTTCTTTATTATCCTTCAAAATATGATCTGTGTAACTATTTTCTTCCTCTAGATATTTTCTTACTTCAGGAAGTAATTTTGATCCGTCTTTTAAAACCTCGAGGATATTTTCTTGATGAATCCAACTATAATTATCTTCCCATGCAACATTGTGACAAGATTTTCTTTCTGGTTTTTTTTTTAGTTGTGGTATTTTCATAATGAAAACAGTTATATGAATATAATTATTTATACAGTAGTAATATTAGTCATTTTTTATTTCCTTTTGAAATACATCAGTAATATCTCATCAAAAAAACTTTCAAAAGGTTTAAGACTGCTGATAATAATCGGATTAATTTTTTTAGCAATTCTGTTTGCAATTGGAGGCAGATTTCTGCTAACTTTGCCACTCACACTCGCTAGTCTTGCTTTATTAAAGTTAAAGGGTTTATCAATTTTCCAACTAATCTCTCTTTTTAGATTAATTCAAACATTAAGAAGATCAGGTAGATTTTCATTTAATCAATCTCAAAACAATAATATGTCTACTATGTCTGTAAGTGAAGCTTTTAAAATTTTAAATTTAGATCAAAAAAAGAAGGTTACCAAAGAGGACATAAACAAAGCTTACACAAAAATTCAAAAAAAAATTCATCCAGATATTTCACCAGAAACCGCAAGATTATCTACTTTAGTTAATGAAGCTAGAGACATTTTGTTAAAGGAAATTATATAAAGTTCTTAACTTTATTAATTATCATTTCAACTGTTATTGAATCTGGATCAAAGCTTGATCCATGAGTGATTTTATTTATGTCGGCACCAGGTGGGATAATCCTAAATTGATTTTTACTGTAATCAGAATAAGCTTTTGGTGTATCCAATAAAATTACGAAACTAGGTTTATTCATTTGACTTGAAACATGGTGCCCGAATGAGTCATTTCCAATAAAAATATCACTTAAATAAATATAATATATGATTTCTGATACATCTTTAGAGCTTAAAGATTCACAATTACCTTTTTTTACTTGGTTTATAATTTTAATTGCGCCTTCTTCCTCATTTTTTCCACAAACTAAGTAAAAATGATAATCCCCAATATTGTTAAATTTATTTATTAAAGATGCAAAATTATTATATCCCCATCTAGTTGTCGGACCAGAAGAGCCTATTCCAAGTACAATTTTCTTTTGTTTACCAAGATTATATTTTTTAATTTTTTCACTATTTAGAGAAATTTGAGTTTCAGTTGGGCAATTTTTAATATTTAAAGATTGTTCTGTAAAAGTTTTAGCAGCATTTACAAGATGTAAATTTTTTTTTTTAAATAAAGGATAATGATAAATATTTTTTATACCAGCAATTTTACAAGCTAGATAATGTCTTATACTTGGATAAAAAATAAAGATATTTTCAAAATTAAATTTCTTTATAAAGACTGATAAGTTTATTATATCAAAAAAGTTTCTATGAAATTTATCTAAATAATTTACACTTTTAATTAAGGGGTCGTCTATCAAAACTCTATTTAGATTTGGACATAATGTGATCAGTTCAACTTTACCAAATTTTTTTGCAATCTGATGACAGTAACTAAGATGTAACAAATTAGCTCCTAAACCCTTATAGCTTAAAAAAATTCCTGTTTTCATAAATGTGATTTTTCTATTATACTTACAAGTAAAAATATATGTCTAAAATAAATGGAATATATGCTGCAGGAATGTCAATCTTTAATAAAGATTTAAGCCTCAACATAGAAAAAACAATTCTACATGCTGAAAACATTATAGACAAAGGATGTCATGGTGTTGCAATATTTGGGAGCACTGGACAAGCACAATTGATCTCGATCTCAGAAAAAATTAAGCTTTTAAATAATTTATCAAAAAGTAAATACAAAAATAAGTTTATAATAGGTAATGGGCTCAATTCTTTAAGTGAAACAATAAACTATATTAAAATAGCATTATCTTTAAATTTTGAAAATTTCTTAATTATGCCACCTGCATATTATAAATATAGTGATAAGGAAGTAATTACTTTTTACTCAAAAATTGTAGAGGCGGCCCCGAATTCAAGGATTATACTTTATAATTTTGAAAAGTTATGTGGTTATAAATTTAGTTTAGAATGTGTGCAAGAGCTAGTCAAAAAATTTCCTGAACAAATAATTGGTATAAAAGATAGTTCTTACAATATTTATAAAAATTTAAGATTAAAAGATTTTTCAATTCTTCCTGGATCAGAAACCAAGCTTGTTGAAGGTTTAGAAATAGGTTGTTCAGGAATAATCACAGCTACATGTAATGTTACTGCAGAGTTATCCAGGAAAGTTTATGATGACTTCATTTCAAAAAAAACTCAAACTGAGAATGAAAAATTGATTAATGTTAGGTCTGCTTTTGATAAATATAATCTTATTTCTGGCTTGCATTCATATTGTGCAAAAGAAAATGACATATTTAAAAATGTATTACCTCCACTAACTCTTTTAACCAAAGAGAATGAGAAAGAATTATTTGAAAATCTTAAAAATTTAAATTTTAAAATTAAATCTTTACTGGCGGCCTAACATGCAACTTGCTAGATTTCTAAACAATGTTTTTAAAGATGGTGGTTTTATTCTTACTGATGCAAATTATAGAGACTATATCATAGGAAAACCAGGTAATGATCCTATTAAATTAAGAATCTTAAATAAAAAACTTCATTATAAATTATTACTTCATCCAGATCTGTATTTTGGTGAGGCTTATACTAATGGTGAAATAATTATTGAGAACGGCACTATCACAGATTTTTTAGATCTTGCTTTGAAGAATATTGGAAGAGGAGAAGTTAATTTATTTAGTTATATTATGAATAGAATTAGAGGCTCGTATAGATATTTAACAAATTTTAATTTTATTAAAAAATCTAAAATGAATGTTTCCCATCATTATGACATATCTGACGACTTATATGATCTATTTTTAGATCCTAAAAGACAATATTCATGTGGTTACTTTCGTAATGAAAACGATAGTCTTGAAACAGCACAAAATAATAAAATTCAACATATAATAAAAAAATTGAATTTAAAGCCAGACCAAAAAGTTTTAGATATTGGTTGTGGGTGGGGGTCGTTAGCAATCGATATTGCAAAGAATTCAAAATGTGAAGTAACAGGGATTACGTTATCAGAAAACCAACTTTATTACTGCAAAAGAAAAGCAGCTGAACAAAATTTAGAAAATCAGGTGAAGTTTAGATTGATTGACTATAGAGAGCTTAAGGAAAAATTTGATAGAATTGTAAGTGTCGGAATGTTTGAACACGTGGGACGTAAATTTTATAAAAAATTTTTTAGACAAATTCAAAATTTATTAAATGACAATGGAGTTTCATTAATACATACCATAGGATCAGTAAATCCACCCAGGGATCCTCATCCATGGATAACCAAGTATATTTTTCCAGGTGGTTATACACCAAGTTTAAGTGAGGTCACAACACCCATAGAGCAAGCAGGTCTAGTTGTTACAGATATCGAAGTTTTGAGATTACATTATTCACACACTTTAAGACACTGGAAAGAAAATTGCATAAGAAATAGAGAAAAAATTATTAAAATGTTTGATGAGAAATTTTTTCGAATGTGGGAGTTTTATCTTGCGGGGTGTGAGATGGCTTTCAAGTGGGGTGATCAAGTTGTATATCAATTTCAACTTACAAAAAATTATGGATCTACTCCAGTCACTAGGGACTATATTTATCAATAAATTATTGATAGAATCTTACCTCCTTTAAAATGAAAAAAAAAAACAAAAAATCAAAGAGAAAAAAGAGAGTAAAAAGAAAAAAAACTAAACTGAAAAATATCAAAAAAGTTAGGAAAAAGATAATTATTTCAAGGAAAAAGAGGAAAAACAAAAAAAAGAAAAAAAAGAAAAAAAATATAAATCTTAAAAAAAATAAAAACTATATACCTAAAACTAAAAATCAAAGTTTAATTTCAAAAATTGTAAAATTCCAATTATCGATTAAATCAAACTTTGATTTTAAAATTAATTTAAACCCTGAAAGATACATCCAAAGTTTTTTTGATAAAATTTCCGAAACAATTTCAAATTACAAAGTAATTAAAAAAGAGGAAAAAAGAAGAATTAAGATAGAACAAATTGAAAAAGAGAGAATTGAGAAAATTGAGCTACAAAAAGCAAAACAAGAAGAGGTGCTTGAAAAAACTCGACTAAAAGAGAAGGCCTTAAAGGAGGAAGCAAGGTTAGAAAAGCAAAGAAATAAAGATATAAAATTATTTTTAAGAAAAGAACAAGCAATTTTAAGAAGAGAACAAGCCGAAAAACAAAAACAATTTTTAAAGCAACTTCAACTAGAGCGTCAAATTGAAAAGTTTAGAATAAGAGAAGTAAAAGAATTAGAAAAACTTGAGAAAATAGCGCTTAAAGAGAAGAGAGAGGATTATCAAGGGTTACAAGAAAGGATTGATAAACTTAAAGAAAAATACCGAGTTATTAGAGACCAAAAGATCAAGGAGAGAGTAGAAGCCCTTGGTGTTAAATTACAAGGTAACGAAGACAGAGAAACGTTACTAATTAAGGAAAAAGAATATACTTTAGCGAGACAAAAAGTTGAGTTTGCCTTAGAAAGTTTTTATAGAAGTGCAAGCAGTCTAGTATTTCAATTGAACAAAAGACACATTACAAGAGATATGTCGATTTTGCGGTGTATAGACAGAAGATTTGAAACCGGTGAGATTTTTATAAAATGGGATGAAGCTGAAGATGAAGATTGGTTATTATTAATTTACATTAAAAATAATTCACCCGATGAAGGAATAGTAATAGAGGATAAAACAAATCCTGAAAAAAATCATTCATATGAATTTAAAAATATTGATATTTTTAAAGCCTCAGACACAATGGTGGACGCTTTGACACAATTAATTGCTAGCAAAAGATCACAAAATAACAATTAATTTTTTCTAAATAACAAGGTAGAACTTTAATATGTTTTTTGGATCAATCATTATGATAATGCTTTTTTTAATTTTAAAGTATGTATTGGCATGGATTATCTATTACAACAAATTAGATCCGAGACTTGGCGACAGCACTTGGCGATTTACTTATGATTACCCTGTTTTAGGTGAAAGAGATATCTCCGATTTAGATGATAAAGATTTTGTAAGGTTAAGAAGAAAAAAAAATAAGATTATTTTATTAATGTATTCAATAGTTCTCATTATGTTTATAACTTCTATGTCTTTGTTGAGTGAAATTTTACTGTTTTTTTTTAGTTAGTTTTTTAATTGTTTTTTATTTTTTAGATATAAGAAGAATGCAACTATTTCATAAAAAAAAGAAAATAACGTAAAAATTATTGGTAGTTTAAAAAACTTGTATAAAAAATTATATTTGGGAATTTTTTTCCACACAGCTAGAAAAGCTTCAGCTCCTTTTAAAATTTTTTCATCTTCTTTAACATGTAGCCTTCGCAAAAGTTCTTTATTACTTTTAGAGGTCTCTTTTTCAGCTATCTCATTACCCGTAATATCAATCCAATCGATTTCTTGAATCTTCTCTTTTTTATATAAATCAATTTCAGCTTTGCAGATTTTGCATGAATTATTAAAATAAACTTTCATATAAGTAGATTTAATACTATTTATTCAAATAATGTATATGCGTAAAATACTCATATTGAAAATAGTAGATAAAACTTCTAAATAATGCTTTCTATGAATAATTTTTTTGAAAAATCTGACATATCTAGATCAGAAGCAGAAAACATTGTATCAGATACACTTAGTAAGTGTGATGATGGAGAACTATATCTAGAAAATACAAAATCAGAGACATTATTATTAGATGATAATAAAATTAAAAACTCGAGTTATAATTCTGATTTAGGTTTTGGATTTAGAGCTATCTCTGATGAAATAGTTGCATATTCTCACTCTAATGAAATATCAAAAAATTCATTAAGGCAATCTTCAGAAAATTTAAAATCAACGTTAAAATCTGTTAAAGGTACTTATAATCATGAAATTCCTAAATCTAATAAAAAGTATTATGATAATATAAATCCTATTGAACAAAAATCCCTTAATGAAAAGATTAAAATACTTAATGAAGTAAATAACTACTTACGCTCTAAAGATAATAACATTAAACAGGTCACAGCCAATTTTTTAGGTGAACAAAAATCAGTTGAAATAATTAGATCTGGCGGAGAGTCTTTAACTGATGTCCGTCCTTTAATAAGATTCAATGTATCAGTCATGCTTGAGAAAAATGGAAGGAAAGAGTCAGGTGTGTATGGTGTTGGAGGAAGACAATCCTACGATTTTTATTTAAAAGATGAAAATTGGAAAAGTGTTTGTGATGAGGCTTTGAGAATAGCTTCAGTAAATTTAGAGAGTAAACCTGCACCAGCTGGTGAAATGAAAGTTGTACTAGGACCTGGTTGGCCAGCAATATTAATTCATGAGGCTGTTGGTCATGGTTTAGAGGGGGATTTTAATAGAAAGAAAACTTCTGCTTTTCATAATTTAATGGGCCAAAAAGTTGCTAGTGAAGGAGTTACGATAGTTGATGATGGTACCATCGACAATAGGAGAGGCAGTCTTACTATTGATGATGAAGGGACACCAACAGAAAAAACAGTTTTAATTGAGAATGGAATTTTAAAAAACTTTATGCAAGATCGTCTGAATGCACGTTTGATGAAAACGAGATCTACCGGTAGTGGAAGAAGAGAAAATTATAGACATATCGTCCTTCCAAGAATGAGAAACACAATGATGTTAAGTGGTAATCAGACCCAAGATGAGATGATTAAAGCTGTAGACAAAGGTATATTTGCAGTAAGTTTTGGTGGAGGACAAGTTGACATTACCTCTGGGAAATTTGTATTTAATTGCACCGAAGCTTATGAGATTGTTAATGGCAAAATTGGATCTCCAATAAAAGGTGCTACTCTTATCGGAGATGGTCCTTCGAGTTTAAAAGAAGTTTCTATGGTAGGTAATGATATGATGATGGATCCGGGAATTGGAACATGTGGAAAAGCTGGCCAAGGTGTTCCCGTTGGTGTTGCTCAACCATCTATTCTAATTAATAAGATGACTGTTGGCGGCACAAAACTTTAAATGGTCAAAGATCAAGAATTTTTAGAAAAAAAGGCATCTTATTGTCTAGGTTTAGCCAAGAAATTAGGCGCAACTGAGTCTAGTGTGATTGTTAACAACTCTGTATCTGAAACTGTTAATTTTAGAAATAAAAAACTAGATGAGTCTAATAGGTCAGATGATCTTGGAATAAGCATTACCACTTACATTGGAAAAAAAAAATCATCAATATCTTCGTCTAATTTACTTGATGATAACCTAAACATTTTGATTGAAAAATGTGTTGAGGCAACAAAAAATACTCCTGAAGATGAATTTAATTCATTACCAGATAAAGATTTGTTAGCTAAAGAAGTTAAAGATTTGTCTCTCTATGATGATACGCATATAGAAAATGATCAAAAAATAGATTATTTGAAAAAATTAGAACTCGCTGCCTCTAATGATAAAAAAATTGTTAATACTGAGTCTAGTTTTACTCAAAATAAATCAAATTTTATTTTAGCTAATACTGAAGGTTTTTGTGCTGGTTACAAAACATCCTCATTTACAGCTTCGAGCGTTATAGTCGCAAAAGATGAAAAAAGCATGGAGAGAGATTATGAGTATTCTAGCAAATGTTTTTTTAAAGACTTGGACGATGCAGGAGAGTTAGGCAAACAAGCTGCCAATCAAACCATTAGAAAATTAAGCCCTAAAAAAATAGGCAGCGAAAAAATTGCTATAATTTTTGATAAACGAATAGCCAAGGGAATATTAAGCACTTTTGCAAGTGCGATTTCATCATCAGCGATATCAAGAGGAACCTCTTTTTTAAAAGATAAAGTTAACCAAAAAATATTTTCCGACTCAATTAATGTCTTAGATAAACCAGACATAATTAAAGGTTTGGGTTCAAGAAATTTTGATAAAGAGGGGGTTAAAACTGATACCCTTAAATTAGTTGAACAAGGAGTCTTAAAACATTATTTGATTGATACTTACAATGGAAAAAAACTTAACCTAAAATCAAATGGAAGATTCGGAGGGACAAGTAATCTCTATTTTGAAAATGGAAATATAAGTTTTAAAGATTTGTTGAATTCAAAATCAAAAAGTCTCTATATTACAGAAACTATAGGTCACGGAAGTAATATAGTAACCGGTGATTATTCTGTTGGTGCGACAGGGTTTTTAGTGGAAAACGGAGAGTTTAAGTATCCTATAAACGAAATTACCATTGCAGGCAATTTTAAAGACATGTTTCAGCATATTACTCTGGCAAATGATTTAGAGTTTAAATATGCAACCAATTCACCAACTATGATGATTGAGGGAATGGTTGTTGCTGGTAAATGAGTGAATTCTGCGTAATCGGTTCAGGTATTTCTGGAGCTACAATTGCTAATCTTCTTAATAAAAAAAATACAGTAATCCTATTTGATAAAGCGAGAGGTCCAGGAGGTCGTGCATCTTTCAAAAGAATAAGAGGTAATATAGGCTTTGATCATGGCACTCAATACTTTTCACCAAAAACCCCACGATTTAAAAAGTTTACTAAACATTTAATTAAAAAAAAAATTTTAAAGGTTTGGGGTGGTAAACACATTTTTCTTAACTCCAAAAAAAAAGAAGATAAAAAACATCTTAAAATTATAGGTAAAAATGGAAACAATGATATTAGCAAGTATTTATTAAAAAAAATTAAGTGCAACTATCAAAGTGAATTAAAAAAAATTCATTATAAAAACAAACTTTGGCACTTATCATTTGCTGATGGAAAATTGAGATCTTTTAAAAGTATTATTTTGACCTGTCCATTTCCACAATTAAAAAAACTTTCTAAAAAATTCATAAATAATTCTTTTGTAAAAAAATCAATAAAAATGGATGCAAATATAACTACCATGATTGCTATAAAAAAAAACAAAAAATCTAATAGCAGCTACCTTTTCGAAGACTCAATTCTTGGCTGGGCTGGTAATGAAAATTCAAAAAAAAGATTTAAATCAAAATATGATTTATGGACTCTACAAAGTACATTCAAGTGGGCAAATAAAAATATTAATCAAAATAAAAATAATAAGAAAAAGAACTCAAAAATTATGATCGACAAGTTCTTTCAACTTTCAAATATTAAAAAAACAAAAATCAATTTCTCTCTTAATCATGGCTGGAAATACTCTTCGAATTCAAAACCTTTCAAAATTAAAAGTTTTTGGGATCCAAAGAAAAAAATAGGTGTTTGTGCTGATTGGTTTGTCGGACCAAGACTGGAGTCGGGATGGATAAGTGCACAGGACTTATATAAAAAAATTTCAAAATAAATTATTCAAAGCTTTTCAATCTGTATTCCCAATTTCCCATTCTTGAGTAAGACACTTTTAAAATTCTTAAATTTTTTTGATCATACCAAATGTCAAAGTCTAATCGTTTATCTTTTGGAATATTCATATCTTTAGATTTAAGTGTAAAATGATCAGCATCATAAATCTTTCCATAAAGCTCTATTTTTTCTTTACCTACAAAAGTAACAACCTGTTCTTTAATACTACCTGATATTGGACTTATTTGAGATTCTGCTTGTAAAATTTTATGATTCCACCAATTTCCAATAACGTTGTTAAGGGTCGCCTCCCCATTGAATGAGGAGCCTTTAATATCAAATTTTTTACTATCTTTATTTAATTTTAAATTTACAAATTTTTCTTTTTCATTTTGAAGAGTTCTAGAATCATATGATATCAAATGATTTTTTATATATTTTTCTTCACCATAGGACTCAACTTGAAAAATTGGAGTCCCTAATAAATCAACAGAAAATTTAAATTGATTTGTAATTATAGTTTCTTCACCATTTCTCTCAAAAAAATAATAATTGTATCCAATTAGTTCACCATTTCTAAAAATCTCCATTTCAATTTTGTTATATTTATTGTAGTGACCCATATGTGCCATAGAAATAACTGGAAAAACTACAATAAACAAAATGGCTATAAATTTTCTCATTTAGCAATTACATTAGTGGACTTTATCTATAATAGAAATAATTTATTAAAATGTTTCTAAAAATAAAGAAAATACCTAAAGTTAATTGGAGTTCTGATAGGCCATATAATTTTAAACCAAAATTTTCCACTTTCTTTTTTTTATGTTTTGGTCTGACTTTATTTGGTCTTGGCGAAGGTTTATTAATTGTTTCTTTTACGGGTGCTTCTCCATGGAGTGTTTTAGCTCAAGGTATTTCTTTAAATGTTAATTTAAGTATTGGAACAATTACTCTTTTAATAAGTATTGCAGTCTTAATTTTGTGGATACCTCTCAGCCAAAAACCAGGAATGGGCACAATATTTAATGCCTTAATAATAGCCTTTATGATTGATCTTTGTATAAAGTTTGTACCAACTCCATCTGATTATTTTAATCAATTAATCTTAGCAGTAATTTCTGTAATAATGGTTGGAATAGGTGGGGGCATTTATTTAGTTTCTAACCTAGGCGCAGGACCAAGAGATGGATTAATGATTGGATTACAAAATATAACTAATTTGCCAGTGGCAGCCGTTAGAGCTTTTTTAGAAATTTCCGTTGTAAGCATTGGTTGGTATTTAGGTGGAACAGTAGGTGTAGGAACTCTTTTATTCGCTTTTGGTATTGGTCCGTGCGTCGCACTAGGTTTGTTTTTAGTTGATAAAATTTTTGATTAGGCAGCAGCGCCCGATTTTTCACTTCTTTTTCTTTCATGAGGATCAAGTATAGCTTTTCTCAATCTACAAGACTCTGGAGTAATTTCTAAAGCTTCATCAGTATTTAACATACTAAGTTGTTCAGCAATCGACATTTTTCTCACTGGAGTTAAGACAACATTTTCATCAGTCCCTTGCGTTCTCATGTTAGTTAATTTTTTACCCTTCATGACATTAATGATCATATCTCCTGGTTTAGGTGACAAGCCTACAATCATCCCTGGGTAAACAGGATCGTTATGAGTTACAAACATTTCTCCTCTAGCTTGTAAGTTAAATATCGCAAAAGCAACCGCCTTACCTTGCTCCATAGAAATAAGAGCACCATTTCTTCTTCCCTCCATTTCACCCTCAAATGGACCGTATTCATGGAAAATTCTATTGATAACACCATTACCCTTTGTGAGTGTTAAAAATCTACTTGTATATCCCATTAAGCCTCTTGTTGGTGCATGAAATATAAGTCTTTTTTTATTTTTACCAGTATCTTTTAGTTCTATTAATTTACCTTTTCTTCTATTCATCGAGTCAATTATTTTTGAGGAATGCTCTTCATCAAGATCCATAGTAATTTCTTCAATTGGTTCAAGTTTGTTTCCATTTTCATCTTTTTTATAGAGAACTTTTGGAGGGCTCACAGTCATTTCAAAACCTTCTCTTCTCATTTGAGTTAGTAAAATTTCCAACATTAATTCACCTCTTCCACTGACCACAAAAGAATCATTTCCGTTATTTTCAGTAAATGTAATTCCCACATTATTCTGTGCCTCTTGTACTAATCGATTTCTTATTTGTGTGCTTGTAAGTTTTTTGCCTTCCGTACCAGCTAAAGGCGATGTATTAACAGTAATTGTAATTGACATAGTTGGGGGATCTATCGGTGTAGCCTCTATCGGTTCTTTTACTTCGAGATCACAAATAGTATCTGCAACATTAGCTTTTTCTAAACCTGCCACTACTACGATATCTCCAGCTTCACCAACCTCAATTGGAACTTTCTTAGTACCTTCGTATCTAAAAATTTTAGTTAATCTGCCTTCATCAACTTTTTCTCCTTTTAAGTTGATTGCCTTGATTGCTTGGTTAGCTTTTGCTGTTCCTTGTGAAATTCTACCTACTAAACTTCTTCCTAAAAAACTGTCAGCATATAGAAGTGTAGAAAGCATAGCGAAAGGTTTTGATTTATCTAATTCAGCCGGTTTAACGTGTTCTATAATTTTGTCTAAAAGCGGATTCAAATTTACTCTTGGACCATCAACTTCAAGATCAGCCCATCCAGATCTTCCACTGGCGTATAAAACTGGGAAATCTAGCTGTTCTTCATTAGCGTCTAAACTTACAAATAAGTCGAATGTTTCATCTAGAACTTCATTTGCTCTCTGATCTGATTTATCTAATTTGTTTATGACCACAATTGGTTTTAAGCCTTGTTTTAATGCTTTTGCTAGTACGAATTTTGTTTGAGGCATTACACCTTCAGCTGAGTCTATTAGCAATAATGCTCCATCAGCCATACTCAAGACTCTTTCTACCTCTGCAGCAAAGTCTCTGTGTCCTGGAGTATCAATAATGTTTATTCTTGAATTATTCCAATTAATTGATGCGGGCTTAGCTAAAATTGTTATACCTCTCTCTTTTTCCAACTCTCCAGAGTCCATTAATCTTTCATCGACAAACTCATTTTCACGAAAAGATCCACTTTGTTTCATTAGGTTATCAATAAGCGTTGTTTTGCCATGATCAACGTGGGCAATGATAGTGATGTTTCGAATATTATTATTCATAAATTGGAGCTCTTATACATATTTAATCGCTTTTTGAAACTTAAAAAAACTCCTGTATTGCTTGAATAAATTGATTAATTTTAACTTAATTCTTACCTTTTCGCTTTTCGCGTTTGCGTTTTCTTTTTTCTTTAAAGCTTAATTTTGGTATTTTTTTAATACTAGAGTCTTTGAATGATTTTCCGCTATATCGTTTTGACATATTTTATTTGACTTTTTTAAAAATGAAATTCTCCGCCAGATTTGTTACTAATTTATAATTTTTTTTCACTAAATATTTGTAAATTTCATGTTTTTTGATTTTTGAATTCTTCTTATGATTTTTCCAGTCTCCCCATATTTCAATACAAATCAACTTCGGTTTATATTTTTTAAAATCTAAAGACCTTAAAACTTCATAATCTGCACCTTCTGCATCAATACTTAAGAAATCTATTTGTTTTCTTTTATAAATTGTTTTGTCCAAAATAACAGTGAGTGGTTTCGATGATACTTGTTCTTTATATCTAAATTTGGCGCCACCTTTTTTTTGAATTATACTTGCACTTAAAAATAATCCTTTATTCGTGTAATAATTTATTTTTTTATTTTTTAAAGATACTGCGGAATGAATATTAACATCATTTTTTCTTAATGTATTAAATAAATCTATAGATAACTTACTCATATCTATATTAACCCCTCTCCATCCATGCTCATATAGGAGATAAGTATTATTGATCCTTGTTGGATGATGACAACCAACATCTACATAAAAGCCGTTATTTTTTTTTTTAAAATAGTTTAGTACGAAAACATCTTCTTTATTTTGGGAGTAAAATTCTTTTTTAATGTGAACTTTATTTTTAAGGTAAAAATTATGGAATATGTAAATTTTCCTATATAAATTTTTTAAATACTCCGTAATCATTATTAATTTGGATAGTCTAAATTATAATTTAGTTAAATTTTACAAAAAAAACCCCCGAAACTCTCGTTTCAGGGGTTATAATTTTGTTTAGTGTATATGTTTAGAGTGTTTCTTAATGAAGAAAGTATTACATTCCCATTCCACCCATTCCTCCCATACCACCCATACCACCCATACCACCAGGCATTCCTGCTGGAGCAGCATCTTTTTCCTCAGGTTTATCTGCTATCATCGCTTCGGTTGTTACCAATAAACCAGATATAGAGGCTGCATCCTGAAGAGCAGTTCTAACAACTTTTACAGGATCAATTATCCCTTTAGCAAACATGTCACAATATTCTTCATTTTGCGCATCATAGCCATGAGTTTTTTTATTCTGTTCTAACAATTTACCAACCACAACTGAACCATCTACTCCAGCATTTTTAGTGATTTGTCTTATGGGAGCTTCTAATGCTCTTCTAACTAAATCAACACCAGCTTTTTGATCCTCGCCTTTGGCTTTTACTTTTTCAAGATCTTGAGCAGCATATAACAAAGCACATCCACCACCTGTTACAATACCTTCTTCAACTGCAGCTCTTGTTGCATTAAGTGCATCTTCAACTCTATCTTTTCTTTCTTTAACCTCAACTTCTGTAGCACCACCAACCTTAATTACAGCAACACCACCAGCTAGTTTAGCTAATCTTTCTTGAAGTTTTTCTTTATCGTAATCAGAAGTTGTTTCATCAATTTGTTGTTTAATTGAAGAACATCTAGCTTCGATATCAGATTTCTTACCGCTACCATTTACGATAGTACTATTATCTTTATCAACCTTAACCTTCTTACATGATCCAAGATCATCTAATTTAACGTTTTCAAGTTTAATCCCTAAATCCTCAGAAATTACACTTCCACCTGTTAAGATTGCAATATCTTCAAGCATAGCTTTTCTTCTGTCACCAAAACCTGGAGCTTTTACAGCTACTACTTTTAAACCACCTCTTAACTTGTTTACAACTAACGTTGCTAAAGCTTCGCCTTCAACATCCTCAGATATAATCATTAATGGTCTACCAGCTTGTACAACAGCCTCCAAAAGTGGAACCATTGGTTGTAGATTTGTTAATTTTTTCTCATGTAATAGAATAAAAGGATTATCTAACTCTGTCGTCATTTTATCACTATTCGTAATAAAGTATGGTGATAAATATCCTCTATCAAATTGCATACCTTCGACGACATCAAGTTCTGTTTCAATTCCCTTATTTTCTTCAACTGTAATGACACCCTCATTACCAACTTTTTGCATTGCTTTTGAAATCATACTTCCGATTTCTTTATCGCCATTTGCAGAGATTGTTCCTACTTGAGCAATTTCATCACTATCTTTTACTTTTTTGGCTGAAGAAACTAAGTTTTGTTTTACAACATCTACTGCTGCATCAATACCTCTTTTTACATCCATTGGGTTCATTCCAGCTGTAACATATTTTACACCTTCTTTAACAATCGCTTGAGCTAAAATAGTTGCAGTTGTAGTTCCGTCACCAGCTTCATCATTTGTCTTGCTAGCAACTTCCTTAACCATTTGAGCACCCATATTTTCGAACTTATCTTCAAGGTCAATTTCTTTTGCAACCGATACACCATCTTTGGTAATTCTTGGAGCACCATAAGATTTGTCCATCACAACGTTTCTACCTTTAGGACCTAACGTTACCTTAACAGTATCAGCCAAGATATTTACCCCTCTTATCATTGCTGATCTTGCTTCAGCGTCAAATTTAACAACTTTTGCCATTATACTTTCTCCTTTAACTTATATTATTTACTTGAAATACCCATGATGTCTGACTCTTTCATTATGCTGTATTCTTTACCATCAATTTTGACTTCAGTTCCTGACCATTTGCCAAATAAAACTTTGTCTCCAACTTTAACATCCATTGGAATTTTTTTTCCATCTTCAGTTTTTGCACCACCACCAACAGCAACAACTTTTCCTTCTTGAGGCTTCTCTTGTGCAGTATCTGGTATGATTATTCCTCCAGCAGTTTTTTCGCTGCTATCTAAAACTTCTATTAAAACCCTGTCATGTAACGGTCTAAATTTCATATATTCTCCTATATAAATATGGAGTTCATATAGAGATTGGTAATACTATTTCAAGATATACTTAAAATTTAGTTTATTAAAAAAGGTAGGAAATTGTGGATTTTTTGGGTTATAGATTATTTTGATGACTAAAAATTTAGATAAAGATGGTTTCAGATCAATCGTTGATAATTATCAGCTCTTTTATATCGATTTATGGGGTGTCATTCATAATGGAATAAATCTTCATAAAGATGCAATCAATGTTTTAAAAGAAATTAAAAAAAAGGGTAAAGAGTATATTCTTCTCACAAACGCACCTAGACCTAACGATGTTGTTAAATCCTTTTTAAAAAAAATGGGCATGGCAAAAGAAATTAGAGAACATGTTTTTACATCCGGGCAGGCATCATTAAATTATCTCAAAAAAAATTTATCTAATAAAACTTTTTTTCATGTTGGACCACCACGTGATTTTGATTTGTTTAATGACTTTGTTAAAATGAAGTCAGGCAACATTGATGAAGGAGAATATATTTTATGCACTGGATTGTTTGAAAAATTTGATAAAGATTTAAATTATTATAAAAAATTATTTGAGAAAAATTTAGATAAAGAAATGATTTGCACTAATCCAGATTTAATTGTGGACAGAGGAAACAAGAGAGAGCTTTGTGCAGGTTCAGTTGCTATGGTTTTTGAAAAAATGGGGGGTAAGGTCACATACTTTGGTAAACCTTACCCTGAAGTTTACAATTTATCCATTATTAACAAAGGTAAAAAAACTCTTTCAGTCGGTGATAATTTAAACACAGATATAAAAGGTGCAAATCTTCTGAATTACGACACTTTAATTATTTCAAATGGTATACATAAAAAAGAGATTGAAAATAAAGGAATTGAAGAGACAGCCAGATCTTACGAAACAATCTGTAATTATATTCAATCTGAATTAAAATGGTGAAGATGCAATTATATAATAGTTTTAATATTTCTAAAAAACATAAAAACTCCATTATTTTAATTGGTAATTTTGATGGACTTCACTTGGGGCATCAAAAATTATTTAAGCTCGCAAAAAAGTATAAAAAAAAATATTCATCGAAGATTGGTGTTTTAACTTTTGAGCCAATGCCAAAGATGTTTTTTAACTCACAGTTAAAAAATTTTAGATTATCTAATTTAAATCAAAAAATTGAAAATTTAAGTAAGCTTAATGTTGATTTTGTTATAATCAAAAAATTTGATCATAAATTTTCAAAAACAAAATCAATTTCATTTATAAAAGAAACTCTAGGAAAAAGAATAAATCCAAAATTTATTTTTGTAAGTAATAATTTTAAGTTTGGGAATAAAAGAGAGGGAGATGTAAAACAATTAAAAAAGTATGAGAAGTTATGTAAATATAAGATAATTAAACCTCAACCTTTAATAGTTAAAAAAAAAATTATTTCATCTTCTTTGATAAGAAAATATTTGCAAAATGGCAAGCTTAAGGATGCAAACAAACTTTTAAAAAGAAACTGGTCTATCTATGGAAAGGTTCAAAAAGGCAAACAGCTTGGAAAAAAGATTGGTTTTCCAACAGCTAACATTGATATCAATGATTATGTTTTGGCTAAACCTGGTGTTTATGGTGTTAAAGCCAGAAAAACGATTAGATCAAATTATATTACAGGTATAGCAAATTTAGGATATCGACCCACATTTAATGGAAAGAAAATACTATTAGAGGTTCATTTATTTAATTTTTCTGGAAATTTATATAATAAGTATTTAAGAGTTGAATTCTTAAAATTTATAAGAAAAGAAAAAAAATTCAAAAATGTAGAACAATTAAAGAAACAAATAAATGTCGATCTTTTAATTGCAAAAAAATAAAATGAGCAAAAGTCAAATAAATTTACCTAAAACAGCTTTTTCAATGAAGGCAAATCTACCGATAAGAGAGCCAGAGATATTGGAACTTTGGAAAAAAATTGACCTTTACAAAGAATTAAGAAACTCAAGAAAAGGAGAAGAAAAATTTGTTCTTCACGATGGTCCTCCATATGCAAATGGAAATATTCATATGGGTACTGCTTTGAATAAAATATTAAAGGATATTATTGTGAAATTCCATCAAATGGACGGTAAAGACTCTGTTTATGTGCCAGGTTGGGATTGTCATGGTTTACCTATTGAGTGGAAAATTGAAGAGCAATATAAAAAAAATAAAAAAAATAAAAATGATGTACCAATTGTTGAATTCAGAAAAGAATGTCGATCATTTGCAGAAAAGTGGATAGGGGTTCATAAAGACCAGTTTAAAAGACTGGGTGTTGTTGGTGACTGGGAAAATTATTATTCAACAATGAGTTATGATGCAGAAGCACAAATTGTAAGAGAATTAGGTAAATTTTTAAAAGAAGGAAGTCTTTATAGGGGATTTAAACCAGTTTTATGGTCAACTGTAGAAAAAACAGCCTTAGCTGATGCTGAAGTTGAATATCAAGATCATAAATCTGATACAATTTATGCTTGCTTTCCGGTAAAATCATCCAAAATTAAAGAGCTTAATGATTGTGATATTGTAATATGGACAACCACTCCTTGGACCATACCAGCTAATAAGGCTTTAGCTTACAACGAAAGCTTAGATTATTTGGTAATTCAAATAAATGATGAGGGAAATTTTAAAAATAAAAAGATCATTATTGCAGAAGCATTGTTAGACTCGGTTTTAAAAAATTGTGAGTTAAAAGAATTTAAAAGTCTAAAAAAATTTAAAGGTAAAGATTTAAAGGACACTATCTGCAAGCATCCATTTGTTAATTTGGGTTATGACTACGATATTCCAATGTTAGAAGCTCGTTTTGTTACCACTGAGCAAGGAACAGGAATTGTTCATTGTGCACCAAGTCATGGACCTGATGATTTTAATCTTTGTTTAAACAACGGAATAAAAGCCATTGAGACAGTCGATGATGATGGAAAATATACAAAAAATGTTTCTTTGTTTGAAGGTTTACATATTTTCAAGGCCAATCCAATTGTTATTGAAAAATTAAAAGAACAAAACAAACTTCTTTCAAATGGTAAATTGGTTCATTCCTACCCTCATTCTTGGAGGTCAAAAGCACCTTTAGTTCATAGGGCAACACCACAATGGTTTATTTCTATGGAAAGTCATAAACTAAGAAGTAAAGCTTTAAAAGCAATTGATGACACAACTTTTTATCCAAGTAAAGGCAAAGAAAGATTAAAATCAATGATTGAGACAAGACCAGATTGGTGTGTGTCAAGACAGAGAGTTTGGGGTGTACCTCTCCCAATTTTTGTAAATAAAAAATCTAATGAAATCTTGATAGATGATGAAGTATTTGAAAATATTGCAAAAATTTATGAGAAAGAGGGCTCGGATTGTTGGTTTGAAGATAATCCTCAAAAATTTTTAGGTAATAAATATAAAGCAGAAGATTTTGAAAAGCTCAGCGACATCGTTGAAGTTTGGTTTGATAGTGGATCAACTCACTCTTTTGTTCTAGAGAAAAGAAAAGATCTTAAATGGCCTGCATCAATGTATTTGGAAGGCTCGGATCAGCATAGAGGTTGGTTTCACTCTTCTTTATTAGAAGCGTGTGGAACAAGAGGCAGAGCACCTTTTGAGTCTATACTATCACATGGGTTTGTTGTAGATGGAAAGGGTCTTAAAATGTCAAAATCTCTTGGAAATGTAATTGCACCAGAGGACATTTTAAAAAAGTATGGTGCCGATATTTTAAGGATTTGGGTTGCAGCATCAAATTATGCAGAAGACTTAAGAATAGATTATTCAATATTAGATCAGCATTCGGAGTCTTATCGTAAAATAAGAAACACATTCAGATATTTACTAGGAAATATAAACGATAAATTTGAGGATGTTAATTTTGATGAAATTGATATCGAAAGCTTGCCTGAACTAGAAAAGTTTCTATTAAATAAGATATATATACTAAATCAAAAATTTGAAACTTGTTTTCATAAATACGATTTTCATAATCTTTATAAAGAATTGTTAAGTTTTTGCACAATAGATTTATCAGCATTTTATTTTGATATTAGAAAAGACACTTTATATTGTGATCCAATTAATTCTGAGAAAAGGAAGTCATGTGTTACTGTTTTAAATATTCTGCTGAAATCTTTGCTTAGATGGTTCGCTCCTATTTTATCTTTCACTACTGAAGAAATTTATCAGCTAATATCAAAGAACAGTAAAAGCATTCATTTAGAAAAATTTTTAACATTTCCAAAAAAATTTAAAAATGATAAATTGGCAGAGAAATGGTCTCAATTAATGAAAATAAGAGATATATGCAACATAAGCATTGAAGAACAAAGAGCTAGTAAAGAAATTGGTTCAAGTCTAGAGGCAGATCTTAATATTCAACTTAATCAAAAATATAAGGATATAATTGAAAGTATCGATTTATCTGAGTTATGTATAGTTTCTAAAGCCAATGTTAATTTTGACAATCAATTAGATATTTTAGTTGAGACAAAAAAAGCGTCTGGAAACAAATGTTCTGTTTGTTGGAAGATCAGAAAAGACCCATGCGAGAGGCATCCAAAATGTCAGATAACATAAATAAAAATTTTTTCATAAACCTTTTTATAATTTTTAGTATCTTTTGTCTTGATAGATTATCAAAAATTTACGTGATAAGTTTTCACGAGAAAAATTATGGTTCAGATTTATATAATTCTAAATTTCTTAATATAAGTTTAATATGGAATGAAGGCATAGCTTTTGGTTTATTTTCTTTTAGTGATAAATTTTTTTATCATATTTTAAGTTTTCTCATAGGAGTAGTAATATTGATTATTCTTGTAATGCTTAATAGAAGTGAAGGACTTAAAAAATATTCTCTTTTAATGATATTAGGTGGGGCTTTAGGTAATTTTTATGATCGAATTATTTTTGAGGCTGTACCAGATTTCATAGATTTTCATGTAGAAAATTTTCATTGGTTTATTTTCAATGTATCAGATATATTTATTTGTCTAGGTGTTTTATTTATGATTATTTTAGAAATTGTCTCTAATAAGAAAGAGTCCTTAAATGAAAAAAATTAGATCAATATTGTTTTTAGTAATAGTTTTTTTTACTCTTCAAAGCTGTCAGACTGTCAAAGAAGGATTCACATCTCAAAAGAAAAAAAGTACAGATGAATTTTTAGTAGAAAAAAAATCTCCTTTAGTTATGCCACCGGATTTTAATGAGCTACCATTACCTAAAACATCTGAAAATATTGAAGAAAATGTGTCTGAAAATAATATTGAAAAATTGATATCAAATAATAATTCTCCAGAAAGTTCTGAAGTTCAAGATAAGAATTTCGAAAATTCAATTATAGAAAAAATTAAACAAAATTGATGATTACTAATGGTATAATTTTTAAAAATTTTCTCATAAAAAAAAAATTTAAACAAGTATCTAAAGATTTAAATCATATTCTCAAAAAAAAAAATCAAGTTATTCAATCTTTAAGTGGCAGTTATAAGAATAGTTTTGATATTAAAAAATTAAGTAAATATAAAAAGTTTCAACACTTTAGAGTGATAGGTATGGGAGGATCTTCTTTGGGTACTGAGGCTATATATGACTTTTTAAGGAAGAAAATAAAAAAAAATTTTTCTTTTGTAAACGATTTAGATGTGAGCACTAAAAATAAAAAAGACAAAAATTGTTTAAATTTAGTCGTGTCTAAATCAGGAGAAACCTTAGAAACTATAGTAAACACCAATCTCATTATAAATAAACAAGATAAAAATTTGATCATAACAGAAAATAAAAATAACTATCTTTATAAATTAGCTCAAAAATTAAAAGCTGAAGTAATACATCACAATAATTTTATTGGTGGAAGATATTCAGTTTTATCTGAAACAGGAATGTTACCTGCAGAGTTAATGGGATTAAACTCAAAAAAATTTAGACAATTAAATAGTTTGGTTAAAAATAAAAAATATTTAAACGCCTTAATTTCTAACGTTAGTTCAACTATTTTTTTTTTAAAAAAGAAAAAACATAATTCAGTTATAATAAATTATGACAAAAAATCTGAAAACTTATTTTTTTGGTATCAGCAACTAATTGCGGAAAGTTTAGGTAAAAAAAAAAAAGGTTTAATGCCTATTGTTTCCAATATGCCAAAAGACAATCATAGTGTAATGCAACTTTATTTGGATGGCTTTACAAATAATTTTTTTACATTTTTTTTCGTTCATGAGAAAGATTCACAAAAAATTGTAAACAAAGATATTCTTGTTTCAAAAAAATTTCTTAGAAATAAAAGATTATTAGATATGACATATGCTCAAAAACGAGCTACCGAGAATGTTTTTAGAAGAAAAGGAATACCTTTTAGAAGTTTTGAGATATTAAAGAGAGATGAAAAAACACTTGGAGAACTATTTAATTTTTTTATACTAGAAACAATTTTATTAGGGAATGCTATTAAAGTAGATCCATATGATCAACCAGCTGTGGAATTAATTAAAAAAGAAACTAAAAAAATTTTAGTTTAAATTGCCGAATGAAATCTTTGAAATACCATAGGTTTTTTCTTCTAAAATACGAAAATTTTTTGAATATTTATCTTTTACGTTTTTATTTCTGTGAGTAACTATTATTCCGCTTTTGCTTAGAAGGTTTATTTCAAAAATCTTGTCAATTAATTCTGATATATTTTTATCTTTATATGGTGGATCTAAAAATATGATATCGTAATTACTTTTTGCTAACTTAAGCTCAGTAAAAATATTTTGTTTTATTATCTCATATTTTTTATCCAATTTAAGATTTGATAAGTTTTTCTTTAGTATGGGTAGAACACCATTATAATTTTCAACAAAAGTGACGTATTTTGCTTCATTCGACAAACATTCAATTCCAAATGATCCAACGCCTGCGAACAAATCTAAAACTACTGAATTCTTAATTTCAACGTTAAACTTGTTAGAATGTTTAAGAATATTGAAAATCGATTCTTTTGTTAGATCTTTAAGCGGTCTAGTTTTAATATCATCGGGTGTTAATAGTTTTCTGCCTTTAAAATTTCCAGATATAATCCTCATTTATTTATTACTTTATAACCAATATCCTTACGATAAAAACCACCAGTCCAATTTAATTTTCTTAAATATTTATTTATATTTTCTCTAGCTTTTAAGAATTCATCTGATAGTGAAATAAAATTTAATACTCTTCCTCCAACGGAGAAAAATTTTCCTCCTTTTTCAATAGTTCCTGCATGAAACATGAAATCTTGTGAATTTAGTTCAATTTTGTTCAGATTTTTTATTTCAACATTTTTTTCGTATTTTTCTGGATAACCTTTTGAGCATAATACAACACACAAACTTTTTTTATTATTCCAATTTATTTTTATTTCTTTTAAATTTTGATTGCAACAAGCTAAAAATATCTCAAATAAATCTGTATTTAATTTCGGAAGAATTGTTTGACACTCTGGATCTCCCATTCTTACATTATATTCGATAAGGTAGGGTTCATTATCGATGATCATTAGTCCTGCATATAAGAAACCTCTATATTCTGTACCAAGATCCTTTAATGCTCTTAAGGTTGGGTTTATAATTTTATTTAATATTTTTTTTTCTAATTGTTCTCCTATCAATCTAGAGGGAGAGTATGCACCCATGCCACCTGTATTTTTCCCTTTATCACCCTCCAAAACTCTTTTATGATCTTGAGCTGTTCCAAAGTTTTGAATTGAAATTCCATCACTTATTATAAAAAAACTCATTTCCTCACCTTTTAAGAATTCTTCAATTAAAACTTTATTCGTTTTACCAAATTTCCCTTCAAAAACTTCTTTAACTGCTTTAGAAGACTCTTCAACACTATCACAAATGTAAACTCCTTTTCCTGAGGCCAAATTATCAGCTTTGATAACTATAGGATGACTAGACTTCTTTAAAAAATTGTTGGCATCATCAATGTTATGGAATACTCCAAATTTTGCTGAAGGAATATTATATTTTTCGCAAATCTTTTTTGTAAAAATCTTGGAACCCTCAAGCTGAGATGCTAATTTATTTGGACCAAAAACTTTAATTTTAAATTTTTGCAAGTAATCTACTAAACCATCTACTAGTGGTTTTTCAGGTCCCACCACCACTAATTCAATTTTATTTTTTAAGATATAGTCTTTAAAGATTTCAAAATTATTTGTGTCTATATTAACATTGTCCGCTATTTTGAAAGTTCCAGCGTTTCCAGGGAAACAATAGATTTTATTTACTTTCTTTGAACGCTTGAGCAGTTCACATATTGCGTGTTCTCTGCCACCACTTCCTATTACACCTACGATCATGTATAAGTATATAAACTAAAAATGAGTAAAAAATTAGCAAAAATAAAATATTTGCCAAATAATTTTCGAGTTATCGAACCGGGCGATCATGTTATCTGTGCAGTTTCTGGTAAATCTATAAGTTTAGAAAATTTAAATTATTGGAATGTTGATTTACAAGAGCCTTATTATTCATATGTTGAAGCAAATAAAAAAAGAGAAAAAATAGAAAAAAAATAATTTATTTCCACCGATTATGAGACCAAATCCAATGATTTGGTTTTTTTAATATCATATTTTCAAGTAATTTGTTTAGCTCGTTTGTAATCTCTTCAATTGATTTACTTTCCTCAAAATTAATGGGCTTATTAACAGTCATTCTAAACTTAATGCCATCAAACCTCTCAATAAAAATTGGCACAACTGGTATTCTGTATTTTTTTACTAATTGAGCAGGAATGGTTGTCGTGGAGGCTTTTTCATTAAAAAAATTTGAGTGTATTCCTTCAGAAACTCTTTGATCGATCATTAGCGCAGTCGAAAACCCATTTTTTATTAATTTAACAAGTTCTTTAGTTCCTCCAATTCCTTTTTTAATTTGAAATTTACAAATATGATCTCTTCTTATTTTCTCCATTATTTTATTTAAAAAAATATTATTTAATGGTCTATATATTGCAGCAACTTGGATGCCCATTTTTTCTATTTGCATTGCCATCAATTCAAAATTACTAAAATGACCCGAGATAAATACTACTCTCTGTTTATTAAGTTTGATATTTTCAAGAATTTCCCCACCATTTACAATGATGTTATCATTTAATTGATCGTGTCTAAATTTTTTAATAAATATATATTCTGCAAACACTCTTCCATAATTATTCCACATGGAAATATAAATTTCTTTTAATTCATTTTGATTAATATTTGGGAACGCCTTTTTAATATTAGAATAAATTAATTTCTTTGATCTAAAGATTGGACCAATTATTTGAAAAATTTTACCACTTAAGTTAGATGCTAATTTAATCCCTAAAATTTTGAATATAAAGAAAAATATAATTACAAGAATGAATTGTAAAAAATATTTTATATTTCTCATATCAATTAAGAATTATATCTAAGAATTCACTTTCGTTTTGAATCTGAAGCACTGATTTAACAAATTTAATTTTATTAGTATACTTATCATTTAACCTATAAAAATCTTTTTCAGTTGTAATTATTTTGCAATTGATATTTTCAGCTTCTGTAATGATGTTGTTTATATCTTTATCTGAATAAGTATAATGATCTGGATATTCAATTTCTTTTAAAATATTTATGTTATTTTTTTTTAACATTGATATGAAAGATTGATGATTTCCAATTCCAGAAAACACTAAGTAATTGTCTTTTTTAATAAAATCATTCAAATTAATAGGTGCGTAAGTTGTAACAAAAATCTTTGCTTTAGGATTTACTTTAAAAATTTGGTTTTTAATATTTTCTAAATTTTCCATATTACCATTTATGAAAATATTTTTATAATATTTTATGTTTTTAAAGTTTTCTCTCAAAGGTCCTGAAGGTATCGTGAAACCATTTCCAATCCAATTAACATCATTGAAACAAACAAAAATTATATCATAGTCTATAGAGTAATCTTGTAAACCATCATCAAAAATTGCAACTTTATATCCTTGATCAACAGCATCCATCAAAGAGTTTAGTCTTCTTTTTGATTTGAATAGTTTTCCCTTATTTTCCAATATTTTTTGTTCATCTATTTGGTTAGAATAATCTTTTTTTATAAAACATGACTCGATACTTTTTTGATTAAGCATTTCGTGTATTTTCAAACTCAAAGATGTTTTACCTGTGCCACCCACATAAATGTTGCCAACACATATTGTTTTAATTTTTTTTATTTTTTCTTTTTTTGCAATAGTTTTTTTTATTAAATTTACGCCAATTAAAATTAGTGACAAAGGTGAAAGAAGATAAGGTAAAATTTTCGAGTTTTTATTGTCCCAAAATTTGGGTTTATTAATTTTCATAATTTATTGATTTACTTAGTTTATTTAATGTATTTTTAAATATAACATTACCCAATTTTTGTATTTTTTTTACCTTTTCCATCTTTTTTCTAAAAATTACTTCGTTAGAAAATTGTAAAGGACTTCTTATTTCTTTGGATATGCTTAAGGATTTAAGGAATGCATATACCTCTCTAAAATTACTAATATTCGGTCCGTGAAGTATTTTTGCACCATAACGTGCTGGTTCTATTGGGTTTTGACCGCCTTTATTAGTTATAGATCCTCCCAAAAATACTGTAGTCGCTATTTTATAAAATCTTTTAGATTCACCAAAAGTATCAACAATATAAATATCTGTATCTTTTAAATTTCTTAATTTTGCACTGTGATAGGAGGTTTTCAAATTAAGTTTTCTTAATTCATGGTTGATTTCATCAACCCGATGAATATGTCTTGGGATGATTATTGTAATTAAGTTTTTATATTTCTTTTTTAATAAAATATGAGTTCGTGCTGCAAATATCTCCTCGTCTGCGTGGGTGCTTGCAGCAATACATATTTTGTATTTTTTAAATTTATTTTCAATTTCATTATCAAATTTTTTATTGACAGTTTTTTTATCCTCAAAAAATTTTAAATTTCCAATATAATTAATGTTTTTCACTCCTAATTTTTTTAGATAACTTATCGTTTCTTTGTTCTGGGGATAAGCAAAATTTATCTGATTAAAAATTTTTAATGAAAATCTTTTTAATTTCATCCATCTTTCAAAAGTTTTTTTTGTTATTCTTGCATTTAGAAGAATTAGAGGAATACTCCTTTTTTTAAGTGATCTATAAATACTTGGCCAAATTTCAGACTCTAAAAAAATTGATGAATTTGGCCTCCAATAATTAAGAAAAAAATTAGAAAAAAAAATATGATCTATTGGAAAAAATTGATGGACTACTTTTTTAAATTTATATTTTTGAAGAATTTTTGATGAACTTAATGTACTTGATGTTACAAGAATTTGGTCAAAAGAATCATCTTTATCATATTTATTAAGAATGGGTAAAACACTCATTAGTTCACCTACACTCGATCCATGAATCCACAATAATTTCCCAGAGCACCTTTTTTTCGAAAAAATACAAAATTTTTCTCTAAACCTTAATATATCCTCCTTACCTTTGAAGATTCTTATTAAGATTATTATTGGTGAAAATAAAATTATTAAAGTTATTAATAATTGATAAATTAAAAACATATTTATTTTTGTATTTGTTTTTCATAAAAGTTTTTATAAAGGTCAGAATTCTTCAACAATTCCTCATGGCTACCACTTGCAACCATATTCCCTGAATCAATTACGTAAATATTGCTTGAGTTCAATATTGTAGATAATCGGTGAGCAATAACGATGGTAGTTTTATTTTTAGTCAAAATAGATAATGCATCTTGAATTTTTGACTCTGTCTCACTGTCAAGAGATGATGTTGCTTCATCTAAAAGAATAATCGAACTTTTTTTCATCATTGCTCTTGCAATTGAAATTCTTTGTTTTTCTCCTCCTGATAATCTAACTCCATTTTCTCCAATTAAAGTGTCATATTTTTTTGGAAGCAATTCTATAAATTCATCACAATAAGAAAGCTTAGCAGCTTTATAAATCTCCTCATCTGATGCATCAACATTTGCGTATTTGATATTATTTTTAATTGTGTCGTCAAATAATGTAGTTTCTTGACTAACTAAAGATATATTATTTCTTAAGGACTCGATTTTTGTTTTGTATATAGATTGATTGTCAATAGTGATATCACCAGAACCAATATCGTAAAATCTGGGAATTAAATTTAAAATTGTAGATTTTCCAGAACCACTATGCCCCACCAAAGAAGTCATTTTACCACCACTAAACTCCAAGTTAATTTCTTTAAGCACTTTGCTTTGCTCATCAACATCATATGAAAAGTTTACATTTTTAAAGTTAATTTTTGCTTCTTTTAGACTTAGAACTTTAGCCTCTTTTTCATCTTTAATTTTATTTTCATTATCAATGATTGGTAAAATTCTTGAAGCTGCAGATAAACCTTGATTCAAGATCATATTAAGTGTTGATAAAGATCTAACTGGTTGATATGCCAGCATCATTGCAGCTAAAAATGAAAAAAAATTATTTATATCGAGCTCATTTTGCATCATTAACTTACCTGAATAAAAAATTAAAACTGCTATCATTATCCCAGTAAGAGTTTCCATTATTGGAGACATTCGCACAAAAACAACTTGTATCTTTTTATTCTTATCTTTTAGTTGCTCTAGGTAACGATCAGCTCTTAAATTTTCATAATTTTCTTTTTGAAAAATTTTAATTAATTTATGGTTTTTAAATAATTCAACTAAATATGTAGTTAGAAAACCTGATTTTTCCTGAGCCTGAGTAGTTACTTTGCCAAGTCTTTTTCCTAAAGTTTTTGCTGAAAAACCAGCTAGGGGTATCATTACAATTGATATCAAAGCCAATTTCCAATTCTGAGTAAACATAACAAATAATAAACCAATTAGTGTAAGCGAGTCTTTAAATAACGTTAACAAAGCATGGCTAAGTAAATTTGTTATGTGTGTAACATCGTAGGTAAGATTAGAAATAAAACTTCCAGAGTGTTTTTTATCTATGATTTGGGTATCAGCTTTAATAAGAGATTCTGTCATATCGTATTGCAATTTTTTCTTAACTTCCTCACCAACCCCAATCATTGTAGATTTTGCAAAATATAAAGAAAGTCCTTTTAAAGAAAAAGCAATGATTATCATAAAGGGAATTAAAACAATTAGAGATTGGTCCTTTTCTATAAACAATTTTTTTATAGCAGGATCCAACAACCAGGCTATTGCTGAAGTACTACCAGCAACCAAAATAGAAAAAAAGCCTGATAAAAGAATTTTATTAAGGTACTTTCTTGAGTAATCCTTATAAAGTCTTTTGTAAATTTCTGAATTTTTCATTAAAATAGTTTTCCTATCAGGATAGTTGATAAAACAATCAAACCAAAATAATTATTGCTTTTAAATATTGTGAGACATTTTTCTGCACTATCTGGTTTGAATGATCTAATTTGATAGCCAAATAAATGAATTATTGGAAAAATTAATAATAAGAAATAAATAAGATTAAATTTCAAAATATAACCTCCCAAGATAAAGCTAAGAATGAATATTAGATAACATAGGAATAAAAATAACTTTGAGTTTTTTTTAAATTTTATTGAAGTCGATTTTAATCCTATTATTTCATCATCTTTGATATCCTGATATCCATATATTGTGTCGTATCCGAGTGTCCAAAATATGGCTCCAAAATAAAATATTAAAGGAATTAAACTTATTTGTTGAGTATAAGATGTCCAGCCAAGCACTAGTCCATAGTTAAAAGTAATGCCTAAAAATAGTTGTGGCCAGTATGTGTATCTTTTCATTAAAGGATAAGTAAATGCCAAAGGCATTGAGCCTAAGGCTAAAATAATTGTGAATAAATTAAAATTAAGTAAAACAATAAAAGCGAGTAAACATAACACTAGTGCATAAATTAAGGCTAATTTCCAAGATACTTTTCCTGAAGCCAAAGGTCTATCTTTTGTTCTCTCAACTTTTTTGTCAAATTCTTTATCAAGTATATCATTAACAATGCATCCAGCCGATCTCATTAATATGGATCCTAAAAAAAATAGAGTTAAGTAAAAAAAATAATCATTTAAACTATCTTTAAAATCATAGGCTAGAGTTAGACCCCATGCACAAGGCCAAAATAACAACATGTAACCAATAGGTTTTTTTATTCTAGTTATTTCAATAAAAATATTTAATTGGTTCATAAATTTTACTTGTAAATAACAGGGGCAAGATTGATAATCAAATTGATTCGTATGAATATAGATTACACTGTTACTGCACTAATGTTTCCAGCTATTCCATTATTGATGGGAGTTTATAGTAATAGATTTCACACTTTAAGTAATTTAATCAGAAAACTACATGATGAACACGTTTATGAGAAACATATTCCACCTGAGTGGAAAAAACAATTTCTCAACTTGAGCAATAGAATTACACTTCTAAGATGGACAATCTTGTTTGCGGCGTTCGGATTTTTATTCAACATGTTAACTGTTTTTGCGCTTTATATGGATGAGCTTCTACTGGCAAGAATTATTTTTGGCTCATGTTGTCTTTCAATGATAATATCAATAATATTTTTTATTAGAGAAATACATATATCTACGAATGCTTTAAAACTTCATATGTCTGATATGGATGTAAACGTAGACTAGGGAATTATAACTGCAGGACCCGTCAATAATCTTGCCTCTAAATCCTTATGAGCTTGTGCAGCATCTTTTAGAGAATACTTTTTTGAAACTTTAACTTTAAATTTATTTGTTAATAAAGCATCAAATACTTTTTGCGCAGACTCAACAAGCTCTTCTCTTTTAACTGTATAATGAGCAATTGAAGGTCTTGTAAAAAATAATCCTTTGGCATTTATATCTTTTTTAACATCGATTGTATCAACGTACCCTGACGCATTTCCAAAAGCCACCATCATACCCCTTATCTTTAGTGTTTCGATCGAACCTTTGAAAGTTTTAATACCAACACCATCATAGACTACATCGATACCGTTTTTGCCAACAATTTTCTCTACTTCAGATACAAAATCTTTTTCTGAGTAATTTATTACATGGTGGCAGCCATTTCTTTTTGCAATTTCTTCTTTACTTTTTGAACCTACAGTTCCAATCACCTCGGCACCTAATGAATTTGCCCATTGGCATAAAATTTGACCAAGACCTCCTGCTGCAGCATGATATAAAACTTTATCACCCTTTTTTAAAGGATATGCTCTATGTATCAAATACTCTGCAGTAATTCCTTTTAATGTTATGCATGAGGCTACTTCATCAGAAACTCCATCTGGAACTATAACTAATTTTTCTTCAGGCATTATTTGCTTTTCTGAATAAGCACCGATAGGCATTGATGCATGAGTTACCCTATCACCAATTTTAAAAAATTTTATGTCTGACCCGACCTCTTCAATTATTCCACAAGACTCAAGACCTATACCACTTGGTAATGGAATAGGATAAAGTCCAGTTCTATGATAAACATCTATATAATTTAAACCGATAGATAAATTTTTAATCAAGACTTCTTTTGGTCCTGGTTTTCCAATTTCTGTATCTTTGAATGTTAAAACTTCAGGTCCGCCAAATTTTTCAATTTTGATTGATTTCATTAATTATTTTACAAAATTACCACTATGATAATCTTGAACAGCTTGTAAGATCTCCGATTTAGTATTCATTACAAATGGTCCACCTCGTGCTATTTCTTCATTAATAGGTTTTCCTGAAATGACTAAAAATTTAGCGTTAATTTTTGCAGATACTTTTAAATTTTCACCTCGAGATAACAATACTAGAGTACTGTCTTTTACTTTAGTATGTTTTTTTTCACCAATTTCTATTTCACCGTTTATTAAATATATAAATGAATTGTGAGTAGATGGAATTTTAAAATCAAATTTTTTACCTTTGTTTAGTTCAACATCAAAATAAATAGGTTCAACATTATGGCCTTTTACAGGACCTTCTGCCTTTTCGAATTTGCCAGCTATGACCTTAATTTGTTTGTCTGTATCTTTATGAATTTTCATTTTATCAGCATCAATATAAATATATTCAGGTTTACTCATTTTCAGTTTTGCTGGCATATTAATCCATAATTGAAAACCATGTAATTTACCTTCTTTCATTGCAGGCATTTCCGAGTGAATTATCCCGCTACCTGTTTTCATCCATTGAACATCTCCTGCCGACATTTTTCCTTCACCACCCGTACTATCTTTATGCTCAAAGTCACCTGCAAGCATATATGTTACTGTTTCAATACCTCTATGAGGATGGGGAGGAAAACCAGCAATATAGTCTTCACTGTTCTCAGAGCCAAATTCATCTAGCATTAAAAATGGATCAAAATAATTAGGCTCCACTCCAATGCTTCTTTTGAGTTTCACTCCAGCACCATCTGATGAATTAATTGGTTTTATAATTTTTTGAATTTCAATTGAACTCATAATTTTTTTTATTTATTATTACCTTTTATAAAAAAGAATAATCCACTTACTAGTAGAAATATTTGCACACTAGAAAATAATTTTGTTGTTATAAACCAATCAGAATGTGCCACCACAAGAATACTAGACATTAATAAAACTATATTAAGTCCGGCTAATCTAGTTAATATATTCCCTAAAGGATTTTTTATAAAAGCTGATATTATAATAATAATTCCTGATAATAATTCTGATAAGGCTACAGCAGATGCCAAGATTGGGTGTAAATCATAATATTCTACAAGACCTTCTGGGGGAAGAGGAAATTTTCCAGATCCATAAATTATGAAAGCTATACCAAGAATAAATCTAAGCGAAAGTGAGGCTAATGCCTCAAAATTTTGTAGATAATTATCAATTTTTTTATCAAAATTGTTCATAAATATAATTCATTATTATTATAAATATTCTTAATTACAATCATGAAATTTATATTATTAAATTATATTTAATATTTCTTTCAAATTTTTAATTACATGCTTTGGTTTAAAATCAAGCTTATCAAAAATATCTTTATTTCTGTTTACCCAAATAGCATTGAAACCGTAATTTCCTCCACCAGAAACGTCCCAGGTATTTGCACTTAAAAAAGCGACTTCATTTACTTTAATATTATATTTTTTAGTTGGCATTCCGTAAACTTTTGAATCTGGTTTATAAATCCCAACCTCCTCAATAGAAAATAAATCATCAAATAAATTCTCTAGTTTGTTACTTCTCACTAATTTATTTAATAAATGTGGTGTACCATTTGATAATATAGCTAACTTGTAATTTTTTTCTTTCAAAATTTTTAAAGTTTCTGGCACTTCCTCAAAAGTAGATAGAGATTTGTAAAGATCTAATAATTCATCTTTCATTGAATGATTTATATTAAAATTTTCCATCGATTTTTCTAAACTGTCTTCAGTGATTTCCCAAAAATCTTTATGTCTTCCCATCAAACTTCTAAGCCAAGTATATTCTAATTGAGTTGTTCTCCAGTAATTTGAAAATTTTTCCCATTTGTCTCCTATCTGATCTTTACATTTTTCAGCAGCAGAATTCACATCAAACAATGTCCCGTAAGCATCAAAAATTATTGCTTTAATATTTTTCATAAATTAACCTATCATATATGGGCAATATTAGATTATTTTTTTCAAATTCAATAACGATTGGTATGACTGGTATGTTGGATAAATCTCAATCTCATTATTTAAACAAAGTTATGAGAGTAAAAGAAAATGAGCTTTTTTCTTTGTTCAATAATAAAGGTGAGTGGGAAGCAAAGATTTTGAAAATTTCGAAAGGCTTAGTTGAATTTGAAATAATCAAGCAATTACGACAAAAAGAAAATATGAAAGATTTGTGGTTAGCATTCTCTCCAATTAAATCTAATTATCAAAATTTTATGATTCAAAAAGCAACTGAATTGGGGATAACAAAATTTTTACCTATAATTTTTGATAGAACAATTGTTAGAAGTATAAATGTTGAGAGATTAAAAAAAATTGCAATAGAAGCCAGTGAACAATCAAATCGTATTAACATTCCATCAATCGAACAAACTCAAAACCTTGAAAGTTTTTTAAATTCGAATTTAGTAGATTTGATATTTACAGATTTAAATTCGACAAATAAAAAAATTGATAAATCTAAGTTAACGAATAAACCAATTTGTATAATCGTAGGTCCGGAAGGGGATTTTTCAGAGTTAGAAAGAGAAAAGATTCTTACTTTTAAGGGGGTTCAAACTGTTAAAATTAATGAAAATATTTTAAGGTCTGAAACAGCTGTGATATCAGCTATTTCAATCGTAAATTATGCAATTAATTGATAAATTGTCGCGAAAACTAAAGTGTAATTTTTAAAAAAGAGCTTTATATAGCTATTTAATATGAAAAAAACTTTATTTATATTTACAGGCTTTTTTATAACAACAGTAGCTTTTGCAAATCAACCAACTGATTGGCAATTTGGATTCCAAAAAGCTGCCTCAGAATCTATGAGAGATATTGTGTCTTTTCATAATAATTTATTATTACCAATTATCATTGCGATTAGTGTTTTTGTTTTATTTTTAATGCTTTATGCATGTGTAAGATTTAGAGCCTCAGCAAATCCCAATCCTTCAAAAAGAACACATAATGTTACTGTTGAAGTGCTGTGGACATTAATACCTTGTTTGATTTTAATTGTAATGGCAGTCCCATCATTTAAGATTTTGTATAAACAAGACTCAATTCCAAAAGCAGATTTAACAATTAAAGCAATTGGATATCAATGGTACTGGGGTTACGAATACCCAGATGAAAATTTATTATTTGATTCTTACATGATAGAAGAAAAAGATTTGAAGCCAGATCAACCTAGATTGCTTGCCGTGGATAATGAAGTTGTTGTTCCGGTTGGAAAAGTAGTAAAAGTACTAATCACTGCTAATGATGTTCTTCACGCATGGGCCCTACCATCCTTTGGAGTTAAAAGAGATGCGGTGCCCGGTAGAATTAATGAAACTTGGTTTAAAGCAGAAAAAGTTGGCACTTATTATGGACAATGCTCTGAACTTTGTGGTATTAAACACGCTTTTATGCCAATAGCTGTAAAAGTTGTAAGTGAAGAGGAGTATCAAGAGTGGTTATCAGAGGCACGAGTAAAATTTGCAAAAGAAGAAATTAAAAATGATAAACTTAAATTAGCGAGTAAATAAATATGTACACAGAAACATCTTCACACGACGATCATCATACACCAACTGGTTGGAAGCGTTGGGCTTATTCTACTAATCATAAAGATATAGGAACAATGTATTTGATTTTCGCAATTGTTGCAGGAGTCATTGGAACTGCATTTTCAGTTTTAATGAGAATGGAACTGATGCATCCAGGAGATGGTATTTTAGGTGGAAACTATCACTTATATAATGTTCTAGTGACTGGTCACGGATTAATCATGATTTTCTTTATGGTAATGCCTGCTATGATTGGTGGTTTTGGTAATTGGTTTGTTCCAATAATGATTGGTGCACCTGATATGGCATTTCCAAGAATGAATAACATTTCTTTCTGGTTGTTACCCGTGTCTTTAACATTATTAATATTATCAATTTTTGTAGATGGCCCCCCAGGACAAACAGGTGTCGGTGGTGGATGGACTATTTATCCTCCATTATCATCAAAAGCAGGTCAACCAGGTCCAGCAATGGACTTAGCAATATTGAGTTTACATTTGGCAGGAGCCTCATCAATTTTGGGTGCTGTTAATTTTATAACTACAATTTTAAACATGAGAACACCAGGTATGACATTGCACAAGATGCCTTTGTTTGCTTGGTCAATTTTAGTTACGGCATTTTTATTACTTTTATCTTTACCAGTTTTAGCTGGAGCAATTACAATGTTGTTGACAGATAGAAATTTTGGAACTGCTTTTTTTGAGGCTCAAACTGGTGGTGATCCAGTATTATTCCAACACTTATTTTGGTTTTTTGGTCATCCAGAGGTTTATATATTAATTCTTCCAGGTTTCGGAATGATAAGCCACATCGTCTCAACATTTTCAAGAAAGCCTGTCTTTGGATACCTAGGTATGGCTTACGCAATGGTAGCTATTGGAATCGTTGGATTTGTTGTTTGGGCGCACCATATGTATACAGTTGGATTAAGTACCGATACTAAAGCTTACTTTTTAGCAGCGACAATGATTATTGCTGTTCCAACTGGAATAAAAATTTTTTCATGGATTGCTACAATGTGGGGTGGATCTATATCTTTTAAAACACCAATGGTTTGGGCACTAGGATTTATATTTATGTTTACAGTTGGTGGCGTGACAGGAGTAGTGTTAGCTAATGCAGGAGTAGATACAGCAATGCATGATACATATTATGTAGTTGCTCATTTTCACTATGTGCTTTCTTTGGGTGCTGTTTTTGCAATATTTGCAGGGTTTTATTATTGGTTCTCAAAAATGACTGGTTATGAATATTCTGAGTGGTTGGGACAATTACATTTTTGGTTAACTTTTGTTGGGGTAAACTTAATATTCTTTCCACAACATTTCCTAGGTTTGGCTGGCATGCCTAGAAGGTATGCAGATTATCCAGATGCATTTGCAGGATGGAACTATATATCATCTATAGGATCTTATGTAGCAGTAGCAGGACTAGTTGTTTTTTTTATCAACCTTATTTATGCATTTGCAAAAAAGAAAGCAGCAGCAAAAAATCCTTGGGGAGAAGGAGCTACAACTTTAGAGTGGACTGTGCCATCACCACCTAACTTTCATACTTTTGATGAACTTCCAAAGTTTGAGGATGATCAAGATACACAAAAATCACACGGGTAGTAAGATTATAAAAATTTGATGAACAATGTTAGGCTAAAAAAAAGAGGTTTAAGCCAAGAGGATTTATTTAATTTTTCAGAGCTATTTAAATTAATGAAGCCTAGAGTAATGTCTCTAGTTATTTTTACTTGTGCTGTGGGTCTATTAACAGCACCAAATCTTGTTTCAACTAAAGAGGCTGTAATTGGTATTTTGTTAGTTTCATTAGGTGCAGGTGCAGCGGGTGCATTAAATATGTGGTACGAGTCTGATCTCGATGCTCTAATGACAAGGACTTGTTTAAGGCCAATTCCGACTGGAAAAGTAAATAAGAATCAAGCTTTGATATTTGGGATTACCTTATCAATTGTTTCAGTAGTAGCCTTAGATTATTTTACAAATAGGATTTCAGCTGCAATATTACTTTTAACAATACTATTTTATGTTTTTATTTATACGATTTGGCTTAAAAGAAGAACGCCCCAAAATATTGTTATTGGTGGTGCTGCAGGTGCATTTCCACCAGTAATAGGATGGACTATTTCTACGGGTTCACTTTCATTAGAACCACTCACTTTTTTTCTTATAATATTTTTTTGGACACCCTCGCATTTTTGGGCATTGAGTTTGTACAAATCTGATGATTATAAAAAAGCTAAATTACCTATGCTCCCATTAACTAATGGAGTTGAGTCCACTAAATTAAATATATTTATTTATTCTTTATTAATGGTGCCTGTTGTAATTTTCCCATTTTTAATAGATTTTGTTGGTTTAGCATTCCTAATACCATCATTGATGCTTACTTTTTATTATAATTATTTATGTTATCAGCTATTTAATTTCAAAAAAGATAGGTTTAATCCCAAAATAGCTAAAACTATATTTGGATATTCAATACTTTATTTATTTTTGATTTTTGTCCTATTTTTGATAGATAAAATTATATGATAACACCCGATAAAAAAACAAAAAGAAAGAACATTATTACAGCTTTAGCGATTATCGCATTTATGATTTTTCTTTTCTTTTTTACTTTATATAATACTGGAGTATTTGATAGAGCTATATGATTGAGAAAAAAAAATTAACACCACTAGTTCTGGCCGGAATATTTATTTTAATGCTGGGGCTTTCATATGCTTCAGTGCCCTTGTATGAAATTTTTTGTAAAGTTACAGGTTTTGGGGGAACTACACAGGTAGCCAACAAAGCTCCAAAGATTGTTTTAGATAAAGTTGTTAGTGTGAGATTTGATACTAACGTGAATAATTTACCGTGGGATTTTAAGGCTAAGTCTAATGTAATGGATGTAAAAGTTGGTCAAGTTAATAAAATTGAGTTTGAAGTATCAAATTATAGTAATGAGCCAACGGCTGGTGTAGCGAGTTTTAATGTTTCACCATCAAGTTTTGGAAAATACTATAGCAAATTAGGCTGTTTTTGTTTTGAAAAGCAAAAATTGAAAGCTGGAGAAAAAGCTACGTATGTCATGACTTTTTATTTAGACCCTGAGATGGTTAATGACGCAACTGTTAAAAATCTTGAGGATGTAACAATGTCGTATACTTTTTTCTCGACAGATTATTATAAACAATCATAATTAATATATGTCAGGCGAAAAAAAACACGATTATCATTTAGTTGACCCAAGCCCTTGGCCAATTTACGTTTCATTTTCCTGTTTGGTTTTAGCTCTAGGTAGCGTTTATTATATGCACTCCGATGTTTCGTGGGGAATGTATTTGGGTTTTGCTCTTTTAATTTACGGTGCATACATGTGGTTTAGAGATGTTGTTATAGAGGCAGAGCATCAAGGTCATCATACACCCGTTGTACAAATTCATCATCGTTATGGCATGACATTATTCATTGCCTCAGAGGTTATGTTTTTTGTTGCTTGGTTTTGGGCATACTTCGACATCAGTCTTTTTCCTAATGAATTCGTAGGAAATGTATGGCCTCCCAAAGATATTAAAACTTTTGATCCTTGGGATATTCCATTAATAAATACTTTAGTGTTACTCTTGTCAGGAACGACTGTAACTTGGTCCCACCACGCACTTTTAGAAGATGATAGAAAAGGCTTTATACAAGGATTAGTTGCAACTGTTATTCTTGGAGTATGTTTTACTGCTCTACAAGCTTACGAATATCATCACGCAACATTTAGCTTTTCAGATCATATATATGGATCGGTATTTTATATGGCCACAGGGTTTCATGGTTTTCATGTTATTGTAGGAACAATTTTCTTAGCAGTATGTCTTTGGAGAGGAAAGTTAGGTCACTTTAACAAAGATCATCACTTTGGTTTCGAAGCTGCTGCATGGTATTGGCATTTTGTTGACGTTGTATGGCTATTTTTGTTTGCAGCAATATACATCTGGGGAAGTTAGATCTGTATCATTGAAATATAAGTTTTTATTCTCTGTATTTATAATTTTTTTTATTTTAGTTTTTATTGCCTTAGGTGTTTGGCAAATGATCCGTTTAAATTGGAAAAATAATCTTATTTTGGAAATTGAAAATTCACTCAAAAAACCTCCAGTTGAACTATCACAATCGAACAAAGAAAATTTTTTAAAAATCAAAACGTCTGGATTAATAAATTTTGAAAAACAAATTTATTTATATAACCTGAATGAGTCAGGTACCCCAGGTTTTGAGGTAATAAATCCAATTTTTATTGGACAGGAAAATTATTTAATTAACCGGGGTTGGATACCATTTGAAAAGAAAGATACTCCAGAAATAAACGTATTTGATCAAAATAACATAATAGGTACATTGAGAATTCAGGGCAGAAAAAATATTTTTAAACCTGATAATGATCTAAATAAAAATTATTGGTTTAGTTTAGATAGGGAAGATATATTTACATTTACAGGTAAGAATTTTTCTAAATATATAATTTATCTTGATGGAAATTATCAATTTCCTAGACCAAAAAAAATTACTGCTAATATTTCTAATAATCACAAAAAGTACGCAATGACATGGTTTTCATTAGCGATTTCAATTCTTTTGCTATATCTATATTTTAGAAAAAAGAATTATTAATGAATTATATAAGCACAAGAAATAATCAAAAAAACTTTACTTTTAAAGACGTTTTCCTAAAAGGTTTGGCAGACGATGGGGGACTATTTGTTCCCAAGTCAATTAAACCCTTTAAAAAGGAAGAATTAGATAATCTAAAAAACCTTAGTTACAATGATTTAGCAACTGAAATAATTTATCCATTTATAGGAGATTTCATGTCTAAAGATGATCTAATCTCTTTGATTTCAAAATCATATTCAAATTTCAGATCCGACGACGTTGTTAAAATATCAGATCTAGGAGATTTAAAAGTATTAGAATTGTTTCATGGACCTACACTTGCTTTTAAAGATATCGCAATGCAACTAATAGGTAATTTTTATCAATATCATTTAGGCCGTGATCAAAAAAAAATTAATATAATAGTAGCAACTTCAGGTGATACAGGTGCTGCTGCCATAGACGCTTTAAAGGGAAAAGATAATTTAAATGTTTTTGTGCTACACCCTAACAATAAAATTTCGCCAGTGCAAAGAAGACTAATGACAATACATGAGGAGAGTAATGTATTTAACATTGCGGTGGAGGGTAATTTTGACGATTGCCAAAATTTAGTAAAAGCGATGTTTAATGACGAAAAATTTTCTAAAGCAATCAATATGTCGGGTGTAAATTCAATTAATTGGGCAAGAATTATTGCTCAATCAGTATATTATTTTTACGCTTACTTTAAAGTTGGAAATGGTCAACCTTTGTCCTTTTCTGTTCCAACAGGAAACTTCGGTGATATTTACGCTGGTTATTTAGCAAAAAAATTAGGTCTTCCAATTGATAAACTAATCGTAGCTACAAATAAAAATGACATATTGCACAGAGCTATATCTGTTGGTGATTATAGTCAAAAGAAAGTTGAGGAAACAAATACACCAAGCATGGATATACAGATAGCAAGTAATTTCGAAAGACTTTTATACGACGTAAAAGATTGTAACTCGGATGTTACAAAAGATGTAATGGCTGAAATAAAAAATAACACTTATAAAATTGATAAAAATGACTTAGATAAAATCAAAAAGAATTTTATATCTGAAATGCTTGATGAAAACGAAACTGTTGAAATGATAAAAACTATCAATGATGAGCATCAGATGGTAGTAGATCCACATACTGCAGTAGGTATTGGTGCTGTGCGAAAATTGAGATTGGAAAAAAATTGTGTTGTATTATCAACTGCACACCCATGTAAATTTCCAAAAGCAATAGAAGATGCAATTTCAAAAACTGAAAATTTACCAGATAGTCTGAAATACATTAATGACAGAAAAGAAAAATTTGAACTTCTATCAAATGATATTGAAAAAGTTAAAAAATATGTGATGAATTCAATATGAAACTTAAAATAAAAGACCAACTACCAGACACAGAAGTTTTTCAACTTGTTGATGGAGAACCACAAAAAAACAAATTAAAAGAAATTATTGGTAATGGTAAAATTATTTTGTTTGGTTTACCTGGGGCATTTACGTCAACTTGCTCTAAACTTCATCTTCCAGGCTTTGTGGCAAATGCAGATAAAATCAAAGCAAAAGGAATACAAAACATATTTTGTTTATCAGTAAATGATCCTTATGTGATGAATGGCTGGGGAGAGATAAATAATACTGGAGATAAAATTAAAATGTTATCTGATCCATATTTGTTATTTACTAAAGCAATTGGTGCTGAAGTTGATCGAAATGCGAAAGGAATGGGAATTAGATCAAATCGTTATTTAATGGTCATTGAAAATTTCACAGTTGAAAATATCTATGTTGAAAAAGAAACTAAGGAATGTGGTTTAACTTCAGCAGAAAACTTATTAAATAATTTACTATAAGCAGTGCTCTTTCCAAGCGAGCGCTTTAATTATTAGCGGCTGACCTCGCAAGTAAATCTACCTCATTATTTAACTCATCAGTTGAATGTGCTTTTACCCAATTCCAATTAATTTCAAATTCATTATTTAATAGATCTAACTCTAACCAAAGTTCTTTATTTTTTACATCTTGTTTACTTGCTGTTTTCCATCCATTTTTTTTCCAGTTATGAATCCATTCTGTTATGCCAGATTTAACGTATTTAGAGTCTGTGAAAATTTGAACTTTACTACCTTTTGGAATTTTTTTAAGGGCCTGTATAGGCGCTAATAATTCCATCTGGTTATTTGTAGCATTTTCTTTATTTCCTTTTATTTCTATTTTGTTTCCATCATTTAATATTATAGCTGCCCAACCACCTTTACCTGGATTTTCAATACATGAACCATCAGTGTATATCTTAATCATTAATTTAAGTAATCTTTATAAGTTTTTAAATCATTGTGTATTAATAATTTTTGATAATATTCTCTAGGATCTTTGATCTTTATTAATGCTGTTTTAGGAGTATTTGTATAGTCATAAAGTCTAGTTAAAAAGTATCTCATTGCAGCACCACGACATAGAGTATTTAGTGATTTTTTCTCTTTTTCAGAAATTTTTTTTATACTTTCGTAACCTTTTATTAAATTTTTGATCTTTCTTTTATTAATTTTAAATTTTGATTTATTTTTATCAAAACATAAAGCATTTATACAAATAGCAATTTCATACATAAAATAATCATTGGCTGCAAAATAAAAATCAATTATTCCAGATAGTTTATTACCTTTAAAAAAAATATTATCTATAAAGAGGTCTCCATGAATAATACCACGAGGTAATTTTTTTGGCCATTTATCTTTAATATCTTGAAGATTATTTTTTAAAAACTTTTCTAAATTAATAAATTTTTTAGACTTAAATTTAATACTATTTAATAAAGTATTAAGATTTTTAATACCCATTGAGTTTTTTCTATAGAGCTTTAGCTTTTTTGTAGATGAGTGCATCTGCGCAACTGTTTTTCCAATATCAAAACAATTCTTAAAATTAAGTTTTTTTTTGTCTTTTCCATCAAGAAAAGATACAACACAGGCTGTTTTATTCTTAACTTTAATTAAATAATCTCCTCGATAATTTTTAAGAGGTTTAGGGCAATTAAAATTTAGATTGCTTAATTGATCCATTAATTTCATAAAAAAAGGTATTTCTTTTTTCAAAACTCTTTTTTCAAAAATTGTAAGAATAAATTTTTTATTTTTTGATCTAAGTAAATAATTTGTATTTTCAATACCTTGTTTTATTCCTTTAAAACTTTGAAAATTTTCAAAATTAAATTTTCTATTTATATACTTTAAATTACTCTTATTAATCTTGGTATAGACAGCCATTTAATTTAATTTTTTAGGTACTTTGAAAACAACGTTTTCTTTAATTATTTCAACCTCGTCTATGGACACTGTAAATTTTTTTTTTAAATTCTCTATGAAATTTTCCACAAGAATTTCTGGTGCAGAGGCCCCGGAAGAAATCCCTACAGTATTAGATTTTTCAATTAAATCATAAGGTATTTCACTTTGTGAGTGAATAAGATGAGCATTATTACAACCTGATTTTTTTGCAACCTCAACAAGTCTCACTGAATTTGAGGAATTTCTACTTCCAATTACAAAAAACACATCGCAATTTTTTGCAATATTTTTTACAGCCATCTGTCTATTTGTCGTTGCATAACATATATCTTCTTTATGTGGCTCTCTAATACTAGGAAATCTATCTTTTAAAATACTAATTATACTTCTTGTATCATCTACTGATAAAGTTGTTTGAGTTACATAAGCTAATTTTTTTTTTTCTTTAAATTCATATTTTTTTGCTTCATCTTCATCTTGAATAAGATCTATCGAACCTTCTGGTAATTGTCCCATTGTTCCAACAACTTCAGGATGGTTCTGGTGTCCAATCAAAATTAAGTGATAACCTGATTTGTGAAGATTCTCAGCTTCACGGTGGACTTTCGACACTAGTGGGCAAGTAGCATCTACATATGTCATTTTGTAACTTTCAGCATCAGATGGAACTTTTTTTGGAACCCCGTGCGCAGAAAAAATTACAGGCCTAGTTTTATCTTTGATTTCTTCAAGCTCTTCAACAAATATAGCCCCTTTCTTTTTTAAATCATCAACAACAAATTTATTGTGAACAATTTCGTGTCGAACGTAAACTGGGACACCATATTTTTTTATGGCTTTTTCGACAATTTCAATTGCTCTCTCTACACCTGCACAAAATCCTCTTGGTGCAGATAGTAAAATTTTGATTTCTTTATTTTTCATTTTTTTCAATTAAATATTCGAGCAATATATGCGGAAAAGTTAAGGACGCCAAACCTATAAATATTAATTTCAAAATTGCACTGTCTAAATTGTAATTATTATTTAAAAAATAAAGACCTATTAAACAAAAAATAGCAGTTAGGATAGTTAAAGGTGTAGCTTTTTTAATAAAAACCAAAAGTCCATTCCTTAAACTTTCTTGATCAAGTTCAGTGATTAATGAAATACTATGTCTTATAGAATGTAAAAAACAAAAATAAATTGTGAAGGCTATTAGTGGAGAGAAATGCATATTTATGATTATTATCGAGAAATAATCAAAAAAAATTGTAAATTTTCTTAAATCAAATTTTTTGAAAAATAAAATAATGCTAGATAATGAACTTAACACAATACCAATTATTAAAAAATTGTTATTTTCGATCACATCTAAACTTTGATAAAATGACTCATTCTCGATTAATAGTAATTTGAAAATGGAAATTGTTTCATTAAAATTAAAATACAGTGGTGCCAATATTATTAAAGATCCTTTAAGAAAAAATAAAAATTGATTTAAATATGAATTATTATCAATTAGAAATTGAGTATCTTCTTTTCCAAAATGAAATGAAGCGACAATTAAAAAAGCAATAAGCACTACTGTTGGTAAAAGTACCCAAAGAATTATAATTGTTACCGCAAGCAGAAAATAGGATGTATAAAAAGTGATTATATTATTTATTTTGAAAATTTTAAGAAGCTTTCTTCCCTTTATATGATCCAAAGAACCATGTGATACACCAATTATTAAAATTAATAATAAACAAACCAATGGAGAAATACTTAGATTGTAAGCTTTTATAAACGGTAGAGAAATAATATTACAAAATAAAAAAAAAATAAAAGAATGTTTAAAGTTAATTTTCTTAATCTGTATAGTCATTATTAATTAGTCAAATAAAGCTTTAATAAATATCAATTTTGGCATTTTAAAAATTACACTTAAATCTTCTAAAAAATTACTTTTATTTGATAGAAATTTTATAACAGTCTTTGGTGATGTCTTAAACATCCTAAAAAATACATCAGACATTTTTTCAGGATTTTTTTCAAGAACGCGTAGAAAAATTTCATCCAAAAATTGGTATTTTCGATCTATTTCAAATTTTCTAGCATTTACAATATTATCAATATTCTCTCTAATATACTTGCTGTGTTCTTGTATATTTAAAAAAGTATACCCAGTGCTTAATCTTGTCATTCCACCAGCTGTTCCAATATTAATTTTATTTTTTTCGTTTTTATTTAATGGATAAAACAGGGGTATTGCTCCCTCTTCTTTATAAGTAATTTCATAATTTTTAATTTTTAAATTATTTTTGATATAATTGTTGATTTGATTTTCATAATCTTTTTGTGAATTGTCATTCATTTTTGATAACCAAGTTGTTTCTACTAAAGCACTATTTTTTTCGTATGGTAATGTATAAAAAAAATGCACGCTTTCTCTTTGTTCACAATCAAAATCCATGAGGTTAAAAATTTTTTCGTCGAAAATATCATTGTCTGTTTTTATTTCTACACCACAAAAATGTTGCCAAAGATTTAGATGGTTTTTTTTGATATTTGGCACACTATTAAAAACCAAAGAATTTTGCTTGTTAATTTCTTCTATATTTTTAAAAAAGAAAATATTTTCGTTTTTTTTTAGTTTATTCTTAATTTTTTCATAAAATAAACCACTATCAATGCTTTGATATGGAAAATTTTTACATTCTAAATAATTTGTTTTACCTGGGATATTAACTGAAAAATTTTCCCAATTTTTTTTCACACAATCATCAAAGTTATGAGGTGCCACTTTCCAAAAAGACCAAGTCTTATCTCGTTTATATTCCTTCCTAGGTTCAATAATTGCTAAAGTTTTATCTTTTAATTTTTCATGAATCTCTAACTCATAAGCAAGAGATAATCCTGCACAGCCACCACCGATAATTACATAATCAAATTCTTTCATTTAAATTAATTTCCTCATTTATCAGAATGTGATCATGTTGAATTTGATCTTCATTTTTATTAATCAAATATAGACTGATTAAGTCTAAAATTGACAAAAAAGTCTCTAATATCTTTTCAATATTTGAGACATAAATCTTCCCTGATCTTTGGTAATTCGCCAAGGTTTTTTTTTTTAAAATTTTATATCCTATTTTTCTATACACTCTTCTAGCAACCAATATAGAAAAACGAAAACTTATTGGTATACTTTTTATTGCATAGAAAGAATCTTGATAATAACGGTTCGCAAGATTAATAGTTGAAGAGATTTTTTCGAAATTTTCCTCTATATAAAATCTGTTATTTTTTGAGTCTTCTAGGACATCTCTAGATATATTTGTTAATTGCATTGCTATGCCCAAATCAATAGCTGACTTAAGAGAATTTTTTTTTGTTACATTTAAAATTTTAGCCATCATTAAGCCAACAGTCCCAGCCACTCTATATGAATAGATTAATAAGTCTTTTTTGGAATTTAGTTCAACTCTCTCCTTAATATCCGATTTAATACCAGCCAATAAATCTTGAACTATTTTTATGGATATGTTGAATTCCTCCATGATACCCCACATATTCTTTATAATAAGGTTATCAAACTTTTTTTGATTAAAGTCATTTTCAAATTCAGCAAATTTTTTTTCTTTGACTTCTATCTCGTTTTTATCGTCTGCAATATTGTCTGCAACTCTACAGAAATCGTATAATACAGAACATTTTTTGAGCGTTTCCCTTGGTAAAAAAAAACCAGCCCAGCTGAATGACCTAGCATAAACAGATAAGTAACTTTTACCAGACATTATAAAATTTTATCTAACACTTTAGCTGAGGATAGTACGCCAGGCACACCAGCTCCCGGATGTGTCCCAGCTCCGACAAAATATAGGCCATCGTACATTTCAGATTTATTATGAAATCTAAAATAAGCAGATTGTGTAAATTTTGGTTGGATTGAAAAGCCAGACCCATACTTTGTGTTTAAATCTTTCTCAAAATAGTCTGGCGTTAAATAAAAATCTTCAACAATATTCTCTCCTAAGTTTGGCATAAGGTCCTTTTCCATTTTTTCAATTACCAAATTTTTCATCTTTTCTCCCTGAATAGACCAATCAATTTTAGATTGATTATTGGGAACTGGAACAAGAACATAAAAACAATCCTGTCCAGCAGGAGCCATAGTTTTGTCAGTAGCAGAGGGTCTATGAAGATAATAACTTATATCATCATTTAATTTTTTATTCTCAAATATGTCATCTAGATGTTCTTTATACTTATTTCCAAATTTTATTGTATGATGTTCAACGTTTTGGAAAGTTTTTTTTGTTCCAAAATAATAAACAAACAATCCCATAGAGTATTCCATCCTTTCTCTTTTCCATTTGAACATCATTGAATTTTTTGAGTTTCCATTAAGCAACTTTTCATAAACTGCAGGTGGGTCGGCATTACAAATAACATTATCAGCTAAAATATCACTATCATCATCGAGCTTAACTCCAGTTATTTTATTTCCACTTGAAATAATTTTTTTCACTTCATGGCCCTTAATAATTTTAATACCAACTTCATTCATTAATTTCTCAAAACCTTTAATAATATTACCTGTCCCACCCATGGAGTAATGAATTCCCCATTTTTTCTCTAAATATAAAATTAGCCCATAAATAGAAGTAGTTGTAAAAGGATTTCCACCAACTAAAAGAGGATGCATACTTAACATTCTTCTTAATTTTTCATTTTTTATAAAAGATGAAACTAATGAATAAACTGATTTATAACTTTTAAGTTTTAGAAGTGAAGGAAGTTGCCGCATCATAAAAAAAGGTTTATCAAAAGGAACATCTGCAAGTTCCAAAAAACCCTTGTCAAAAATTTTTTTTGTAAAACTTACTAATTTTTCATATCCCTCAACGTCATCTTTACTAATTTCTGCAATTTGTTTCTTCATTTCGGTTTCATCACCTGAGTAATTAAATTTTGAGTTATCTTCAAAAATAAATTGATACCAAATTTTAAGAGGGGAAAGTTCTATGTAATTTTTTGAGTCTTTTTTAAATAATTTGAATAATTCATCAATTAAATAGGGTGCAGTAATTACGGTGGGTCCACCATCATAAGTGAAACCATTTTTTTTAAAAACTCTTGCTCTACCGCCAAGATCAGGATGTTTTTCAACTAAAGTTACTTGATGACCCTTAGCTTTTAATCTCAGAGCTGCAGCAATACCGCCAAAACCTGAGCCTACCACAATAGAATTCATCTCAATAATCTATAGTTTTTTTAAAAAATTGTAAGAAAATTATGAATTAATTTTTTTTAACTCTTCTTTAGTCTCTTCTAAATTTTTTTGAAACAAGTTATCTAGTTTAGACTTATCAACAGATGTGGTAATAATTTTTTTAACAGAGTCTACTGCGATTTTTACTGATGCATCTTTTATTTCTTTAATCGCTGCCTCTTTCATTTGAGCTATTTTGCTTTCAGCAGATGCTTTTTTAATTTCTGAAGATTTATGAAATTTATCATTAAGATCTATTATTAATCTATCGCTATCTTTTTTAGCCTGTTCCAAAATTTCATTTCTTACAGATTGTGCAGTATCAAGTTTACTCTGAGCATTGTTTAATAAATCTTTTGCTTCTTTTCGAAGTTTTTCACTCTCATCAATTTCATTTTTTATGTCAGTAATGAGTTTATTTAATATTTCATTTATTTTTTGTGGCACTTTTAAATAAACCAACCCACCAAAAAAAATAAAAAATGAAACTGCCACCCAGAATGTTGAATCAATTACCATAGTATTTGCCTCCATTTTTTTTGTATAAATCATCAACTATAGCTGAAATACTACTGTTGTTAATTTCAGTGCCTATCAAATTTTTAAGTATCTCTGAGGATGTTTCAATTGCGATCTTATTTATTTTTTCAGGAGCACTTTTCCTAAGCTGGTCAATCTCAGTTTCAGCTTTTTTGATTTCTTCATCAATTTGTTTTTCTAGACTATCTCTTTTAATATTAATATTTTTAAGGGTTTTTTCTCTGGTCTCATTAAAAAGATTTTTTGACTCTAGTTTACTTTTTAAAATTATATCATCGTATTCTTTAAGCTTTAATTCACTATCTTTCCTTTGCTTATCCGCAGCCTCAATGTTTTCTTGAATTTGTGATTTCCTTAATTCTAAGTTTGCGCTAATTTTTGGTAGTATAAGCTTAGATAAAACAATATACAAAGTACCAAAAACTAATGTAAGCCAAAAAATTTGAGAAACCCAAAATTCAGGATCTAATTGAGGCATACCACCACTTTCAGCTGCAAAAACCTCTTTTGAAAAAAAGAGGTACAAAAATATTAACTGAAAAAAATATTTTTTAACCATCAAATTTAAAACGCAAATAGAATGATTAATGCAACCACCAAACCAAACAGCCCAGTTGCTTCTGCGAGAGCAAATCCTAAAAGCAAATTAGGAAATTGTTTTTGTGCTGCAGAAGGGTTTCTCATTGCCCCTGAAAGATAATTCCCAAAAATTATCCCAATTCCTACACCAGCACCAGCTAAAGCGATTGCTGCTAAACCTGCCCCGATCATTTTTGCTGCTTCTAATTCCATTATATCCTCCTTTGTTAGTTAATGGTGTAAATTTAATGCATCATTTAAATAAATGCATGTTAAAATTGCAAAAACATAAGCTTGAAGAAAAGCAACTAAGATCTCCAAACCAGTTAATGCAACAGAAAATGTTAAAGGAAGCCATCCTCCAACTATCCCAAGGCTTATAACAAAGCCCCCGAAAACTTTCATCATTGTGTGACCTGCCATCATGTTAGCAAAAAGTCTTACCGACAAACTAATAGGTCTACTTAGATATGAGATTATCTCTATAACAACTATCAAAGGCAATAAAACAATAGGAACTCCGCTTGGTACAAAAAGTTTTAAATAACCAAATCCATGTTTTATAAAACCAATAATTGTTACACCAATGAATATGAATGCAGCCAAAACAAATGTTACTATTATATGACTAGTGACTGTGAAGGTATAAGGTATCATACCGAACATGTTGCAAAAGAGAACAAACATAAATAATGAAAATATAAATGCAAAATAAGGTTTTGCTTTAGATCCTGCTGTATCACTGATCATTTTAGATACAAATGTGTAGCTTAATTCTGCTAAAAGTTGAATCTTATTAGGTAACATAGAATTTTTTTTAGCTCCTAAGTTAAAGATCACGAGAATCGCAAGAGAACTTACTAGCATAAACAAACTTGCATTTGTGAATGAGATGTCAAATGCTCCGATTTTTATTTCTGGCCCAATTCTGTAAACTTCGAATTGAGCCATTGGATTTGCTGCCATAAATCTTATATCTATTTTTGCATATTTTTTGCTGATCTAATCACATTTGTAATACCTGCGATTACACCTACAAAAAAAAAAATTAAAATTAACCATGGTTTAGTACCAAAGGTATTGTCTAAAATAAACCCAATAATTGTCCCTACCGCAACTGCAGACACAAGTTCTGTACTTAGCTTAAAAGCTGAGCCAATAGGCGATGAACTTTGGTTTTTATTTCGATTATCTTTCTTTGAGAGCTTTTTTTTTGCAATTTCTAAGCGAGTTTTGAACTGATTTTTAGACATCCGATTATTTTAATCAAGCAACCATACTCTCTGCTTTTTGTAAATCAACTGCAACCAGCTGACTTATTCCTTTTTCAGGCATGGTTACACCGTATAATCTACTCATTTTTGACATTGTTAACGCATGGTGTGTAACGATGATAAACTTTGTATTTGTTATTTTTGTAAGCTCATCTAATAAATTACAAAATCTTGTGACATTAGCGTCATCTAAAGGAGCATCTACTTCATCTAGCACACAAATAGGAGAAGGATTAGTTAAAAAAACTGCAAAGACAAGTGATAGTGCAGTTAAAGCTTGTTCTCCACCCGATAATAGAGTTATTGATTGGAGTCTTTTTCCTGGTGGACTAACTAACATTTCTAAACCGGCTTCTAGAGGGTCATCTGAATCAACTAGTTCAAGTTTTGCATTACCACCATTAAATAATTTTGTATAAACTTCATTGAATTTTCTATTAACTTTTTCAAAGGCCTCAACCAATCTCTCTCTACCCTTTTGGTTGAGTTCATTAATACTGTCTTTTAATTTTACAATTGCTGTCACTAAGTCTGACCGGTCAGATTCCATTTTTTTAATTTCAGTCTCGTATTTATTAGTTTCTTCATCTGCTTTTAAATTAACGGATCCTAGTTTCTCTCTCTCTTGTTTTTTTTTATCTAATAAATCTTCTTGATTGACAGCATCAGGTAATTCCTCAACACCATTTAAATTTGAATTTTCTAAGATATTTTCCTCAGTCAAATTAAGCTCAGAAGTAATTCGATCTATTAGATCATTTTTTCTTTTTATTAATCCTTCGACAGTTGCACCAGAACTTGCTTTTCTCTCTCTTATTTGTATAGATTGTTCTTGTATTTCATTAAGTTTTGTTCTGAGTGAGTCAATTTTTTCGTCAGTATCATTTATAATTTTTTCATTTTCTTCTTTTTCTTCCTCTGAATTCCTCAAATTTTCTGAAATTTGTCCCTTTTTTTCTGCTTGTATTTTTGGTTGGTTATCAAGTGTTTCTAATTGATTGGTTAGATTATTCTTTCTACTAGTTAATTCATTTACCATTTTTTCAGAATTTGATAGTAAATTTTTCCAGCTTTCAATTTCTTTTTCAATTATTTTGATTCTCTCATTTCTTTTAACAGATTCTTTTTTGATATTTTGATTTTTACTATAGCTATCAGCATATTTATCAATAATTTTTTCAAGATCATTTAGACTATCTAATGCACTATCATTTTGATTTGAACTTATTAAAGTTTTAATTTTTCCTATTTCATCAATTAAATCATTTTTTGAATTATCAAGATCCTCATTTGATTTTTTTTCTGTCTCAAAATATTTTGAATCAATTTCTATAAGGTCACTTTTTTCTTCTTTGAGTCTTTTTTCATTAGAATTAGCATCTATAATAATTCCTTTTTCTCTTGAAACATCTTCATCAAGTGTTGTTAATGATTTTTTAATATTCTCAATCTCTTCTTGAGTCCTAGTATTTTCTTTATCCAAACTCTGAAGCTCTAAATTCAATCTTTGGATTTTAGACAGATTTTCAATGTTTTTTTCTCTTAACGGAGTAACTTTTTCTGTTTCTAGTTTGATTAACTTTTCAATCTCTGTAATTCTTTCATTAAATCCACTAACCTCACCTTCGGCCTCTTTGTTTATCTCATTTTCAATTGTTATTTCTTTGTCAATTTCTATTAGTTTCAGATAGTAAAGACCAGCTTCAATTTTTTTTATTTCATCTGTTATGTTTTTATATTTGGAAGCCTCCTCCGCTTGTTTTTGAAGATTTGCCAATTGTCTTTCTTGCTGTTTTCGTAATTCATCTGCTCTCTTAAGATTATTTTCAGCTGCACCCAATCTTAATTCAGCCTCATGTCGTCTTACATGTAGACCAGAGATACCGGCTGCCTCTTCGAGAATTGCTCTTCTATCAGTAGGTTTAGCCGTCACTAGTGCTCCAATTCTACCTTGACTAATCATCGATGGAGAATGAGCTCCAGTGGATAAATCAGCAAAAAACATTTGAGAATCCCTTGCTCTTACTTCTTTATCATTGATGTAAAACTTGGATCCTTTATCTTTTTCAATTTTTCTTCTAACATTAATCTCATTAACTTCTCGATATTGAATAGGTCCCTCACCGCTATCATTTTTAACTGTTATAGAAACCTCAGCAATATTTTTAGATGGTTTATTTGAAGTACCAGAAAAAATTACATCCTCCATTCCTGAGCCACGTAAACTTTTTGCAGATGTTTCGCCCATAACCCATCTAATGGACTCGACAATGTTTGATTTTCCACAACCGTTAGGTCCAACTATACCAGTTAAACCATCTTCGATTAAGAAATTGGTTTTGTCAGCAAAAGACTTAAACCCATTTAGTTGGATTTTTTTAAACTCCATTAATTAGCTTATATCAGCTTTTCTAGAGATTTTTTTAAATTTTTATAATTAAGAGTTTTCTCAAACTTTTTTCCGTTAATTATAATCGTAGGAGTGGAATTTACCTTAAATTTTTTAGTGCCTTCGATTCGATCATTTAAAACGAAATCTTCAATTTTTTTATCACTTATGCACTTTTCAAAATCTAAGTTAAAATTTTTGTTTTCAACAAATTTTCTTAAGTTTTCATTAGCCTCTTCTATTGTTTTACCTTTTATCCAAGCCTGCTGATCAGAATATAAACTCATCATAATTTCTAAACTTTGATCTTCTTTGCACTGTGAAATTTTTGATGCATTAAGAGCGACAATATCTAAGGGAAAGTGTCTAAATTCTATTTTTACCAAACCGGTATCAATAAATTCTTTTTTAAGTAATGGGTAAATCTTGTTATGAAAATCTGCACAAAAACTACAAGTCAGAGACTCATAAGCAATAATTGTTATCTTGGCATCGTTTTGTCCAGAAACAATTCGATTATCAGCATTTACCTTAAGGGAAAATCCTAAAATAATCAAAATTAATAATATAGTTTTTTTCATTTTTCTCTGAATACCTTAGTTAGTTCAATTAGGGACTTTTTAATTTTTTCATTCCTAACACTCTCAATTTTTTTATGGAATGTTTTTCTTGTCACAGCTTTTTTCTCTATTTTGTCGTTTATTACCTGCTTTCGTTCCTCTTCAAAGGTAGTAAATTTTATTCTTTCAATAATTGTATTTCCAAAAAAATTATTTACTCTATCCATGATTTCTTTCTTTGAATATTCTAAATCTATCTCATGACCTCTCTTTACCATAATTAGCAATGTGCTAACTCCAAATTTATTTGAATTTTTAAATGATTTTGGGAAACAAACTTTAAAGAGACTTTCTCCTACCAAAAATTTCCAATTATTAAGTATTTCAGAAAAAATATGGCCTCTTTTGTTAATAACTTTTTTTATATTTGTTGGTAAGGTATCTTTAAAAGATCTTAAGCCTTGAATGGATCTTAATCTCTGCTTAGTATTATTTTTGAAATACATATGACAGAAAAGATCATAACAAAAAAAATTCTTAAATGGTATGATTTAAATAAAAGAAATTTACCATGGCGGAAAAAAACACCTTTGTATAAAAAGCATTATTATACATTGGTAAGTGAGTTTATGTTACAACAAACACAAGTTGTAACTGTTATTCCTTTTTTTAATAGATTTATAAAAAAATTACCCAATCTTGAGGACCTCTCTAAAGTTAAAGAAAATGAATTAATGAAATTATGGGAAGGTCTTGGATATTATTCAAGAGCAAGAAATTTACAAAAAACTGCTAAAATTATAATTACTAAATATCATGGAAAAATTCCAAATAATTATGAGGATTTAATATCTTTACCTGGTATCGGCAATTACACGGCTAATGCAATCTTAGCTATTGCCTTTAATAAATCCTGTATTCCTTTAGATGGAAACATTGAAAGGGTTTTAAAGAGATATCTTTATTTAAAAAAAGAAAAAGAAATTCAAAAAGACAATCTAATAGAAAAAAAATCTATTTTTGGAATTTCATCAAGAGCAAGCGATTATGCACAAGCTTTAATGGAATTAGGAGCAATTATTTGCAAACCTAAAAATCCTGAATGTGATGGGTGTCCAATCTCAAAAAATTGTAAGTCTTTTAAGAAGAAAGATTTTGATTTAACTAAAATTTCAAAAAAGAATATAGAAAAATATTTTGTTCTTAAAGTTTATAAAAAAAATCAAAGGTATTTACTTATAAAAAACACAAAATTTAGTTTTCTTAAAAATTTAGCAATTTTTCCAATGGAAGAGCTGTTTAACCCAAAAAATTTTAATGAGAATCTTTATTTTAAAATGTCAAACATGAATATGAACATAAAAATTCAATATCTCAAAAATGCAAAAAGATTTCCTTCATCTTATTGGTTTGATAGAAGAAAATTAGATAACTATATGCTTCCAACTTTCACTAAGAAAGTTGTTAAATATTTAGAAAAAAATTAATGAAAAAAGTAGCTATAATTGGTGCTGGAATTTCAGGGCTATTTATTGCCAATTTATTTAAGAGAAACAAAAAGTACCAAGTAGATATTTTTGAGAGAAATAGCTTAATTAATTTAAAAGAAGGTTACGGTATTCAATTATCTATTAACAGCATCAAACTATTAAATAAAATTCAGTTTGATAAATTAGAAAACAGTGAAAAATTTAATCCAGATAAAATTAATTTTTACTCAGTTAAGAATTCTAATAAGATATGTGAATTAAATATATCAGATTTTAATACTGATAATTGTAAATATACCACTCTTAAAAGATCATCACTTATTAATTTTTTAAAAAAGGATTTAGAAAAAGAAATAAAATTTGACCACACTATTTCAAAGATAGAACAACAAGATCAAATCATTAAAATCTCTTTTGAAAATAATGAAATTTATGAATTCGATTATCTAATTATTTCAGATGGAGTCTTTTCAAAAAGTAAAAATCTGTTATCAAAAAATCAAATTGAACCAAAATTTAATGACACGTTAGCTATTAGAGGGATTATACCAAGTTCTTCAAACATGGCTGATAAAAAAAACATCTCATTGTTTTTAGGTTCAAATTTTCATTATGTTATTTATCCGGTATCTCCTAATGGTGATTTAAACTTTATAGCTGTAATGAAATTCAAACTTTCAAGGGATGAGCAAAAAGACTTTTCGTTGTTTAGAAATGATAATTTTATTAGAAAGATTTTAGAAAAAGTTCCGCACTTAAATAAGAAATTTTTTGAAAGTATTAATGATTTAAAGATATACCCAGTATTTGTAAGTCATGATTTTTTTGAGGTTAATAATAATAATATTCATCTAATAGGAGACGCTTTTTTTGCTTTTTCACCATCATTTGCCCAAGGTGCGTCGCAATCAATAGAGGGTGCGTATGAATTGTTTGAGAATATAGAGAATAATACTGAGAGTAATTTTTTTAGAAAGAGGGTTGATAAAATAAAAATGGTAAATAATCGCTCAAAATTTAATCAATTTGCTTTTCATTTATCTAATCCTTTAACAACATTATTAAGAAATATTTTTTTGAAAAGATTAGTAAAAAATAAAAAGTTTTTAGAGGGCTATCTTGGGAAAATATATAAAAACTAACTATTAGAAATCAACCTTTGTCTTAAATGATCGATAGGAACTGCGTTTCCATTCAAGTTATAATGCCAATAGGTCCATCCATTACAGCTTTCAGCACCTAAGATTGTAGCTGCTACTTTATGAATTGAGCCCTCAGTTTGAGCGTGTTTGATACTGCCATCAGCCATAATTTTTGCACTGATTTTCTTTTTATTATCGAAAATAGTGGCGCCTGGTTTAATTATTCCTAATTCAACTAAAGAGCCAAAAGGTATTCTTGGTTTGGATCTACCATTCTGTAGAGTATCTAAATAATTATCTTCTATAGGTTTAGTTTCCTTTAATCTTTTTTCAGCAGCTTTAAAATAAGTTTTTTCTTTTTCAATTCCGTAGTAATTTCTTCCTAATTTTTTAGCAACAGATGCTGTTGTTCCTGACCCTAAAAAAGGATCTAAAATTAAATCATTTTTATTTGAAGTTGCTAGTAAAATTCTATGAAGTAGAGCCTCAGGTTTCTGCGTAGAATGTACTTTTTTACCGTTCTTTTTTAATCTTTCAGAACCATTACAAATTGGTAATTCCCAATTAGACCTCATTTGAAGATCATCATTTAAACATTTTAAAGATTGATAGTTAAAAGTATATTTTGATTTTTCAGATTTTGAGGCCCAAATTAAAGTTTCATGAGCATTTGTAAAACGTGTTCCTCTAAAATTTGGCATAGGATTTTTTTTATTCCAAATGACATCATTTAAAATCCAAAAACCTAAATTTTGTATTACCGTACCAACTCGGAAGATATTGTGATAACTACCAATTACCCAAATAGCTCCATTCTTTTTCAAAATCCTTTTGCACTCAGTCAACCACAAATAAGTAAAGTCATCATACTTTTTAAAATTTTCAAATTGATCCCATTTATCATTTACTGCATTAACCTTTGATCTATCAGGTCTTGTAAGTTCATTTTTTAATTGTAAGTTATAGGGTGGATCTGCAAAAATTAAATCAAAAGTCTCATCTGGAATTTTCTTTAATTCCTTCAGGCTATCACCATTAATTAATTTATTTTTGAAAATCGAGTTCATTTATAAAAATAAATTAGACTCGAAAAAGATTCTTGGGTCAACCTATGATTGAATTATGAAGACTCAATTTGTGTATGTAATTTTAGAAATATCTATATCTAGTGTTTATTACTTTGAGCTATTTAATTTATTTAAAGGTGAAAAAGTCTTTCTGTGATGAATTGTGACCCCAAACTTTTTGATAGCTCTTAAATGTTTTTTAGTACCATACCCATAATTTTGACCCCATGAGTAACTTTTATATCTAATACCTAACTTTGAAATAAAATTATCACGAGCTACTTTTGCAATAATTGATGCAGCAGAAATTGAAGGTATTTTTTGATCTCCCTTGATTACACATTTAAGTTTGTAGTTATCTATCTTTGGTAATTCATTTCCATCAATTAAAATTATTGAGGGTTTTTTTTTCAATTTAAGGATTGCTCTTTTCATTGCCATCAAACTAGCCTGTAAGATATTTTTTTTTTCAATCTCACCGACTGATGCTTTTGCTATGGCCCATGTAGAATTTTTTTTGATATACTGAGCTAAAATTTCTCTTCTTTTTTTTGATAACTTCTTAGAGTCTTTTAATAGTTTTTTGTTTATTGAGTGATTTAAAACTACAGCCGCTGCATATACAGGTCCCACTAAACTTCCACGTCCAACCTCATCAACTCCAGCAATTAATTTCATTAAAACTTTATATTTAGATCTTGAATTTTTTGTTTAATCATTTTTAAATCTTCCCAAGAATATTTCTTATTCTCTGGGAATCTAATTAAATATGATGGACTGTAACTAATCATTAAGGGGACTGTTTTACTTCCTATAATTATTTCTTTCCATTTCCCTCTTTCATCTGAAATTTTACTCTTTAACCCAGTGACAGCCTCCATCGCAGTCCCACCCATTAGAATTATTATTTGTGGATTAATTATTGAAATGTGTTGTTTCAAAAATTTAGAATATCTTTTTATATCACTAGTATTAGGTTTTCTTTCATCAGTTGTCTTATAATTTATTGAATAAGTTAAATAAATATTATCCATCGATAAATTGATAGCTAAGAGCATCTTTTCTAAAAGTTTTCCCACATCACCTTGAAAAAGTAACCCAGACTCATCCTCTTCTTCACCAGGTGCATCGCCAATTAACATTATAGAACTATTGATATTTCCACTACCAAATAAAAGATTTTTTGAAGCTTTCTTTAGATTGCAATCCTCAATTGTATTTATTAGATTTTTAAGATCAGATAGTTTCTGTTTTTTTTGCGAGTTTGAATTAATCAGATTATTTTTTAAATCTTTATATCTATTTTGTGGCTCATTATTGAAGATAAAATCTGTCTCAAATGTTTTAATGAAATCTTGCGTAAATTTAGTGTTTTGATTTAGGGGTTTTTTAGACATAGAATAAACCAATGTGTTTAAAAAAAGTTTTAACGGTAATAATATTTATACTACTTTATCAGACTCATCTTTATTCTAAAAGCAATAGTTTCAATAATTTTAATCCAAAGAATTTATCAAATTATTTTTCTGGAATAGTTGCCTTCGAAAATAAAAAAAATTATGAAGCATTGAATTTTTACAATTCATCAAAAATATTGATTAATCAGCATGATCCATATCTAAAAAGATATGTAACCAGTTTGGTACTAGAAAATAAAGTTTCTCAAGCGATAAATGTTATTAGGTTAAATAAAGAAAATGAAAATACAAAATTTTTTGATGCATATTTGTTATTAATTATCGATAGTTTAAAACGTGGTAATTTTGATGATGCTTACGATCAAGTTAATAGAGTAACAAATTTTTTTAATGAAGAAAAATTAAAGTTGGCAATTCTTAATATTTTAAAAGAATATATTTATGTTTTTAAAGAAAAAAACTATTTTGAAAACAGAACGAGTTATGGAAATTTATCGAAAATTTCAGACGCTTTTCAAAAATGCTATTTAGATGATAGAAATACTGAAAATTATTTCTTGAAAGTAATTAATGAAAGTGATTCTGACTACTCAAGATACGTGTTCTTTTATGTCAGTTATTTGATTGAAAAGGAGAGATTTTCTAATATTCGTAATGTTTTATCAGAATATGATTATATCAATTCTAAATTATTAATATCCCAATCTAAAAACTGGGTGGAGGATAAAAAATATAAAAAATTTACGAATATATTTTCATGCAAAAATCACAACCACGTAATTAGTGAATTTTTATTTTTAGTTTCTAATCTTTATTCATCCCAAGACGATTTTGAAAAATCTAATTTTTATTTATATCTCTCAAATTATTTAAATCCAAATTTTATATACAATTTATCTTTAGTAGCTGAGAATTATTACTTCAATGAAGACTTTATTAAAGCCAAAAAAATTTTAAAAAGATTTGATACAGAGGACAAAATTTATTATTGGTTTCGTATTAAAAAAGAGGCGCAAATTATAGCAGAGGAAGATAATAACAAAAAAAGATCAGTTACTTTTATAACATCTGAATTCAATAAAATTAAAAAACATAATAATAAGATGATTTTTGATATAGCTAACTTTTATAAAAGTTCTAAAGATTATGAGAATGCAATAAAGTATTATTCAAAAGTCATTGAAGATCTAGACGATAATAACATAATCAAGGCTGATGTACTCTACAGAAGGGGCGGAAGCTATGAGAGAATTGGTGAATATCATAAATCAGATAAAGATTTGTTAATGTCTTTAAATATAGAACCAAATGATGCCTATGTTTTAAATTATTTAGCATATTCATGGCTTGAAAGAGATCACAAAATAGATGAAGCATTAGATATGCTTAAAATAGCCTATGAGTTAGAAAGTAATGATCCATATATAATTGATTCAATTGGTTGGGCTTATTATCTAATAGAGGATTATTCTAAAGCTGAAAAATTTTTGCAAAGAGCAGTAGAATTAATGCCAGAAGATCCAATAGTAAATGATCACTATGGCGATATCTTATGGAAATTAGACCAGAAAATACAAGCAAGATATTTTTGGAAAAATGTACTTAAAATGAAAAAAGCAGAGAAAGAAATGAAAGATAAGATTAATCTTAAATTAATAAAAGGTATCAAAAAATCATAATTAATGAAATTTAAGAAGATTAAGTCATATGCTAAAATTAATTTAGCATTAAATGTTATAGGTAAATCATCAAAGCTTCATAGAATAGAAAGCCTAGTTGCTTTTATAAATGTCTATGATCTTATTCTCATAAAAAAAATTAAAAAAAAAAATCATATTGTAAAATTTAGAGGAAAATTTTCGAAAAATATTAACTCAAACAATAGTGTCAATAAATTATTAAGAATACTTGATGAAAAAAAATTACTAAAAGAAAAATTTCATATCCAGATAGTCAAGCATGTACCACAACAGTCTGGTTTAGGAGGTGGTTCAATGAATGCCGCTAGTATTCTTAATTATTTTATTAAGAAAAAAATATTCTCTTTAGATAAAGAAAAAATTAGTTCAATAGCTAAATATTTAGGATCAGATGTAATTTTAGGATTAACTAATGATTATCAAGTTTTAACCTCTAAAAACCAAACTAAAAAATTCAAAAATTGTAAAAAATTATATACATTAGTTGTTAAACCTAATTTTGGCTGTTCGACAAAAGCTATTTACGCAGATGTAAGAAATTATGAGACTGCCAAATTTAATATTCCGAGAAAAAAAATGTTTAATCTTAATTTTTTAAAAAAAATGGGTAATTCTCTGGAAAAAATTGTCTTGATTAAACACCCAATTTTGAAAAAAATTAAAATTTACTTAACAAATTTATACAGTCCTGAGTTTGTAAGAATGACTGGCTCTGGATCAGCTTTTATTGCCTATTATAATTCTAAAAAAAAATGCGACAAAGCACTTAAACAATTTAATAAAGAATATAAAAAATATTGGTGTATAAGCTCAAATACTATATAAATTTTATTTTTTTGTGTTATATCAATTTTATATTGGGGCGTAGCCAAGCGGTAAGGCACGGGTTTTTGGTACCTGCATCCTAGGTTCGAATCCTAGCGCCCCAGCCAAATATGAAAAGTTTAATAGACAAATTTTTTTTCAGACGAAATAATCTAAACCTGGTAAGTAAGAAAATAAGGGACATATCCAAAAAAACCCCTGTATCTCAAATATTTAATATTATCAATTCTTATTCATCTACAAGTGAACTTAGATATGTTGGTGGTTGTATAAGAAAAGTTATAAATAACGAAAATTTTGATGATATCGATTTAGCAACAAATATCGATCCAACAGAGGTTTGTTCTGCACTCAAAAAAAGCAACGTTGAATTCTATGAGAGTGGAATAGATTATGGCACAATAACAGCAATAATAGGGGATAGTAAATTTGAAATTACGAGTTTAAGAGAAGATATTTTAACTGATGGCCGTCATGCAAAAGTCAAATTTTCTAGAGATTGGAAAACTGACGCTTCGCGAAGAGATTTCACTATCAATTCTATTTATTCAGATAAAGAAGGCAACTTATTTGATCCATACAACGGTTATGAGGATATTAAAAAGGGTAAAATTAATTTTATTGGTAACCCAGAAAAAAGAATAAAAGAGGATTACTTGAGAATATTAAGATATTTACGATTTTTTTTAAATTATTCTAAACAACCTCATGATCCAAAAATTGTTAAAGTTTTAAAAATGAATCTTATGGGCATCACAAATCTTTCTAAAGAAAGACTGATAGATGAATTAAGAAAGACTCTCAAACCAAATGTGTTAGAAAGTTTGTCAAAAGATAAAACAATTTTAGAAATTTTTGTTTCAGTTTTTCCTCAACTAAAACACTTTAATATTTTTTCTAAGCTAAATACTAATCTAAAAAATATGCTCTCCAAAGTTGATTTTATCTTTATCATTTCATTATTAATTATCGATGAAACTGATAATGCGGAGTATTTCATTTATAAATTTAATTTATCTAAAAAGGACCAAAAAAGGATTAGAAATATAAGTGACTTTTATAAAAAAAAAATAACTTCAAAAACTTTTACTGAAAAAAATTTAAATTTGATCTTTTATCATTCAGGCAAAGAGACAGTCTTGGATATTCTAAATTATAGGATATTAAAAACTAACAAATTGGATAAAAATATATTGGGATTAATTAGCAAATTTGAAATAAAATCGGTACCGATAATGCCATTTAAAGCAGATTTTTTAATGTCAAAATATGATATTCCAGAGGGAAAAATGTTAGGAGAAAAACTAAAACTTATTGAGAGTAAATGGATCGAAAATAATTTTCAAATATCAGAACAACAGATTGAAAACATAATTAATAATTAAATATATTTAACATCTTTAATTTCAAAGTTTTTTTTACCAGCAGGAGTACTAATTTCGACTAGATCATCTTTATTTTTTCCGATAAGTCCTCTTCCTATTGGTGATTGATAGTAAATTAATTTACTTTTAAGATCTGCTTCATCCTTTCCAACAATCTTGTAATTTATTTTTTCACCTGTATCTAAATTTTCTAAAAAAACTGTTGATCCAAAAATAACTTTGCCATCATTATTCAATTTTGTAACATCAACAATGTTTGCTCTCGCGATTATGTCGTTAATTTCAGTAATTCTTCCCTCATTATGGGATTGTTCCTCTTTAGCAGCATGATACTCAGCATTTTCTTTTAAATCTCCATGTGAGCGTGCTTCAGCAATTGCAGCAACAATTTTAGGACGTTTTTTCTCTTTTAAAAAAATTAATTCCTCTTTAAGTTTATTTAAACCGTTTAAAGTGATTGGCTCTTTATCCATTTTATTTCCATTTTGCAATAGGCGGTAAAGACATTAAAATACCTTCAACATTTCCACCTGTCTGTAATCCAAATTTTGTTCCTCTATCATAAAGCAAATTAAATTCTATATACCTACCTCTTTTTATATATTGCATTTCCTTATCTTTTAAAGTCCATTTTTTTTTTAACTTTTTTTTGATAATTTTTTTAAATATTAATTCAAATGTCGTACCGACTTCTCTGACAAATTTAAAATCTTTTTCAAAATTATTTTTTTTGTAGTCAAAAAAAATTCCCCCAATACCTCTTGCTTCTTTTCGGTGAGGTAAATAAAAATATTCGTCACACCATTTTTTATATTTTGGATAATATTTTTTGTTATGACGATTACACATCTCTTTTAGTATTTTGTGAAATTCCTTTTTCTCGTTTTCATCTTTTTTGGATGGAGTGACATCCATACCTCCGCCAAACCAATCATGAGATGTGCAAATATATCTAGTATTAAAGTGCATGGCTGGAATTAGAGGGTTTTTCATATGCATAACTACAGAAACACCTGATGCCCAAAAATTTGGATTTTTCTCAGCTCCTGGAATTTGTTTTTGAAAATGTTTTGGAAATTTTCCATAAACTTTTGAAAAATTTACACCTACTTTATCAAATATTCTTCCATCTTTAAGTATTCTATATTCACCACCACCTTCATCTTTATTTTGATTTCTTTTCCATGTCGTGGACTCAAATTTAATTTTATTTTTTTCTAACTCACTTATGCTACGACATATTGAGTCTTGTAAAGTTTTAAACCAGCTACTTGTTAAATCTTTTCTAATTTCAAAATCCATATCAAATTAAATCTATTTGTCTTAGGCTCTCGGCTAAAATAACAGCAACAGATGAAGAGACATTAAGTGACCTTTTATTATCTTTCATAGGTATCTTTAATTTATTTCTAATTAGTTTATGTACTTTTTCTGGTACCCCAGCACTTTCCCTTCCAAATAAAATAGTATCATTTTTTTCAAACTTAAATTTAGTATATGAAATCGGAGCCTTAGTTGTCATTAATACAATTCTGTGATTCTCTTTACTTTCATAAAATCTGTCAAAGCTTTGGTAAAATCTTATCATTTTACTATCCATATAATCCATTACGACTCTTTTAAATCTCTTATCATTCAATAAGAAGCCACATGGTTCTATAATTTCTAATTCTACCCCAAGACAGGCACAAGTTCTAATTATAGCTGCTGTATTTTGGGGTATATCAGGTTCAAATAAAGCAATTTTGGGCCCTGTAAATATTGAATTATTATGTGTCATTCTTTCAGTAGTAAATTAAATATTTTATATTATATGAAACATATATTTAAGTAGAAAAAATCTATTTTGAGTATATTTAATTAAACTTGAAGATGTCTGAAAAAAAAACTGAAAGAAGAGATTTTTTATTCACAGCTACAGCTGCAGTTGGAGCTGTAGGTGTAGGAGCTACAGTTTGGCCGATGATAGATCAAATGAACCCAGACGCTTCAGTCAAGGCTTTGGCCAGTACAGAGGTAGATGTGAGTTCAGTGAACCCAGGAAAGACAATAACAGTTTTGTGGAGAGGTAAGCCTGTTTTTATAAGAAGAAGAACTCAAGATGAAATTAATGAGGCAAAAGCAGTTAAGCTGAAAGATTTAAAACACCCTGAAAAAGATGAGGATAGAGCTAAAAATCCAGAGTGGCTTGTGATGCTTGGAGTTTGTACGCATTTAGGTTGCGTACCCTTGGACCAAAAAGGTGATTACAACGGTTGGTTCTGTCCGTGCCATGGATCTCATTATGATATTTCTGGAAGGATAAGAAAAGGACCAGCGCCTACAAACATGGAAATTCCTAAGTATGAATTTGTTAACGCCAATACTATTAAGATCGGATAAAAACTATGAGTGATCACGAATATACACCCAAGTCAAATTTTGGAAAATGGTTTAATGATAGATTACCATTACTAACTTTAGCAAACCATTTAACTGACTATCCAACACCTAAGAATTTAAATTATTGGTGGACATTTGGCGGTATTTTAACTTTTTGTTTAGTTACCCAAATAGTTACAGGTTTAGTTCTTGCTATGCACTATATTGCTCATGCCGATATGGCATTTGATAGTGTGGAACATATAATGCGTGATGTGAATTATGGATGGTTAATAAGATATATTCATGCAAATGGAGCATCAATGTTTTTTCTAGCTGTCTACATACATATATTTAGATCCTTGTTCTACGGATCTTATAAAGCTCCAAGAGAAATAATCTGGATTATAGGTATTATTATTTATTTATTGATGATGGCAGCTGCTTTTATGGGTTATGTGCTTCCTTGGGGACAAATGAGTTTTTGGGGAGCAACTGTCATTACAAATTTGTTTAGCGCGATTCCATTAGTTGGTGAAGGTATTGTAACATGGTTGTGGGGAGGGTATTCTGTTGACAACCCAACATTAACAAGATTCTTTACTCTTCATTATTTAATTCCTTTTTTAATTTTAGGTTTAGTTGTTCTTCATATATGGGCATTACATGTTCCAGGTAATAATAATCCGATTGGTATAGACGTTAAAAAACCTTCTAAAGATACTGTACCTTTTCATCCTTACATAGTTATAAAGGATGCTTTTGCTTTACTAATGTTCATGATTGTTTTTGCTTTTTTTGTTTTTTATACACCAAATATTTTAGGTCATGCAGATAACTATATAGAAGCAAATCCGCTTGTTACACCAGCCCATATTGTTCCCGAATGGTACCTATTGCCATTTTACGCAATTTTAAGATCAGTACCTGATAAATTAATGGGTGTAATAGCAATGTTATCAGCTATTTTTATTTTAGCAGCATTACCTTGGTTGGACACCTCAAAAATAAGATCAGCAGTATTTAGACCTTTATACAGACAATTTTATTGGATCCTTGTAGCTGATGTTTTAATTTTAGGATACGTAGGAGCAATGCCCGCTGAAGGCTTATATTTGCTTATTGCTAGAGTAGCGACCGCGTACTATTTTTTACATTTTTTAGTTATTTTACCTATTTTAGGCTTTAAGGAGAGAACATTACCAGTTCCATTAAGCATTACAGAACCAGTTTTAGGTGGCTCTTCAAACTTAGCAGCCGCCAGAGATGATAGTAGGTTAGAAAAGTTAAAGTGAAAAAATTCTTAAAATTATTTTTTTACATCTTCTTTTTAATCCCTTTTTTGCCCCAGGTATATGCTGCAGAAAAGGTCGAATACTTGACCACTGATTGGAGTTTCAAAGGTTTATTTGGTAAGTTTGATCGTTCAGCTTTACAGAGAGGTTACCATGTTTATACTGAAGTATGTTCCTCTTGTCATTCTATGAAATACTTAAGTTATAGAAATTTAGCCCAAGAAGGGGGTCCCGAATTTACTGAAGCTGAGGCCAAAGCAATCGCAGCCTCTTTTGAGGTAACAGATGGTCCCAACTCTGATGGAGAGATGTTCACAAGACCTGGAAAATTGTCAGATAAATTTGTGATGCCTTACGAAAATGTAAAAGCAGCCCAAGCTGCTAATGGGGGAGCTTATCCACCTGATATGTCTGTACTAGTTAAAGCAAGGGGGGGTGGAGTAGATTATATTTACTCATTATTGCAAGGGTATGAAGATCCACCACCAGGAGTTACTTTAGATGATGGAGTTTACTATAATAAATATATGTACGGTAATAAAATAAAAATGGCCAATCAATTATCTGATGGGTTAATTGAGTATTCAGATGGTACAAAGGCCACAGTTGAACAGATGTCAAAAGATGTCACTACTTTTCTGATGTGGGCAGCTGAACCTCATTTAGAATCTAGACATAAAATGGGATTTAAAGCAATCGTATACTTAATTATTCTTACAATTTTAGTTTACTTCAGTATGAAAAGAATTTGGTCACGTATTGAAACGAAAGTTTAGAATATCTCCATCTTGAACAATATAATCTTTACCCTCTAATCTCATTTTACCATTAGTTTTTGAATTTAACCAACCTTCATTACTAATAAAATCGTCATATGAAACTGTTTCAGCTCTTATGAATCCTTTTTCAAAATCTGAATGAATTTCACCTGCTGCCTCAGGCGCAGTACTATTCATCTGAATAGTCCATGCTCTAGTTTCTTCTGGACCTGATGTGAAGTAAGTTTCTAATCCGAGAATATTATAAGCTTTTTGTATTAATAGGCTTAACCCTGTGCTCTTTAAACCAATCATGTCCATATAGTTTTTTCTTTCATTAATGTCTAATTCGTTAATTTGATTTTCTATATCAGCAGATATAACTAATGTGTTTTCTTGGCCAAATTTATCTATAAAAGATTTTGAGTAATCGTTACCACTCTGAACACTTTTTTCATCAACATTACATACAAATATTTTAGGTTTGAGAGACAATAGTCCACTTTGATTTAATAGTTTTTTATCAAATTGGTTTTTTAATATAGAAATATCCTTATTATTGTTAATACAATCTAAAGCATTCTCAAGAATTTTAATTATTGAATTGTCAACATTTTTTTTATTATTTTTTTCGAGCCTTTTTTGTATCGACTCAAGGTCAGCAAGCATCATTTCTGTTTCAATAATTTCTAGATCTCTTACTGGATCTACAGTTGAATTAACATTTTGTATATCACTAGAGTCGAAGCATCTTATCATATGAATGATTGCATCAACTTCTCTTATGTGAGCAAGAAATTTATTTCCAAGACCTTCACCCTTTGAAGCACCTTTGACTAATCCTGCAATATCAACAAATGAGATTGTTGTATTAATAACTTTTTTAGATTTGGATATTTTTGCTAAACTATTAAGCCTATTATCAGGTACGGCAACAATACCGATATTAGGATCAATTGTACAAAATGGAAAATTTGCGGCTTGTGCTTTATTAGAATTTGTTAAAGCATTAAATAATGTTGATTTACCAACATTTGGTAAACCAACAATCCCACATTTCAAACTCATTATTTATTATTAACAGTACTTGAGAATAGATCTAATTTTTTTTCTACTAAAATAGAAATTGATTCAGTAATGCTATCTGAAATTTTTTTAATACCAACAGTTTCTTCTTCATCAAAATTTTGTAAAACATAATCTGCAACTTCAATGCCGTTGTTGGGTTTTCCAATACCTATCCTAACTCTTGAGTAATCTTTGCCGATGAATTTATCGATTGAGGCAATTCCATTATGACCTGCACTTGACCCACCAAATTTTACTTTAATTTTTCCTAACTCAACATCAAGATCATCATGAAAAACTATCACGTCTTCAGCATCAATTTTAAAATATTCAATCAATTCTCTTATGCAAATACCTGAATTATTCATAAATGTTAGAGGCTTAATTGCATAAATTTTTTTATTGTTGATGTTTCCAGTTGTAAGAAGACCCTTGAATTTAGGTTTTTGCTTAGAAAGACTAAATTTTTTATTAATGTTGTCTATAATCTTAAAACCAACATTGTGGCGGTTATTTTCACTATCTGGAGTTGGATTACCTAGACCTACAAACAAAAGCATAAATTATTGAGAAGTTATATCCAATTTAATTAGATTATTTTTTTTCTTCTGAAGGTTTTTTATCAGCACCTTTTTTATCATCAGCATCTTTTTTTTCACCTTCAGCTGGTGTTTTTTCACCATCAGCTGCTGCTGCTTCTGATCCTTCTGCTCCTGGTTCACCTTCTGTTGTCTCGGCCTCAGCTGGTTTCTCAGGCTCTTTCATTACAGTCGGTGCTGCTAATGTTGCGATTACAAAATCTCTTCCTTGAATTGTAGGAGTTACCTCACTATCTAATTTAACAGAAGAAATTTTAAAACTTTCACCTATATCTACACCATCTAAGTCAATTGTTATATTTTCAGGAATTTTTTCGCTAGGACACTTTAATTCAACTTTTCTTCTAACAATATTTAATACACCACCTCTTTTAAGTCCTGGAGATTTTTCATGATTGATAAAATTTACTGGAACTTCAATCTTGATTTTGACACCAGGTAAAATTCTCAAAAAATCAACATGAGTAGGATCATCACTTAAGATATGATATTTTACTTCTCTTGGTAAAACATTAAGATTTTTACCACCAAGATTCAATGTTATAATATTAGATAAAAAATTCTCTTTTTCGATTAAGTATTTAAGCTTTTTTTTTGAAATAGAAACTTTTTGATTTTCCTCTTTACCACCATATACAATTGCAGGTACTTCTCCACTATTTCTAATAGCATTTAATTCGCCCTTGGTCTTATTATCTCTGATGTTAGCTTCTAATGAATTCATAAAACAGAGGTTTTTAACCCATGTTGATAAATAATCAAGGTAATTATTTAAATAAATCTGAAACTGAAGTTGAATTAGAAATTCTTTTAATAGCCTCACCCATAAGGCCAGAAATTGGTAAAACTTCTATATTTTTTACATTTTTTGTTCTCTCAAAATTGTCAATTGTATCGGTTATTACTAAATTTTTAATGACAGAATTTTTAATTTTTTTTACTGCATCTCCACTTAACACACCATGCGTAATATAAACAAAAACATCCTTAGCACCTCTATTTTTTAAAGCTTTAGCTGCATTAACTATGGTTCCACCGGAGTCAATTATATCATCAACAAGAATACAAGTTTTACCTTTGACATCACCAATTACGTTCATTACTTGAGATTGGCCTGGTTTAGGTCTTCTCTTGTCAACTATAGCAAGTCCAACATTTAAAATTTTTCCAAGTGCTCTAGCTCTTTCTGTACCACCAACATCTGGTGCAACACAGATTATATTTTTACTTTTAATTTTTTTTTTAATGTGTCGCGCAAATATTGGGGTTGCGAAAAGATTATCTACTGGGATATCAAAAAAACCTTGAATCTGACCAGCATGGAGATCAACTGTTACAACTCTGTCTGCTCCAGCTTGAGTGATTAAATTTGAAACAAGCTTTGCTGATATAGATGTTCTTGGCACAACTTTTCTATCTTGTCTTGCATAACCAAAATAAGGAATTACAGCAGTTATATTTTTGGCAGATGATCTTTTTAAAGCATCAATACATAATAATAATTCCATTAAATTATCATTAGCTGGTGAAGAAATTGATTGAATTATAAAAATACTATTCCCTCTTATATTTTCATTTATTTCGATGTAAATTTCACCATCTGCAAACTTTCTAATGCTGGAATTGACAAGTTTAGATTTTAAATATTTGGCGATATTTTTACTTAGGATTTTATTACTATTTCCAGTTAATAATTTCATGAAAAACTCAATTAATCATAATTATTGAAATATTTCTACCATAATCATTAAGATTTAATTTTAATGATCTTCTTGCACTAAAAAAATTATTTTTTTTATCGAATGTATCGATTTTAATCATATCAATTCTATTGATTTTTTGTAAAATAAGTTGAGTTTTGACATAATTTGGTAAGTCAAAATAAATTAACTTATTTTTATTTTTAAAGAAAATTTTGTTTTTTTTGTGTTTTTTAATAAATTTTTTTTTAAAGTCAGCTTTAACTTCGTAGTTTTTTTGTGTAATTGACGGACCAATCGCTCCAATAATATTTTTTGGATTACAGCCTTTTTTAGTCATAAAATTGATAACGGTTTTAATTATGCCTTTATATGCACCCTTCCAACCAGCATGTATGGCTGCGATAATTTTTTTTTCATAGTCGTATAATAACACTGGCACGCAATCAGCTGTCAATACAGCTATTGGAAGTTTTTTTTGGTCAGTTAAAATTGCATCAGCTTTAATCTTTTTTTTTAATTTAGAATTTTTATTAAGAAAAACCAACTTATTGCTATGCACTTGATGTACTAAATAAATATTTTTTGTTTTTTTTCCTATTTTATTTTTGACAATTTTTAAATTTTTTAAAATGTTATTTTTTTTATCAAGAGAACCGGCGCCGCAATTAAGGCTTTTATATATTCCCTTTGATTTACCTCCATTCTTATTAAAAAAACCATGACTTATATCTTTATTTTTTAATAATTTTTGAGAAGTGATCAGATCAAAATCCTAAATTAAAATTGTTATTTTGGTTTTTTATTAACATAACTTTAAACAATTTTCCCATTTGTTTTTCGTCTGTTAGCCTTTTTAATCTGTAGTAAATATCTACTTTTTTTAAAAAGTTTTGATTTTTTGCAATCATCTCAGCTCTTTCATGAATTCCTAATTTTATAAGAAATTCTTTTTGTGTTGTTAAATTATGCTTTAATCCACCAAGTTTCTTGATAATCTTTTCAAATAATCGGAAATTAATATTGTGTGTGATATCAGAACTTCCAATTTTGGCCAAAACATCAGAATACTCGTGTTTATATAATGCTTGTAAAGTATTTTTCATTTTATCTTCATTATATCCGTAATCTATGATTAAAATTCCTCCAGATCTCACTTTGATAATCTTTGAAATTTGCTTAAGGTAATCAATACCAAGCTCTGAATATTCTATAAAATTTTGATTTTTAGATATTTTAAAATCAATCTTTTTTTCGTATTTATTCATATTAATCTTTTTTTCTGAAAAAAAAGTTTTTTCTTTATTTAAACTAACAAATTTTTCAAACCATAGATTACCTTTTTTTTGAAATTGTTTAATTGCAAGTGCATCAAAAAACTCATTTGCAACGAATATACTAGGAATTTTTTTAATTTTTTTTAAATCGTTTATCCAATTTATATTTGAATTTAATAATTCTTTTTTTTGTATCTTCTTCAAAGTAGGGCTTATTTCATGAATTACCAACCTGCAGGATTTGAAAAATGATGGGAATTTTTTAAAACTTTCTATGAGAATTTTCATCATTGCAGCGTTACCTGCACCAAGTTCGATTAAGTTAAATTTTTTAGGTGACCCTATACTTTTCCAAAAACTTACAACCCAAATGGCAATCATCTCAGAAAATAATCTTGATACATTTGGAGCTGTGATAAAATCTCCCTTTCTGCCAAATGGATTTTTCTTAATGTAATACCCAGACTTTTTATTATACATAGAGATATTGATAAACTTGTCTAATGGTAGATTAACTATTTTGTCTGTTTTCATATTTAGAAATTAATAGATAACATCCAATTATTAAAAAAAAGATACTTATAAGTTGTCCCATAGTCAGATTGAATAATAAATAACCCAGTTGTTCATCAGGAACTCTTAAAAACTCAATTGTAACTCTAAAAATTGAGTAAAAAACTAAAAATATACCAGAAATAAAACCAGGTGTTTTGGAGAAACTCTTATTTCTAAAATATATTAGAATTAAAAATAGAACTATACCCTCAAAAAATGCTTCATATAACTGAGTGGGATGTCGATACAAATTATCTATTTGTATAAATTGTACTGCCCAAGCTACATTAGTTTCGATACCATAAAGTTCTGAATTTATAAAATTTGCTATTCTACCAAAAAAAATACCTATGGGCGCAACAAGAGATACAATATCTAAATAATTAAATAAACTTTGTGAATTTTTTTTTGCAAAAAAATAACTTGCAATTATGATCCCTATTACTCCTCCATGAAATGACATACCACCTTGCCAAATTTTAAAAATATCTAATATATTGTTTATATAAAATTCAAAGTTATAAAATATAACATAGCCTAATCTACCACCAATAATTAGACCTAAAATTAGATAAGTTAAGTAATCATCAAATTTTCCACTTACTTTTGGTTCAGAAATAAAAAATTTTTTACTTAAAAACCACCCTAGTAAAATACCAACAATATAAGCCAGAGAATACCACCTTACTTCAAGGGAAAAAATTTGAATAGCTACTGGGTCAAAATTATTAATAAACATTTTAAATAATAATTATAATTTAAACTATAATAAGTTATTATATAAATATATGAAAAACTCAAAATTTGTAATCGATAGATTCGCCAAGTTAATTGAGCAAGGTATAGTTTCTTCAAAAGATATTACGTCTGAGATACTCTCAATTTTAAAATCCAAAAGAGATGAATTGGTTTTTAAACTTAAATTGACTAGCAAAGATGAGTTTGAAATTCTTTCTAAAAGAGTAGAAATTTTAGAAAAAAAAATTGAAAAAATTAAATTAAAGAAAAATCCTAAATCTAAACGGGCAAAAAAACTTTAACACTTAAACCATTCATTTTAGATTTATCTAATTTAATATTACCTCCATGAGATTTTATTATATCTGAAGCTATTGATAATCCTAATCCTACACTAGATTTTGAGTCTGCTCTTCCTTTATTAATTTTATAAAATGGTTTAAACACATTTTCATACTCAGTTTTTGGAATACCTGGACCATCATCTTCAATTTTAATGAAAAGATTATTGTTACTTTTGTTTAATTCTACATTGACTTTTTTAGCGTATTTTATTGCATTATTTAGAAGGTTATTGATACAACGGGTAATTAAATTTTTTCTTCCGTTAAAATAAACTCTTGGCATAAGCTCTAATGAAATATTATCGTTATCATATTTTGTTATAATTTCATTTATCAGATCTGTTAGATTGAACATTTCATCTTTTTCGGTAAAAGATGAACTAGTAAATTGGAGATATTCATTCAGCATTTTTTCCATTTCATCAACGTCCTCTGTTAATTTTTTTGAAAGTTCTTTATCTTTTATAAAAGTTATTTGTAATTTCATTCTTGTAAGAGGAGTTCTTAGATCATGGCTAATTCCTGATAACATTTCAGATCTTTGATTTAGATGTCTTACTATTCTTTTTCTCATTTTATCGAATTCATAACCTGCTCGTCTTATTTCCGATGCACCCGATGGTTTAAATTCATCAATATCTTCACCTTTACCAAATTTTTCCGCTGCTCTTGCGAGGTTAGTTATAGGTCTTGTTTGATTTTTCAAAAAAATTAAAGATATTAAAACCATAATTAAAGCTGGTACGGTTATCCAAAGTGCAAATATTCTTGCTGATGAACTTGTAACTCTATCTCTTGGTACGAGAAATTTGATATATCCATCTTTATATTTAATTCTAATATCGATTAACTCTTTATAGTTGATTGTATCAAACCAAAAATTATCTAACTTAAATCTAGATTTGAGCTCACGTCTTAAAGTACGATCTATTGGACTAAACCATCTATCGGTATAATTAAAATTAAACTTTTCATCTTTAACAAATTCAAAATTTAAGTCTTGATAAATAGAAAAAAGAGTATTTATTTCATTTTTGTTGTACCTTTCATTTTTATAGAACTCAAGAAGTGTACTTATTTCATTTACTAACGCTCTAGTCATACCCTTAGTTGTTTTGATCCATAAGCTGTCGAAAAAAACAATTGTTACAACAAGCTGCAACACTAGAACTGGAACCGCTACAATAAGTAGTGCTCTATAAAATAAACTTTTTGGAAGAATATTTTTGATAATTTTATTTAATCCATAAAACATACCCAGCTCCTCTCATAGTTTGCAAAAATTTTGGATTTTTTGGGTCATCTTCAATTTTTTTCCTCAATCTTGTAATAATTACATCTATAGATCTTTCTTTATCTAAATTAATTAGTGTTCCAATATTTTCTCTAGAAAAAATCTTACCTGGATTATTAATCATTCTCTCCAAAATAATTTTCTCAGTACTATTAATCTTAAATTCCCTATTATTTTTAAGCACTATAAGTTTATTAAGATCAATTTTTATATTATCAAATTCAATTACTCTTTTTTGATTAATCTTTTTTGTCTTATTTAAAATATTTTTTATTCTTAAAATTAATTCTTTAGGTTCAAAAGGTTTAGGTAAATAGTCATCAGCTCCTATTTCTAAACCTTCAATTCTGTCACTTGGCTCACCTTTGGCAGTTAATAAAATAATCGGAGTCTCCAATCTTTTTATATTTTCTTGAATAAATTCTAATCCACTTTTGCCTGGCATCATTATATCTAATATTATTAAATCAAACTTTATTAATTCTATTTTTTTTTTAGCATCCTCTGCATTTTCTGCTGTAGATATTAGAAAATTGTTTTCATTTAGATACTTTTTTACTAAAGATCTTATCCCATGGTCATCATCTACAACCAATATATGAGCAATAAAATCATCCATTAATAATTTTTTTTAAGACTTTATCAAAATTAATCACCTCTTCAGAACTTGAATTTAAAAGGGCATTATAAATTCTTTTTTTTTGTAGCAAAAATATTTCTTCAAATATTTTTTTGCCTTTTTCATTAAGATAAACATGTTTAATTCTGGTATCTGTCTCATCTTTTTTAAAAATAATAATCTCAAGTTTTATTAAATCTTTTAATACTCTATTTAAACTTTGTTTTGTTACTTTTAGTTTTGCAAGTAATTTAGAAATTGAAATACCCTCATACATTGATAGTAAATGTATAACTTTTTGATGAGCTAAACCAATTGAGTACTTATCAAGAATTTTTTTTGAGTCCGAAAAGGTTTCTCTATAGCCAACAAATATTTTTTCAATCAAATCTTTCAATTGGTCATCTTTTAGATATAAAAGTTCTTTCATTATAGGTAAGTTATATTGACATATTATAGATACAAAGATATTTTTTAATAAATAAATATTTCATAAATGATACCTTACGATAAAAGATCTGGAAAAATATGGTACAATGGTGATTTAGTTGATTGGTCAGAGGTTAAATTACACGTTTTAAGTCATGGTTTGCATTATGCGAGTTGTGTTTTTGAGGGAGAGCGTGTTTATGATGGTTCAATCTTTAAACTAGAGGAGCACACATCAAGATTATTTTATTCAGCAAAAAGAATGGGTTTTGAAATTCCTTATACAGAAGATGAAATCAATTCTGCTAGTAAAAAAATAATAGCAACACAAAAGGTTGAAAATGGTTATGTCAGACCAGTTGCTTGGCGAGGAAGTGAAATGATGGCTATATCTGCCCAGCATACAAAAATTCATGTCGCAATAGCAACTTGGGAGTGGGGATCTTATTTCGATCCAAAGCTTAAAGTAGAAGGTATAAAATTAAATATATCCAAGTGGCGAAGACCCGCACCAGATACTATACCTTGGGATACAAAAGCATCAGGACTTTATATGATCTGCACTCTTTCAAAGCATGAAGCTGAAAAACAAGGATATACAGACTCATTGATGTTAGATTATGAGGGAAATGTTGCCGAAGCGACTGGTGCAAATATATTTTTTAAAGATAAAAATGGAGAGCTACATACTCCAATACCTGACTCATTTTTAGATGGTATTACAAGAAGAACTGTAATTGAGATTGCAAAATCTAAGAATATAAAAGTTCACGAAAGAAAAATAAATCCAAATGAACTTCCAAATTTTGCAGGATGTTTCTTAACTGGTACAGCTGCAGAGGTAACCCCAGTATCTTGCATCGCTGAAAACCAATACAAAGTTTGTGATATGATAATTAATCTTAATGAGAGCTATCAAACTTTAGTAAAGAAGAAAAAAGCAGCCTAATCCTTATTATCCTCTGAAATTGCATGATCAATTCCTTTCCGCATATATTCATACCCAGTAAAAAGTGTTAAAGCTGCGGAGAGCCATAACAAAACAATTCCGATTGTTTGAGCATTATAGTCTTGAAAATTTATAATTTTATTTCCAGTATCTCCTGACAGTAAAAGAGCAATCGAAACCATTTGTAAGACAGTTTTCAATTTAGCTAGATTTGAAACAGGAAGTTTAATTTTACCTTTAGCTAAAAATTCTCTTAGACCAGATACTAATATTTCACGTGTTAGAATTATTATAGCAGCAATAACTTCATAATTTCGAATAGTACCGTCCATTACTAAAAGAATAAGAGCTGCAGCAACAATTATTTTGTCCGCAATCGGATCTAGTAATTCACCTAGTTTAGACTCCTCTCCAAGCAATCTGGCCAACATACCATCTAAAAAATCAGTAAATGATGCGACTAAAAAAAGAATTAATGCAGTAAAGTCACCATAAAAACCAGGCAGATAAAATGCTAAAACAAAAAACGGAACAATCAAAATTCTTCCAATGGTTAATATATTTGGTATTTTTTTAAGCATTTTTAGTTTTATTCATGAAAAAAGTTATATATCTTTTTTGCGACTTTTTCTTCTACACCATCAACAGATTTAATTTCATCAAGACTGGCGGATTCCACTGCTCGAGCAGATCCAAAATGATTTAATAAAGCCCTTTTTCTTATAGATCCTATACCATCAATTTGATCTAGTAAGGACTTACTAATTCCTCTTTTTCTTTTAGCCCTATGTGCACTTATCGCAAAACGATGAGACTCATCTCTAATCCTTTGAAGAAAGAAAAGGGTAGGATCATTTTTTGCAAATTTATATTCTTTACCATTATGAAAAAATGTCTCGTTTCCACTATTTCTAAATTTCCCCTTAGCAATTGCAATGATTGGGATTTCATGAAGACCTAATTCATTTAAACTTTCTCTTGCAACTGAATATTGGCCTTTTCCACCATCAACTATAACTAAGTCAGGAAATGAGAGATAATTATCCTTTTCTTGAATTGCTCTTTTAAATCTCCTGTTCAATACCTCTCGCATCATTCCATAATCGTCTTGCTCATTTTTTTTCATTTTGATATTAAATTTTCGGTATCTTTTTTTAACAAAACCCTCTTCACCGAATGCTATCAAAGCTCCAACACTATTTGTTCCTTGAATATGACTATTATCATAAACCTCTACTAAATTTATATTGGTCTCAAGATTAAACTTACTCGCGACTGAATCAAATAATTCCCTATTATTTTGACTTTCATAAAGTTTTCGATTTAAACTTTCTTTTGCATTTTTAATTGCTAGATTAATGACTTTTAATTTTGATCCTTTTTTTGCGACAGATAAATTGACTTGTTTTCCCTCTTTTCTCGAAAGTGTTTTTTCTATCAAATTTTTTTCTTTTATTTCCTCAGAAATTATTATCGATGAAGGCACGCTTTTATTTTCATAAAATTGCGAAATAAAAGAATTGAGTATATTGCTAAGACTTTCATCTGGATCATGTTTTGGAAAAAATGCTTGGTTACCCCAATTTTGTTTTGAACGATAAAAAAAAACTTGAATACAAGTTTTTCCTGATTCTTTGTAACCTGCGATTACATCTGCTTCAATTAAATTTGCCTCATTAATTCTTTGAGAAGATTGAATAATATTTAAAGATTTAATTCTATCTCTTAAAATCACAGCTTTCTCAAAATCTAAATCTTCACTAGCCTTTTCCATTTGATCTGAGAGACTTTTTTGAATTTTTCTCGATTTTCCAGAAACAAATTCTATCGCATCTTCAACAGTCTTCTTATATTCTTCTTTTTCGATATAGCCAACGCAAGGTCCAGAACACCTTTTAATTTGATACAAAATACATGTTCTTTCACGATTTTTGAAAACAGTGTCATCACACACCCTTAAATGAAAAATCTTTTGTATCATTTTTATAGTCCAATTTGCTGAACCTGCAGATGCGAAAGGACCAAAATAAAAACCTTCTTTAGTCTTTTTTCCTCTGTGTCTCTTTATTTGAGGCCACATGTCCTTATTACCAATAAAGATAAAAGGAAAAGATTTATCATCTCTTAAAAGAATATTAAATTTTGGTTTGTGCTTCTTAATTAAATTGGCCTCCAGTAATAAAGCCTCACTTTCATTTGAAGTAGTAGTAATCTCAAGGTTTTTCGTTTGAGACAACATTCTCTCAGTTCTAATAATATGATTTTTTTCTGCTATATAACTTTTAAGTCTGTTAGGTAAATTTTTTGCTTTGCCAACATAAAGAATTTCCCCTTTTTCATTTAACATGCGATAAACACCAGGTAGTTTAGGTATTAAAGGCAGTTCTTTTTTAATTACTTCTTTTCCAATTTCAGAACTTATCATGACTTCTCTTTTTGGTAATTTGAATACCAACAGATGAACACTGTTTTAAGATTTCTAATTTTTCAATTTTAAGCATTATTTTAGCAATCCTTTTGTCTTTAAATAACTCATCGAACACGGCCTCTGCTAAAGTTTCTAAAAAGTTATAATGTTTTTTTTTAACTAGTTTTGTTACTAATTTGACAATTGTACTGTAATTAACAATAGATTTAATATCTTTATCATTTGAAGGTTTTTTATCTTGATAGTCAATTTCTAAACTAAATTTTACTTTCTGAGGTTTTTCTTTTTCAAAATCATAGTATCCGAGTTTTAGATCCAAAATTAATTCATTAATAAGAATTTTTTTCTCGTAGTTAAATAAGCTTTTGGATTTATCAATCTTAACAATTTTAAGGTTACTTTTTTTCACTCTTTCCCTCTCATTATATCTGGTGTCTGCCAATTTAAGCTTTGACCACTATCAATAGCTAAAATTTGCCCTGTAATAGAGCTGTTTTTTATAAAAAAGTCAACTGCATCACATATCTCTTTTACATTAACTTGTTTTTTTAGTGGTGTTGCTAAATATTGATTCTTAAAGTGTTTTTCAGATTGTCTTTTATTTTTAATTGTTGGACCTGGAGCTATTCCATTAACTCTGATTTTTGGTGATAGGCTCATAGCGCTAGTTTTGGTTAAAGTATATAAGCCAGTTTTACTTATTGTGTACGAAAAAAAGAAAGGAGTTAGTTTAAAAACTCTTTGATCAATTATATTAATTATATTGTTATTTTTTCCCTTAATATTTTTTGAAAATTCTTTTGATAAAAGAGCAGGAGCTTTAAGATTAGTTGAAATGTGATTTCCCCAACTTTTTGCACTAAAGTTTTCTAATTTATCATTTTCGAATAAGGAAGCGTTATTAATTAAACAATCAAAATATTTTAACTTTGACTTAGCAAATTTTATAATTTTTATAACATCTTTTTCTTTACTAAGATCTCCTTTTACCAAATAAATTTTTGAACCAAAATTCTCTAGTTTCTTTTTTAAATTTTCAGCTTTTATTTTTGATTTATTATAATGAATAATAATTTGTTTATTTGGTCCTGATAATTTCTCAGCGATCGCAGCACCTATTCTAGTTGCTCCACCAGTAATTATTATCCTCTGTGCTTCCATTTCTTATCTTTTTTTTTGGTAACCTTAGTTCCTGGCATTCCCATTGTCGATCTACCTTTTGGATAAAGTTTATTTTTTACATCATATTGTCTTATTTTTGGATTTAATGTGATCTCTAACTCTGTGCTTTCCAATTTTCTAATCTCGTCTCTAATTTTAGCTGCCTCTTCAAATTCTAGATTTGATGCTGCTTCCTTCATTTTTTTATCTAATGCTTTCAAGTGTTTCTTAAGATTTCCTCCTACATTTGAACCTTCACTAATTTTAACATAGTCTTTTTCGTAAACACTTTCCAAAATATCGTTTATTTCTTTTTTTACAGTTTTTGCATCAATTTTATGTTTTTTGTTATAATCTAATTGAATTTTTCTTCTTCTTTCAGTTTCCTTAATTGCTTTTTTTATACTTTTAGTTTCTTTATCTGCATAAAGAATTACTTTGCCATCAACATTTCTTGCAGCTCTACCAATAGTTTGAATTAATGAAGTTTCTGATCTTAGAAAACCTTCTTTATCTGCATCTAAAATTCCAACTAGTGCACATTCAGGAATATCTAAACCCTCTCTTAATAAGTTGATTCCTACAAGAACATCGAATACGCCCATTCTTAGATCTCTCATAATTTCTATTCTTTCAAGTGTATCAATATCTGAATGAAGATATCTTACTTTTACTCCGTTTTCGTGAAGATACTCCGTTAAATCTTCAGCCATTTTTTTTGTAAGAGTTGTTACTAAAACTCTGTGATTATTTTCAATTACTTTTTTGCACTCATGCATTAAATCATCAACTTGGTTTTTAGCAGGCCTTATTTCTACGGGGGGATCAATTAAACCTGTTGGTCTGATGACTTGGTCGATAAATTTACCTTTCGTTTGCTCTAATTCCCAAGGCCCTGGTGTAGCAGAAACAAATACTGTTTGAGTTCTCATTAAGTCCCATTCCTCAAATTTAAGAGGTCTATTATCCATACACGATGGAAGTCTGAAACCATACTCTGCCAATGTACTTTTTCTTGACCTATCTCCTTTGTACATTCCATTAAGTTGAGGAACAGTCACATGACACTCATCAACAAAAATTAAAGTGTTGTCAGGAAAGTACTCAAATAGTGTAGGTGGTGGCTCGCCAGGTTTTCTGCCAGATAAAAATCTTGAATAATTTTCAATTCCTGCACATGAACCGGTCGCTTCTATCATTTCCAGGTCAAATTTAGTCCTTTCCTCTAATCTTTGTGCCTCGAGTAATTTATTTTCAGCTTTATGTTTTTTAAGGGTTATTTCCAATTCTTTTTTAATGTTTATTACCGCCTGTTCAATGGTAGGTTTTGGGGTGATGTAATGACTATTGGCATAAACCTTTACCAAACTAAGATCTCTCACCTTATCTCCAGTCAAAGGATCAAACTCTTCTATTTGCTCAAGTTTTTCTCCAAATAAACTAAGTCGCCAAGCTCTATCCTCCAAATGAGACGGAAATATTTCCAAATATTCTCCTCTTGCTCTGAATGTTCCTCTATAAAAATTTTGATCATTACGCTTATATTGTAAAGCGACTAAGGATTTGATTATTTGTTCTCTGTTATAGTCATAATTTTTTTGAAGAGTTAATGTCATTTTACTGTAGGCCTCAACCGAACCTAGTCCATAGATACAAGACACACTTGCAACAATTAGCACATCGTCTCTTTCAAGTAGAGATCTTGTAGCTGAATGTCTCATTCTATCTATTTGCTCGTTTATAGATGCTTCTTTCTCGATATAAGTATCTGATCTTGGAACATATGCCTCTGGAGTGTAATAATCGTAATACGATACAAAATACTCAACAGCATTATCGGGAAAAAAAGTTTTCATCTCACCATAAAGCTGAGCTGCCAGAGTTTTATTTGGAGCCAAAATCAAAGCTGGTCTATTTGTTGCCTCTATTACTTTTGCCATTGTAAAAGTTTTTCCTGAACCAGTTACTCCAAGTAAAACTTGATTAAATTCCTCTTTATTAGCCCCCTTAACTAATCTTTTAATAGCTTCAGGTTGATCACCTGCTGGCTTGAAGTCAGATTTAATTTTAAACTTTTTACCACCCTCTAGTTTTCCACCGATTTTTGGATTTTTATTCTGAATATCTGTAATTAAATCTTGATATGTATTTTCCATATATTAAAGAACGTAGTAGAATTAATTTATATTTCAATGAGCATAATATCAGACAGTCTAAAAAGAATTAAGCCATCCCCAACTATTGCAGTAACTCAAAAAGCTAGAGAACTGAGAGCTGCAGGAAAAGATGTTATCGGTTTAGGAGCTGGAGAACCAGATTTTGATACTCCTGACAATATTAAAAGTGCTGCAATTAAAGCAATTAAAAAAGGAGACACAAAGTATACCGCTGTAGATGGAACACCAGCTTTAAAAAAAGCTATTGTTGCAAAATTTAAAAGAGAAAATAAATTAAACTACTCCGTTGATCAAATAACTGTTGGCACAGGGGGTAAACAGGTTCTTTACAATGCCTTTATGGCAACCTTAAACAAAGGAGATGAAGTAATTATTCCAGCTCCTTTTTGGGTTTCTTATCCTGATATGGTTTTGTTAGCTGGAGGTAAACCTAAAATTGTAAAATGCACTGAACAAGAAGGTTTTAAGCTTACGGCAAAAAAATTAAAAAAAGCTATTTCAAAAAAAACTAAATGGGTCATTATTAATTCACCTTCAAATCCAACAGGTGCAGGCTATTCAAAAAAAGAAATCCAAGATTTAGCGAAGGTTTTAATTAAGAATAAAAAAATACATATCTTAAGTGATGATATTTACGAGCACGTTCGATATGATAATTTTAATTTTTTTACAATAGCGCAAATTTCAAAACTAAAAGATAGAACACTTACCATGAATGGTGTCAGTAAATCATATGCGATGACAGGCTGGAGAATAGGTTATGCAGCTGGCCCAAAAGATATCATTAAAGCTATTGGTAAAATTCAATCACAATCTACATCAAATCCTTCTTCAATAAGTCAAGCAGCAGCAGTCGAGGCTTTAAATGGAAAACAAGGCTTTATAAAAACCAGAGCTAACGCTTTCAAAGCAAGACGAGATTTTGTTGTAAAAAGTTTAAATAGCATCAAAGGAGTCAATTGTTTAACACCTAATGGAGCATTTTATGTATTTCCAAGCTGTAAAGGTTTATTGAATAAAAAGACAAGATTAAAAACTGATAGTAACTTTGTTCAAAAGTTACTTGAAAAAGAAAACGTAGCAGTTGTTCAAGGATCTGCTTTTGGATTAGATGGATATTTTAGAATTTCTTATGCAACTTCGATGCAAAACTTAAAAAAAGCTATGACTAGAATAAAATCTTTTTGTGAAAGTATAACTAGATAGCTTTATCTTTGATTTAAGATTTTTTTTGCTGGAAGAGTTTTTTTGATCCAAGATTTTGGAATAGCGTTTAATCCTTTTAATGCTGCAAAATATGCGCCAATAAAATTTGCTCTAGAGCAATTACATCCACCAGCCTTAATTGTTTTTAAAATAGCTCTTTGATAATTTGTTGAACTTAGTATTGCATGAATGGAGCTATTAAATGTACCTGGGTAGCTACATGCCATTCCCAGTTTTTTTACAACGAATGAGTGAGATTTTGATTTTAATTTTTTAATTTTAATTATGTCATTTATAATTATCTTAAAATTGTGACTTTTCTTAAATTTTTTGACAAATTCATTTATTGGATTTTTCGCACCTTTAAGAGCAAGATCTATAATGTGAAATTTTGCTAATGCATATTTGTGACTGATTTTTGAAATCGTTACAGTAGTAATTATCTTTTCTAAACTTTTAAAATCATAACCATAAAGAAAATATGGAAGGCTGGCACAAAAACCATCTGACTCGTTCACTTTAATTCCACCAGTAGATTTTTTTTTTAATTTTATATTTTTTACAGTTTCAATTACATTTTGGTGTATCCAGGGTCCTTTAACTATGCCACGCCAGTCTTTAACTTTTTTATACTTTGATCTAAGCCCTAGATTCCGCCAATAAATACTTCCAGGGCCGAAATTTTTAAGAATATTTTTTTTAAAACGTTGGTTGATATCATCATGTCCCTCAAGCAGAGTTTTGAACATGACCTGACCAATTTCATTATATCCAGAAACTTTACCTGTTTTGATATTATAAAAAGGACTTTTATTTTTTTTTAGAAAAGAAAAGTCTTTTTTTCCTCTTATATAAGAATTTAGCTTTTTTTGATTATAAACCCAATGCAAAGGTCTTGCAGCAGCATCAGCTACAGTTGCACCTAAAAATACATGAAGATTATTTTTCACGTTAGTGTGATAAGAATTTTTCCGCTTCTAAAGCCGCCATACAACCCATTCCTGCTGCAGTTACTGCTTGTCTAAATGTTTTGTCTTTAACGTCACCAGCTGCATAAACACCAGGAATATTTGTTTCTGTTGAGTCTGGTTTTGTAATTAAATAACCCTCTTTATCCATTTGCAATTGATCTTTAAAAAGTTGAGTAGCTGGATCATGACCTATAGCAATAAAAACTCCGTCTAATTTAAGTTCTTCGATTTTATTTGTTTTAACATTTTTAATTTTAATTCCCTTAACATTTTTAGGGTCTTTATCTCCCACAACGTCTTCTACAACTGAGTCCCAAATAATTTCAATTTTTTTATTTTCCATTAATTTTTTTTGAAGCATTTTTTCTGCCCTCAAACTGTCTCTTCTGTGGATTAATTTTACTTTTGAAGCAAATTTTGTAAGAAACATTGCTTCTTCAACAGCTGCGTTACCACCACCTACAACAGCAACTTCTTTATCTTTAAAGAAAAACCCATCACACGTAGCGCACGCTGAAACACCAAATCCCCTAAAGTCTTGCTCAGATTTTAAATTTAGCCATCTTGCTTGAGCACCTGTTGAAATAATAATGCTGTCAGCAGTGTATTTCTGTCCAGTATCACCCATAGCTTCAAAAGGAGAAGTCTTTAAATTTACTGAACTAATGTGATCCTCTATCATCTCAGTTCCAACAGCTTTAGCTTGCTCTTTCATTTGATCCATCAGCCAAGGCCCTTGAATTACATCAGCAAATCCTGGATAATTTTCTACATCAGTTGTTGTAGTAAGTTGACCACCCGGCTCTGACCCATACACTAAAATTGGATTGAGCATTGCTCTTGCAGCGTAAACAGCGGCTGTATATCCGGCAGGACCAGATCCAATTATTAACACTTTTGTGTGTTTAGTTGGATTTTGACTCATATGAAAGCTATATAGTGATTAATGACTAAATTAAAAGGTTTATTATTGACCGAGGGAATGCACGGTATGATTAGTCAGGTTGAAGGACTTGCAAAAGCTTTAGATCTTGATTTTATACACGAAAAAATTGAACTTGAAAATTTTTGGAAGCTTATTCCACCAAAAATAACACCAATCAAAAGTTTTGTATTTAAAAATAATATTCTGCATGATTTTAATATTGTTATTTCTTGCGGAAGAAAAAGTGTAATACCATCAATTTACTTAAAAAAAAAATTTAAAGAAAAAATTATTAACATTCACATTCAAGATCCCAAAGTTTCTTTAACTAACTTTGATTTTGTTGTGGCTCCAGAACATGATGGATTAATAGGAAAAAATGTAATTTCGACTAAGGGAGCAATTCATTACCTGAGAGAAAATGAGTTGGATGAAAATACTTCATATTTAAAACCAAAGATTAAGAAAGAAAAAATTGTCACTTTAGTTGTAGGAGGGCCTAATAAATATTATGACTATAAACCAAAAGTAGTAGAAGAAATATTTTCAAAAATTAAACAAAATTTCATTAATAACAACTATCAATTAATATTTATACCCTCAATGCGAACTCCAAAAAATGTGATTGATAAAGCAAAAAATTATTTTGATGACCATCAAATTATTGTTAGTGAAATTGATAAAAAAGCTTATTTATCTTCTTTGGGACTAGCAGATCATATTGTCGTTACATGTGACTCAACCTCTATGATATCGGAGGCAGCAATCACTGGTAAACCGATTTATGTAGCGCATATGCCATATATAAAAAATAACTATAGATTTAAAAAATTTTTTGAAATGTTTAAGAAACTCAATATCATTAAAGATTTAGGTGACAATTTAGAAGTCTGGAAATATGAAAAACTTAATGAAACAGATAGAATATCAGGATATATAAAGAGCAAATTAAAAGACTATGACATTTCTTAATTCTATATTAAATCAATCCAAAAAGTATGATTTCCCATTTGATCATTGGGAATATAATAATGCTTTAAGTGAAAATGCAATTCAGGAAATAATTACAGCGGATATACCAGATGTAAGCAAACATAACCTATCTTACGATGGTACAAGAGCAATCGATGGTGGAGCTGCAGAATTTAGAGAGGGAATTGCATCTGGTGGTAAAGCAATAAAATTTAGATGCTTTGTTACAAAAGAAAACTCAGCACAATTTCCAAACTTAGTTAGATTTATAAATGAATTACAATCCAAAGAAACCTGTGAGTCAATTTCAAAAATGATTAACAAAGATCTTTCCAATTCTTATGTAAGAGTAGAGGTTATCTGTGATCGTGAAGGTTTCTGGTTGAAACCTCACTGTGATATAAAAGAAAAACTAATGTCAGGACTAATTTTTGTAAATAAGGAAAATGAGTCTGAAGATTTAGGTACCGATTTTTACAATAATAAATTAGAGAAAGTTAAGACAGTGCCATATAAGCATAATTATGGTTATTTGTTTTCAAGTGGCCCAAATACTTGGCACGGAATGGAAAAGAAAAAAATAGTTAAAGAGAGAAGATGTATTCAAGTAAATTATGTAACATTCAAAACTGATTGGAAAGTTGAATAATATGTAATTTTAAAAAATTTAATAACTTAAAACAGACAAGAATAAGTTCCCAAAACAAATAATGTTACAAAAGTAAAACATATACCAGAAACAGCTTTTACCTGATCACCATCTTCATTAGGATTATCTTTACTATAAAGTCTCCAGTAACCTTCATTATTATTTTTATTAGAAAAATTATCTAAACTATTTTCAATATATTCACTGATATCCGAGCTTCTAACTGCATCGTGAAATTGGTTGCTTTTAAGGTTCTCTGTACTCATATTTTTTTATAATTCTAAAATAAAATAAAAAAAGAGTCCTAGGTAATATTTGTTAAAGTTACCATTTTGGGTCAAAAAGATTGATAAATCGTATTTATATATTGATAGTTGAATTTATTAATTTATTTAATTACCGATGATTATAAAATATTTAAGTTTTTTGGTAGGTTTGATCTGGTCTTACTCTTTAATTAAAACACAATCTATTTTTAGTAAAAAAGCAGGTCTAATCTTTAAATTGTTTATCTCCAAGGTTTCTTGGTTAACCCTAATTGTGGCAATTTATTTTGGGTATAAAAATTTTTCTGTTGAGTACATTTTGGCAGGTATTATTTTCTCTATTATTTTAGTTCATCTTGGATTTAAATTTTTAGGTAAATATTTAAAGTCAAAATTTAGTGAAAAACAACTTACTACTACAAAAACATTTTTTGAATATTCATTAATAGCTTGGGTTTTATATTATATTTTTAATTAATAATGAACTATTTTGCTCAAACTGAGCTAAGTTAATATTGTTTTTTCTAATAATTATATATAAATATTTGTTATGTTTGAAAAATTAGAAGAACTTGCAAAAAATAATAAAAAAATTTCCGACTTTCATATTAGAAGTGGTTGGCCTTTAGCTTATCGTCAAACTGGTGAAATTCATAAAATTCAAGAGGTTGTAGTTAAAGCCCAGGATCTTCAAGATTTATTATCAACAAACTGTAATGAAATTGAAATGAATAGATTTAAGGATACTCATGAATTAGATTCCTCAGTAACTTTGAGTGGACTAAGATTTAGAGCAAACTTTTACAAAACTATTCATGGTCCTGCTGCAGTATTGAGAAGAGTTGAGAGTGTAATTCCGACGATGGATCAATTTGACCTACCGCCTGTTCTTTATGATATCATCGATATGCATAAAGGTTTAGTTTTAGTGACAGGTCCAACAGGTTCGGGTAAGTCAACAACCCTTGCAGCAATAGTTAATGAAATTAACAAGACAAGAACTTCAAATATTATAACGGTTGAAGATCCAGTTGAATTTATTCATAAAGATATAAAGAGTATTGTTTCTCACAGAGAGGTTGGAAAACAAACTCAATCTTTTGCTAGCGCATTAAAAGCCGCATTGAGAGAAGATCCAGATGTTATATTAGTAGGAGAGATGAGAGATCTTGAAACAGTTTCACTTGCTTTAACTGCAGCTGAGACGGGTCACCTTGTTTTTGGAACTTTGCATACAAGTGGTGCCCCAAGTACCATAAACAGAATCATTGACGTATTTCCGCCAGAACAACAAGCGCAGATTAGAGCTCAAATTTCTACATCTTTAAAAATGGTTGTAACCCAAAGACTTCTAAAAACAAAAGACGGGCAAGGTCGTTGTGGTGCCTTTGAGGTAATGAAATGTACTGCACCAATTCAAAACTTAATACGAGAATCTAAAATCCACCAAATACCAAGCATCATGCAGACCGCCGTTAAGGAAGGAATGATTACAATGACAAAATCATTAGAGGAACTTGTCAAAGCAGGTAAAATTGATGCATCGGCTGGTAGAGAACAATAAAGGTTTTACAACTTTAGAAGTTATAGTTGTGCTATGTATTGTAGGTGTTCTGGCAGCTATTTCTTATCCACGAATATCAGATTGGAATAAAGCTAGAGCAGTGCAATCAGATGTCCTTAAAGCATTTAATGTGTTTGATAAAATAAATTCACAAGTACAAAGAGGACTATATGCGTTTGTTCAAGTTTACATAATTAATGAGGTTTCAGATGATGCTGGTACTTCTATTACAATTACATCAAGAGGAATAACAGCTGATACATTAGGTGACAAAATTACTTCAGGAGCTTTTAGAAATGCATCTGAAAGATGCTCTGCAGATATAGCTGACTGGGATCATGATGGCACCATATCTGATAGGCCTGAGGTGTCTAGTGTAGTTTTAGATAACCTTGAAACAATTTTACCCGCTGACGCTGAGGAAGGAGTATGTTTTTCTAAAGACGGAAGATGGTATAGTACTACTGATGGTTTAGCGGGAGTAAATTTTTTAGAACTATTTGGTACAGGAGGTCTTTGTGATAGGCATTTAAATCCTAGGGACGAAATGGATATACGAAGAGGTCCTCAATGTGATTATCGCATTATTTGGTCAAGATTTGGAAATATAAAACTTGAAAAATGGGCCGAAGTAAAAGGAGATTGGGTTACTCAATAGAATGAAGAAGAATAAAGAAAAAGGAATGAGTATATTAGAGGCAATTGTTGCAAGCGTAATAGTTGGTATTGGTTTCATAGGAATTTTTCAAATGGTTGGCTATGCAGTAAATTCTATTGATGTTTCAGGAGAGAGATCAAAAGCTGGACATTTAGTTGGAATGATTGCAGAAGGAGTGCTCGGTTATAAAGATACTTATGTGGGGGTAAGTGAAGATGATGAACAAGCATTGATTTTTGAGGATGGTAAAGCATTCATGCCATCAGAGTTAGATCGAAAAGCGTGTGCAAAATTTGTACAATTTTATACGAATTTGGATTTTGATGAAACTGAGGATACTAATGCTTGTGGATCAGACACTAAGCTTAATAATATAAATACTATCATAAATACGGATAGATGCTCGACAGAAGATAAGTTGCCTCTTTATAAAAAAGATGAGGCATCAGTTTGGGGAGGAAAAAGTGCTGCTTCAAACCAAATACTGAAATGGCAGGCAATTTTAAATCAAGATCAATTAATTAAATGTAAAACCGAAAAAGATACAAAGTCAATTAAGATGTTTGATATGTGTCGTTGGTCCTCAAATAAATGTACATATACTAATAATAATATATTTGATGATCGAATGTATGTAGGAAGAATTCAATTCAATTTAAATGATGGAAAAAAAAGAAGATTTTTATATTTCCAAGCAGACTATGAGCCTAAATATCGAGCTAGAGGAGCTGGAGAATGATAAGAACTCATCAAAACGCAGGAGTTAGTTTGATAGAGATGCTTATAGGTATCGTCATATCTGCAATAATAATTGGTGCAATGTACACCACTTATTCAGTAATAAACCAAACTTATTCAAGGGTATCGGATGTTGCTGGTATTAGTAAGTCAGGAAGAGATATAGTTTCCATGATAATGAGAGACGTAAGGATGGCCGGTTTTAAATATTACTATGGTTACAATGCTGAGAATGAAGCAAGACCTGAAGCAAGGAGAATTCCAAGAATTGACTATCTACGATTTGTCCCTGGTGCTTCTGATGAAAAAAAAGGCCATGAACCAGTTGTTATTTATAGAAATAGACTTGGGGATGCAACTAGATTGTCTGATCAAGACCCTGTTGTTCCTGGATATACTTTGATTGATGAACCAATAAATGATGTTTGCTGTGATCAAATCCATATTGTTTATGGAGACTTTGATGCAAACGCTGATATTGATGCTGGAGAACAATTTTATACAAGATATAAGATTTCTTATTTTGCCCATGCTATGCAAAAAGATAATGACAAATTTTATGGAGTTTTTAGATCAAAGAAATATTGGAAACAGGCTATAGATGATCCAGAAGGAGGAGACTGGGTTGTCAATAATTGTCCTCCAGATAATGATTGTTACTCAGGTCAGTTAGTAAGAGAATATTTATCCGACATGTCATTTGTTGCTATGGATAAATTTGGTAGAGCAGTGGATGCAGATCCAAAAGATCCTGAAAATATTTATAATATTCGATCGGTTGATATTACTTTAACATTTAGATCAGCTTCAAAATCCGGATTTTTTAAAAATCTCAGGCAGGGAACAAAAAGACAAATTTTATCACTGGGAAGAGAAGCTACAGAATTTACTGGTGAAGATGCTGCTTTCAAAAGAGATCCAATTTTTTTAACAGTGCATACAAGAAACTTGGGTGGAATAGGAATGACTAATTAATGAATAATAATAAAGAAAAAGGATTTGCATTAGTTTTATCAATTGTACTTTTAATAGTAATGTCTTTGATGGGCGGTTCATTAATAGTTATTTCATCAGGGGATCACCAAAGTAATAATAGTAGCGATCAGTACCAGCAAACTTTTTATGTTGCTGAAGCTGGTCTTTTAGAGGGAGAGAAATGGATCTTGGATAAATATCTTGGACCTTGGATGAATAGCATGCCCAGTGATAATGATGTCCTCGGAGATCCTCCTGCAGAACCTGGTCCATTAGCAGTCTGGAATATTAAAAATGAGATATGGCAGGATACAAAAACTGAGTACACAAGCAAATCAGAAAATGGTTTCTTTAGACATACATTTATACGAGGGCCAGCTCAAAATGATACAAAAGTTGCTAGAGATAGCTCACAATGCTTAATGAGTTTTAAAAACATAGATACAGATGAAGATGATAACGTATCAATTATTGGAAAAGGCCAACTTCCAGTTGAAAAAAGTTTTTTGGATATCGTTGGACCACTTCTATGCACAGGAACAAATGCGGAATGTTTAGATCCTGACAGTACAAGTTTTAACACTGATGATGAAGTAGTTAATGAGAGAGGCGATAATCCTACGGATTTTGAAGAAAAAGAAAAATTTATTCGTGCAGAATTTAATTTCTTAAAAAGATTTGCTTATGAATATTTTATCGTAAATGTGGGGGCAGCTGCATATAGAAATGATGGATCTAGTGTTGCAACAGACGTCAGTAATGTTGACTCACAAGGAACAGCATATAAAATATATTCCTGTGGGATTCTTTATGGGCCAGGAGGCAGAGGAGAATACCACAATGGAGAGGTTGAAATTTTAATACCTTTAGAAAGTATTGTGGTAATGCCGACATAAAATCATGAGAAGAAATATATTTTTAATAACTTTATTTTTACTAACTTTTCTAAAATTTAATCCTGTTTATTCTGAAGAATGTGATCTAGAATTTGAAATTGGAGAGAGTTTTTCAAGTGTCACTGAGATGTTAGGTGAGCCTGATATAGATAAGAATATTGAATTAATAGATATGAATCCAAATGCTGAAAAAACAAATTATTGGTTTGCAACAACGAATTTTAAAAATTGGTGTCCAGACCATCATCCGGAGGAAACTGAAATTAGAATTCACTCTCTAGGTGGAGAAACTGTTATTGGTTATGAGTTAATTCTTAATAATAATATATCTAAGATAAATGATAAAAAATCGTTTCTCTTTTATTATATTCAAGAAAATTATGGAGAAGAAGCCAAAGAAGTTTTTGATCCAAAATGGCTTGGACATATTAGTTGGGAGAAGGATAATAAGAAATATTATTATAGTAAAACTTTAAGATTGGATGTTTTGGTCGAGGAAGAATTAATAATTACAACTAATGAATATAGGCAGTATTGGTAATGTTTAAAATGGACTCAATAAAAAGATTATTTTTCTATCTATTTGCATTAGTTATGGCGTTTAATCAAAATGCCCTTTCAAAATCATTACCACCGGGTTCAGGTACAGGCGATGTTAAAGCAAATATATTAATTCTTCTTGATACATCAGCTAGTATGAACGGAAACCCTTTTGGTGGTGCAGCAATTTATAATCCAAATGATTTAATTTTGCTTAATGATGGTGATGTAATGGTTGGGCAAGCCAGAGGCGCAATTGTAAAATTTGATTACGACACAGAGGATTTTGATCCAACATTTGTTGATCCTGACGGTGATGGCAAGGGAGATAGGCTATTCCAAGGATCAAACAGTATGCCCTCGTGTGAATTAGAGACTGGCAGACAAGATAGCAGAGTAAGAACTGTTCGTGAAATGGATAAGTCATCAGATGTAATTGGAGTTTCACCAGCAGGTAAAGAAGTTATTTATTCAATCTCGTATGATTATGAGTCTGTTGTAGCTATAGATGCGTCTGGCAATTGCGTAGAGGTTATTAGTAGTGCTGAACTTGGGAAAGTGTCTACTGGAAGATTTGATAAATTGTATCCACTAGGTTTGGATATTAAAACTATTGATAGCCAAGACCATTTAATTGTAACGGGTCATCAAGAAGTCTGCCTTGATGAAAGAAGGGTAGGAAAGAAAAAAAGAAAGAGATGGGTTTGTTTTAGATATAGTCAAGAAGAATTTGTTTTTTCAAGAAATCTCTCGACTGGTAACCAATTGCTTTGTCCTGTTAATAGTCTCAATTCAACATTCAGAACCCACTTAAGATCTACAAGTTCAATTTCTATGGATAGTGGAAACAATCTTTACTACGTTGTTAGCGGAGAAATTTATAAAATTTCAATTTCATCTGATGGCGTAAACTTTTGTCCAAATCTTGAAGCGCCTACACGTTTTCAGAGAAATGTTAATGGCAATGTTTACAATCTAGTTGCGAAAATGAGTATTGATCCACAAGATGAAAGTATTATCTATGCAACAAGTAACACCAGCCATACACTGCAAAAATTATCAATTAACTCATCGAACATAACTACTACAGCAACTGTTGGGGGGTTCGGTCCAACAGCGTCCACAGCATCAAATGTTCTCTTTAATATACCTATGGGTCTTCATGTGTCGAATGACAGAGTTTGGGTTGGTAATGCGAAAAATTCAATTCAAGAATTCGATATAAGCGGAGGGTCTATGACTTGGGTTGACGAATTGGGAACTAAAATAGTAAGTAGAGCTGAAGGAGCCAAAAGAGCAATTAAAGCAGTTGTTAACGACAGTTCATTAACTAGTGGAGCGTATTTTGGTTATGGATATTGGAACGCTGGAACAAGAGCAAACGGAAGAGGAGCTAAGGGAAAATGGTTACCGTTTACAGAATATTCTTGTCACAACATGTGTCCCAAGGCAAAAAAATTTCAAAGATGTAATGATTTTTGTGATTATTACCGGGGGTGGTCTAACGCTGCCCAACATCCTTCGGGTAAATCTGTCCAATGTGATGACAATTCTTGTATACCTGTAGGAATTGGACCAAATACATCTAATCGAATAGTTGAAGCTGTTGATAGAATGAAAACAAGATTTGGAACAGATGGTACTGCTTTTTCTCAACTTGCCTACGAGTATATGTTAGACCCAAATATTGGAATAACTAAAGACGGTCCTGAGTGTCAACTTAACTACGTTATTGTAATAGGTGATGGTATGTGGCAACACCACGACCGGGCTTTGAGACAAATTAGAGATTTAAGAATTGATAGTGCAGCAGCGGGGGTAAACAAAGATCGGTTTGGAAACGCAAAAGGAGTTAAGACAATTTTTATAGCCTATGGTGGAGGAATAAAAGATAGAGGAGACGAGCAATTTCAAGAAGCAGCAAAAGCTGGTAGTTGTGATGATCCTAATTTTGGTACATCTGCTCAAACAGATCCAGAATGTAGACAAAGAATTATTGCAGAAAATCCAAAAGAGTTAGTTACAAAATTAAAAAGTGAGATAGAGAGAATCATTGCTAGTAGGCTCTCATTTTCTGCTCCAGCCATAACTGCTACCGTGCAAGAAGGTGGAGATTTGTTTCAGGGACAATTTTCATTAGCACAAGGACAACAGTGGATAGGACATCTAATGAGAAAGGGCGTTACACCAGACGGTTTTGTTATTCATGAGGACCCTGCAAATAATTGGGATGCAGCTAAAAAATTAGCAGACAGGGATATATCTACTAGAAAAATTTGGACCCCTCTGCAGGGTAAAAGTTACATAGAAAGTGACTGGAACAACTGGGTTGAAGGAAACAGTTCTGAAATTAATAAATTATTTCAAATTTTAGGAAACACTGTTACAGATTATCATAAAACGGGTTCTACTTGTCCAGGACCAGATGGAAATGATGATGATATAAAAGGTTTGATTAATTTCGTCAGAGGTGCGGATTACTTTCTTTACCGCACAGGTAACGACAGATGTTCTGGAAAAGGAGATAAGAGAGAAAATATTCTTGGGGACATATATCATTCTCAGATTGTTGAGGTTGGACCTCCAGGCGCAAACACGAACTACACAGCCACAAATCAAGAAGCATACTACAGACAAAAAAATGGTTATGCTAGTTTTGCTTCTAGTTTAAGCCAAAGGCAAAGAGTTCTTTATGTAGGAGCTAATGATGGAATGTTGCACGCGTTTGATGCTAAAACTGGAGAGGAGCTTTGGGGTTTTGTTCCACCGTTCATTGCTGGAAAGTTACCGGAGATGGTAAATGATAACCTAGATCAAGCAATTGGTAATGGAAAAGGCGGTACGAATGCAATATTTGCAGTTGATGGTTCACCAGTTGTACATGACATGTTTATTAAAGCTGTGAAACCTAATGGGCAGCCAGAGGCAACAAAATCTTGGCGTACTATATTAATGATTCCTTACGGAAGAGGTGGTGCAGGATATTCTATTTTAGATGTGACAGAGCCATCAGAACCAATTCATGTATTCTCTGTTTACAATGATTTTGTTCGAAGTAAAGTTATGATAGCTTTAAGTGATGGTGAAATAATTAACAGTGAAGACTCACCAGCTCCAGCATTAGATTATACAGGTGGAAGCTTGAATATTAATGACTCAGAGGAAGCTAAAAACGCTAAATTTAATATTGAAGTAGCTAGAAATGCTGACCTAGCTAATGATAGCACTGGTAATGATTATACTGAAAGGGATAAGATTAGAGATTGTGTGACCGACAGTAATTTTTACTCGGGTGGTACAGCCGCTTGTTACAAAGGCAGAGTTTGGAGATTTCCATATATTATGCCGCAAGAATTTATTGATGATCCATCAACTTTACCTGTTCAAAAAGTTATAGATGGAACTGTTACATCATTAACCGTAGATACGATTGTACAAGAAGCATCATTAGCAACAATTACATTTAGAGAGGAACTAGTAATTAATCTGAGTGAAGATGACGGTTCTCTAGCATCCGATGATGAGACAACTTTCTTTACTGTTAAAATTCCTAATATAGGAACTGAAAACCCAGTATATGATTATAGTAAGATGGGTGAAACTTGGGCAACGCCAAGAATATTCAGACTTCCAGTTGAAAGAGAAGAGTCTATAGATAGTGATAGATATGTTGCAGTAATGCCCGCTGGATTTGGTAGAGTTGGCGGTGTTGGTTCAGCTGTATATGTAATAGATTTAGAGTCCATGAGTGAGCAAAGTGGAGGCCAATACCCTGGGAAAATAGCTAGCGGAGGGAATGGGTTAATCGATTTAGTCGATATCGATAACTCATTTGAAAGTGCTTATGGAGGTACATTAAACGATCTTCCTAATTCAGTATTGGGCGACCCAGTGGTAATTACTCCAGATACTTTTAGAGGTGCGAAATGGCGGGGAGCAATGGTTTATGTAAACGATTATGAGGGGAAAATTTCAAAAATTAACTTAACTAATGAACTGACTTCTAAAGGCTCTAATCCGGCGCCAATAGAATTATATGATCATACTACTTTATTTTCTCTAAATACAAACGAGGAAAACGGCAGAGTTAGTTTTTTTGGAATGGACGCTGCTTTTGGAATGGATACTAAAAACTTATATTTGTTTGGAGCCACTGGGGACTTTAATGACATCGCGCGGAGATCAAGAGGAATGGATAACATCTTATATGGAATAAGAGATTTTGATTTTCCAAATTTTAGAATGGTAAATTCTGGAGGCGTCGGGTCTTTAACAGAGGCTATGAATGCAAGAAAGATTGATGCAGAAGACGGATATAGTTTAAGTTCAAATTGTGTAAATACTGCTGACGAAACAAATGATCAGGGGGATTGTCCTGCGATATCTAAGGACGCCTGGGTTTTTAAATTAGATAAGCCATTTGACAAAAGACAAGACGAGTCTTTAGTTACTGATACAGGAGCTCCAAATTTAACACAAAATTTATATCACAAAGCTACTGCATCACCCACTGTGTTTAAGGGCACGGTTTATTATCCTGTTTATCAACCACCAGAGGGCGGAAAGTGTAATGTCGGAAACGCTTATGTCTGTGCCGCTGATGATGAATGTGGAATTAATACCTCAGAAGAAATTGGACGAGCAAGCAGACAGATGGATGCAAATGCTGGCTTTGATGAAAAGACAGGTTGTTATTATCTACAACCTGGTGTTCTTTCGAAGTTAGAGGTGTTTGCAGATAAACTTTTTGCAAACATTACAACAGATAGTGAAGACCAAGAAGATACACTTATATCTTTACTTTCTAATGACGGAGCAATCTCAGTGTTCAGAGGAAATTGGCGAGAAAATTATTAGAATAAAAATATTTTAAATTTATCAAAAAAAGAAATATAAATCACACACCCGATTATAATGTACGGACCAAATGGAATTTGTGAGGACATTGTTTTTGATTTTTTAATTAGAGATGGTGTTACAATTAGAAGTGCTACAACAGAAGATATAAAAATTATAAAGGGGATACATATCCAGCCGAACCAGAAACCAATTGCAGAGAGTAACTTAGCATCCCCCAGTCCCATACCTTCTTTATTCTTAAATTTTTTATAAGAAAGAATGATTAACCAAATGACTAAGTAACCCATAATTCCTCCAATAAGTGAGTTAAGATAAATAGGAAAGAGATTTGAGTCTAAATTTGGAGCAAATGATTTTGCAAAACCAATTATCATTAATGGAAAAGTAAGGCTGTCAGGGATTATAAAATGATTTAAATCTATAAAAAATATGATTATAAAAAAAATACTTAACAAAGCTAACAACAGAGTTGTGATGGTTAAACCATAAATATGGTAAACTAGTAAAAAACTTAAGACACTGATTAATTCTACTATAAAATATCTTATATCTATTTTAACTTTGCAACTTCTACACTTTCCACCAAGTATAAAGAAAGACAATAGAGGAATGTTATCAAACCATTTGATCCTTGTACTGCATTTTGGACAATAAGATCTCTTAATTGCTATACTTTCATCATTTGGAAGCCTGTGTATACAAACGTTTGCGAAACTCCCCCATATACTTCCAAGGATAAATGCTATAATATAGAACACAGTTTAGAGTTTAATTTGAGAGGAAAATTCTATGAGCCCATTAATGCAGTATTGTACTAACATAATTGCATCAGTTAGGTGCAAATAGAAATTAGGCGCATGAATAATGATTTCCATCAATTTCAAAATTATCAAAAAATTAACGAATATCAATTTATAAATAACATGTTTTTTGGTGTAAAAAAAAAGGAAACGATCAAAATAGATGACACTAGCAGTAAAGATTTAGAGCTGGTAACTAAAATGAATCAAGAGTTTGCAATGTCTCTTGATTTAAAAGAAACACTTAATAACTCATTAGAATTAATTATAAAAAGAATTAATGCACAAGCAGCAAATATTTTTTTAATAGATAAAAAAAATCAATCGTTCCAATGTATTGCTTCCAAACATCAAGCATATCTTGAGGATTTCGAAATCCCAATTACTCAAGGAGTTATGGGAAAAGCTGCAGTCATGAAAAAATGTATTAGAGTTGGTGATGTTAGAAAAGATATTAGAGAAATTGCAGAATTTTATTTTGATTTAGATAATAAAACAAATTTTACAACTTATTCAGTTCTATGTTCCCCTTTAATTGTATCGGATGAATGTATTGGCGTTATTCATTGCTTAAACAAAAAAACTAATAATAAACTTTTTGAAGAGAATGATAGAAAACTTTTAGAAACTTTGTCTGGTCCGGCTGCATTAGCAATAAACAATGCTAAGATGGCAAAAGATTTAGTCGATAAGAATAGAATGCAAAAAGAAATTGAAATTGTTGGCGAGATACAAAAAACTTTGTTGTCGCAAAACAAAAAAGAAAACTTTCCTATAGCAGGAATAAACATCCCAGCAAAAGTTGTATCAGGAGATTTTTATAATTTTTCTGATCTAGGTGATGGTAAATTTGGTTTTGGTGTTGCAGATGTATCTGGTAAAGGAATTAAATCTTCCCTTTTAATGTCAAAGGCTTCGAGTCTTTATAGATGTTTAAGTAAAACAATTTTTTCTGCTGCTGATTTATTAAACTTACTTAATTCTGAAATTTGTGAAACAGCTGCACGTGGAATGTTTGTAACAATGCTTATAGGTATTTATGACAGTAATAAAAAAGAATTACTACTTGCTAACGCAGGACATGAACCACCACTAATTCATTCTAAAGACGGAAAATTTACAAACTATACTGAAGCAGGTCCACCTTTAGGAATTATGTCGAAGATTAAATACAAAGAGACAAAAATAAAATTTTCTGAAAGTTCGATGTACGTATTCACTGATGGTATAACAGAAATGAAAGATCCTGAAGGTAATATGTTAGAGTCTGATGGATTCAAAAACTATATTACAAAGTATCAACAAACACCTAATCACGAAAGATTAAATAAAATTGTTGAGGATATAATTAAGTCTGGTCGTATTCAAAAAGACGATCTGACTATTGTAGTTGTAGACGGAGCATAATTTTTTTTATGTTTGCGATAAGTAAGACAATAGTCTTGTTTGCAATAATTATTTCTGCTCTTTTGTTTTGGGCGACGTCAAATGTTTGTAGATATAATTTTACAATTGAAAAAAAAACAAATTAGCTTAATATTATTTCAGAAGATATATTCCAAACGCTTCCAATAGCAAAAGTTTATTACTTTAGAGAATTAAATTGTAATAACGTTGATACCATTTAGAATTTTAACAGAATTATTAATAATTTTAACGCAATTACAGTTTTGATTTATCAAGAGTTAACTACAGATATAAGAGGAGAGCCTAATTAAAATAAAAAAATGTGTTTTAAAGAAATTTTTTTAATAAATCATGTAAGAAATTTAATTATTATCCAATTTTCGCTCAAAAAGAGAAAAAAACTATATTTTTTTTTAAAAAAAGGCTCAATTTGTAATTGAATAGATAGTTTTTTAATAAATTGAATATTAAATTTACAATTTTTGAGTGTAGTATTAATAAAACATTTAACTCTAACACATAAATTTAAAACTCTAACACAAAAAAGTTTAAATTTAGCATGATTTTAATTTTTGTTGATTTTATTGACTTTTTTAAAAAAAATTAAAATATAATACTCTAACACAATTTAAAATTTATTATTTGTGTTAGAGTTTATTAAAAATTTAAATAAAAAAAAAAGTTAAATAAATATTTTAATTTTTAAAAAATGGCTATTTTACTTACTTTTTTAACATTAAGCCCATTTTGAACATATATTTTATAATTTTGTGTTAGACTAAATAATAATTTTGTGTTAGAGATTCGTTAAATTGTGTTAGAGAAAAAATTATAAGTTGTTTATGAACGATCAAGACGACGAAAAAAAAATTATTGATGAAGATAAGTCTCAGTCTGAATCTGAGAATCAATCTAAAGTTGATGAAAATAATCAACCTGAAGGTGTAGATAATCAAAAAAATGATCCTATCCTTGAATCAAATCAAAATAATAAGGAAAATAATGATCAAACACAAAATTTAGATACATCTAGTGATAAAAAAGATGAAAATAAAATTTTAGATAATCAAAATGATGAAAAAAGTTTAGAATCAAGTCAGAACAACGATCAAGAAACCACCCAACAACAAACATCCGAGCCTTCAAGTGAAAAAAAAGATGAAAATAATGGATCCTCGCATGAGGTAATCCATAAGAAAGACGGAAGGTTGCATATTTATATCCGACAAGACAAATACAAAGGTGAATTAAAATCAAAAAATTGGGTTGGAAGACTTTATCATGATGGAAAACAAAAAATTTCATCATCAGGAACTCCTAATTTGGAGGAAGCAATACCAATTTTAGAAAAATGGTTTGATGACGTTGTTGCGGGAAAAGAAAAAGAAAAAGAAATTCAAGAGCTACCTGTTAAAACTGAAGAAACATCTGTTCAACCAGAAACTTCAACTCAAATTGTTAATAAAGAACAAACGAGTCAAACAACTACGTTAACCGAACCTAAAATTGACTCTCCTATTTTAAATCAATCACCAGAGGACGAACAAGAAAATAAAAAATCAAAATTTGCTTTTTTAGATAATATAAAAAATATTAAATTTAAAAAGCCAAGCTTCTTAGAAAAAAGTTCAGTTTCAAAACCATCACTCAAAACTAATGAACTTTCGAAAAAAGTTACTAGTTTTTTTAAATCTAAAATTGGAAAGTCAGCAGTTAAAGGGGAGGAAATTGTTGGAGTTGAAATTACAAACAAAGAAATAAGATTAGCTCAAGTATCAACTAATAAATCAAATCAATGGGTATTAGATAAATTTTATGCTCACCCAGTTGACTTACCAGATGATGCAAATGTTTTAGATAATGGAGAAAAATTAGGAGCAGAACTTACAATTGCATTACAAAAATCTAAAATTACAACATTAAATGCTGCAATTGCTATACCTGTCACAAGTGCAATTATAAGAGTTGTAACAGCACCATTGATGAAAGAAGAGGAATTGCAAAAAGCTATTGAAACTAATTCACTTTGGGAAAATTTAGTTCAGTTAACTGATAACTTAGATGACTATTCAATTTTCCATCAAGTTATTAATAGGAATGAAAAAGCTAATACAATGGATATTTTATTTGTTGCTTCAAAGCTGGCTGATATAAATAATTATACCTCTATAATCAAGCAAAGTAATCTCAACCCAGTTATAATTGATGTAAAATGCTTTGCATTAAAATCTGCTGTCGACCAAATAAATCAAATCTCAAATAAAACGGATGATGTAAATCTTACTGCGGTTTTAGAATTTGGTTTAGATGAGAATTATTTAATGATTTTATATGATAATAACCCAATAATTACTGATATTTTTTTAAGAGGCCAAGATAGAAAAATATTATTAGAGTCACAAGATGTTGAAGAAAAAGAAGCATTAGTAAGAAGATTTTTAACTCAAGTAAAACAAGCGGTTCAAGATTTTGAAACCAAATATGAGAGAAGAATAAGAAACATAAAAGTAGTCTCAGATTTAAAAAATGTTGAGGATTTTTTGTCAAGTTTTAGAAAGGGACTACTAAATGTTGGTTTTAACTTATTTGATCCAATTGATGGATTGTTAATCCCTCAGCAAAATAAAGAAAAAGTAGATTTAATTAACAGATCATACTTATCATCGGTTGTAGGTCTTGCTTTTAGAAAATTGGATGTATTTGGTTATTATAAATTTGTTACTGCCGTTAAAAATATAAACTTACTTCCTAACAGAAAAGGCATGATTAAAGAAAAAAAGATGAAAGCCTTTTCAAGTTTTGCTTTCAAAGGTATAGCTGCTTCAGTAGCAGCAATATATGTAATTCTCTTTGGTTTATCTTTCTGGAACATCCAATCTTACAATAAAAAACTAATTAATTATGATACTGTCCTAGAAACTCATAAAGCTAAAACATCTGAACAAAAGAAAATTAAAAAAGAGTTAGCTATAATTACAAATACTTTAAAATTAAGTAAAAGTTTAAAATCAAATAAACAGAAGAGTTATAGGGTTTTAGCTCAAGTTGCTATGAGTGTTCCTAAAAGAATAAAATTTTCATCAGTTGATTACGATGGCAAAAATAAAGTAATTATCAGAGGGCAGGCTGCTACCGATCAAGACATTTTGAAGTTAATTAATAATTTAGGAACGCAGGAGTTAGTTGTGCAAGCATCACTTGGAAAAATGAATTTCAAAGGTAAGGCTGGAGACTCTGCAGATATTAAAAAAGATTTTACAGTTTTTGTGGATGTTAAGGGATAATTTATGGATTTAAAAAATATTAATTTAGATTTAAAGAACATCGATTTAGAAAGTATAAAAGCTAAAATTAAATCGATAGATAAAAAAATTCTAATTAAATTTGGTATTGGATTTTTATCAATTATTATATTCTTAATAATTTATTACGCTGTTTTAAGCCCTATCGTTGAAAAGAAAAAAGCTCAGTTAGATAACATGCAGAAAAAACAAGCTGAGATAACAAAGATGAATCAAGACATCAAATCTAGTAAAGCTAAAATAAAAAAACTTACTCCTCGATATGAACAATATTCTACTTTATTCCATAGCAAAGCCGAGGTTGAGGGTCTTTACGATACACTAAGTCAATTCGCAGGGATTAACAACTTAGTCATTTCAAAGATTGAAAAGGGCAAACCAAAGGCCATAACAAAGGCATCAGCTATTGCTTCTACAGAAAAGAAGAAAAAGAAGAAAAAGAGAAAAAGTAGAAAGAAAGTTGATACTGGTGTTAAAAAAAATATTGCTTATTACAGAATACCTGTAAATTTTCAAATAAAGGGCAATTTTCTTGGATATATTAAGTTTAAGAGACAAGTGGCCATGTCTCAAAAAATGTTAAATTTTGACAAAGAAACAATTAAAGTGATAAAAGGGGATACAACCAGTACGGTAGCTGTAACTGGTGTATTAACAATAGTGGGTTTACCAGATGAATTTTTTTAGGCTCATATTTTTGGTTATAATAGTTATCACTTTCTCACAGAAAGTAATGTCAGATAGTCACGACCAAAACATTGTTGAAAAGGCAAAAGAAATTAATAAACAAGTAAAAGAGAAGCAAGCAGCACAACAAGAGAACATTAAAAAAGAAACAGACCAAATTGTTGTAAAAGAAGAACCGTTACCTTTAAATGATCCATTTGCTGGAGATGCGTCAACATCTAGTGATATAGTTACAGAAGTAACACCTACATCCAGTGCAGTAAAATTAAGATCTTATAAACTTGTTGGATCATTTTCCGCTCAAGATAATAGTTTCATTACTTTAGTTGATGACAATGGTGAATTTATGACAGTAGAATTATTTGAAGAAGTCTTAAGTGGTGTGAAACTTGTTGACGTTAGTATAAAAAGAGCAGTTTTTGAAAAAGCTGACGATAACCAGTACATAATTATGAATTTTAAAAATCAAATAAAAGAGGCAAATGAATTTTAAAAATACCAAACTTTTTATTTTATTTAGTTTTTTTTCAGCTTTGCTTTTAACTGGTTGTGCCACTGACGGTAAATTTGGAACAAAAAAATTTAAACATAACACTCCTTTAATAAAAGAAGACATAAAGAAGAAAGGTAAAATAGAAGTTGATAAGACCGCAAAGATGGGGCCAAAACCAGCTGAGGCTGATGTAATTAAACTTGGTAAAAGAAAACAAATTTCTTCACAGAAATCAAGAAACTATTTGTTAATTGGTGAGGAATATGAATTATTAAAGCAAAATATTTCATTTAATTTTAAAAATCTAGATTATAGAACAGCAATAGAATTAATGGCAAAAGCAGGTGAGATAAATATTCTCATTGGTGATGAAGTTGCCGGCTCAGTTACAGCACAACTGATTGATATTCCATGGGATAAAGCTTTTAATGCACTCTTAGATCTAAAAAACTATGCAGCTGACTTTGATGTTCAAAGTAATTTAATAAGAGTTCACTCTCCATCAAATTTGACTCAACAAGAATCTACAAAATCAGCTAGAGCTTCAGCTGTAAGGAAAAAAGTTGAACTAGAGGACTCTGTAGAGCCATTAATTTCAGAAATATTCAGACTTTATTATATAAGCCCTGCTGAGGCCAAAGCTACTTTAGATGAGTTATTTAAAGCAGCAGATGGAGGAATTTCTTTAGTTCAAATTACTGAAGAAAAAACTACAAGATCGATTATTGCAAGAGGAAAAGAAAAAGATTTAGACGTAGTTGATAAAATAATTAAAGAAATTGATGTTAGAACAAGACAAGTCTTAATTGAAGCTTTTATTGTTGAGGCAAATTCAGATTTCGAAAGAGCATTAGGTACTGCTCTTGGTGGATACTATAGAAGACAGGGTGAGATAATAGGTGGTGTTCAAGCAGGATCATCAGGAGATGCAGATATAGGTGCAGCTACTGCTGTTATAGGTTCTACTACTGACTCCATAACAAATTTTGGAGCAGCTGGTAAGACAAGTGGTATTGGAATATTAAAGAAGACAGGATCTGCAGTTTTAAAGACCGAAATAACTGCACTAGAGTCTCAGGGGATGGGAAAAACTATATCTAATCCAAAAATATTTACTTTAGATAACCAGGTCGCAACTATCACACAAGGTGAAGAAATACCTTACGCTTCTAGTTCAGCAGAGGGTTCAGATACCTCCTTTAAGGAAGCAGCATTAAAAATGACTGTTACACCAAGTATTATTGGAGATGGAAATGTTCTTTTGGATATCCAAGTTAATAATGATACGCCTAATAGATCTAATCCAGGAGATCCTGCGATCAATAAAATGGAAATTAGCACAAAATTATTAATAGCTGATGGCGATATTGTAGTTATAGGTGGTATTAAAAAGAATGCTTTAACTAACAGCAAACAACAAACTCCTGGGGTAGGAGACGTTCCAGTTGTTGGAAATTTATTTAAAGGTAAATCAAACACTGATAACATGGATGAATTATTAGTGTTTATCGCACCAAGGATTTTATAGATGCTTAAAATTAGCAGAGAAAGTGAAATTAATTTGATCAATGTGCTAATTGATAACGATATTATTTCTGGAAAAGATTTAATTAACATTAAAAAGATTAGCACTGAGGGAAATAAATCTCAGATAGATGCAGTATTTGAACTCAAGCTCACTGATGAAAATAAAATTTTAGATGTTTTGGTAAAAGAACAAAGTCTTGAAATTGTAGATCTTTCTAAAATTCAAATAAGCGATGAAATTAAAAGTGTGCTACCCTCAAATTACATAAACGTAAATTTTGTAGCGCCCTTTAAGGTTGAGGGTAAAACTCTTCACATTGCGATTTCAGATAGTTCAAAGCTTGGTCTTATGAGAAATTTGAAAGCAATTACAAAAAAAAATATAGAGCTACACGCTGCAAAAGTTTCTCAAATTTCAGAGTTTATTGAAAAACTTCAATCAGAAAGTGGAGACGTTACAACTGCAACAATTAGACAAGAGAATAAAGAGAAAACAAAAACCTTTGACTCTGATTTAGGTGAGGCGGGTGAAGTTTTAGAAAAAGCTCCCGAAGAAGATATAGAAGCAATCGAAAACGAGTCGGAAGTAATAAAATTTAGTACAGCAGTTGTGGCAGAGGCTATTAAATCAGGTGTCAGTGATATTCATATCGAACCGTACAGATTTAGCTCAAGAGTTAGATACAGATTAGACGGAATGCTCCAAGAGCAGGAACAATATAAAAAATTTCTTCATGATAATTATGGAGCGGTTGTTACAAGATTTAAAATAATGGGTAAATTAGATATTGCTGAAAGAAGATTACCTCAAGATGGAGCAATAAATTTTAAGATAGATGGTAAAGTTGTTGATTTACGATTATCGATTTTACCAACCGCTAATAATGAGAGAATAGTAATGCGGGTTTTAAATAAAGATGCTGGTGACATAACTTTAGAGCAATTAAACTTTGAAGATGTTGATTTACAGAATTTAAGAAAAGCAATTCATGGAACTCAAGGTTTAATACTTGTAACTGGACCAACAGGATCTGGTAAATCAACAACTCTTTATAGTATTTTAAAAGAGGTGAGTAAGCCTCACTTAAATATTCTAACAGCCGAGGATCCTGTTGAATATGAATTAGATGGTGTAGGACAAGTTCAGATAAAAGATGACATTGGATTAAGTTTTGCTGCTGCTTTGAGATCTTTTTTAAGACAAGACCCGGAAATAATACTTGTCGGGGAGATGAGAGATAAAGAAACAGTTGATATCGGACTGAAGGCTGCACTCACTGGTCACTTAGTATTTAGTACTTTGCACACGAATGACGCTCCAAGCACTATAACTAGATTACAAAACATGGGCACTCCTGATTATTTAATAAGTGCTGCTTGCCAATTGGTTTTAGCACAAAGACTAGCAAGAAGGACCTGCAAAGATTGTAGAGTTCCAGATGACGATGTTAATCCAAAAGTTTTGCAAGACCTAGGCTTTACAGCAGAATTGGCTTCAAGAGTAAAAGCTCTCAAAGGCAAAGGTTGTCCTAAATGTAAAGACACTGGTTATAAAGGAAGACAAGGTCTATACGAAATTTTGGTTGTCTCAAAACCAGTTAAAGAGGCAATACTTAGAAAAGCAACAACACCTGAGCTAAGAGAAATTGCAGTTAAAGAGGGCTTTCAAACCATGCAAGATATGGGAAGAAGACTAATTGCTAATGGTGAGCTTAATTTTAGGGAATATGAGCGGGTTTTAACTACCTCATAATTATTATATAGTCTAAAGAGTCATGGAAGCATTTACTTATAAAGGCATTGCAGATGGTAAATACGTTGAGGGCGATATTGAGGCTATCAATCAAGAGGAAGCATCTCATAAGCTTAAAGAGCAAAAAATTATTATTACTAATTTAATAAGATCAAAAAAGAAAAAAGTAGAAACCAAAGCTAAAGCAAAAGGTAAAGGCTTTTCTTTTCGTAAACCAAAAGTCAAAGTGGAAGATGTCTTAATTTTTTCTAAGCAATTTGCAACAATGGTTAAAGCGGGCTTACCAATATTAGAGGTTTTAGCCATGTTGAGAGATCAGTTGGAGAGTCCAGCTATTAAAGAAGTAATCGAAGATATAAGGAAAAGCCTAGAGGGAGGGGTAACACTTTCTAAATGTTTTGAAAAATATCCTCAATATTTTGATAACGTTTATTGTAATTTGATAAAAGCTGGAGAAGCCAGTGGTAAGTTGGATGTATTCTTAATGAAAATTGTAGACGCTCTTGAAAAAAAAGAAAAGATAAAAAAGAAAATAAAATCTGCACTCATGTATCCTGCTATAATGTTTTCTGTAGCAATAACTGTTAGTGCATTTATGTTAATCAAAGTTGTTCCTGTTTTTGCAAAAATGTATGATGGAATGGGTTTAGATTTACCAAAACCAACAGCAGTTATCATGTCAATGAGTGATTTTTTGAGAGGAACTGGAGGAATGGTTTTATTAATAAGTTTAATTTCCTTTTTTGTAGCATTTAAATATTTAACAGCTAAAAATGAAAAGATTAAGTATAGATGGCACAAACAAGTTTTAAAACTACCAGTCTTTGGTGATTTAATATTAAAATCATTGCTTGCAAGAATTTCCTTAATAATGGGAAACTTGAGTGCAGCCGGAGTAAATTTATTGGAAAGTATAGAGATTGCAAAATCAGTTAGCAGCAATGTGGTTGTATCAGAGGCTTTAGAAAATGTTAAAAAAGGAGTTTTTTCTGGAGATACTTTGACAAAATTATTTTTAAAAGAACCACTCTTCCCCCCAACTTTTAGTCAATTAATTTCTGTGGGTGAGCAAACGGGGCAGTTAGATGAAATGTTTGGCTCTGTTGCAATGTATTATGAAGAAGAATTCGATGGAGCTGTCGATAATATGTCAAGTTTGATTGAACCGATAATGATTGTTTTTATGGGAGTTATGATCGGTGGATTAATGATTGCGATGTATTCACCAATCTTTAACGTTGGAGCGTTAATAGGTTAAATTTTTTTAGTAAGTACCAAATGGTTTACCCATTCTTTTTGGTCTTTTTTAAAAACTGCTGCATCCATGATTTGCTTTATAAAAAAAGTCCCAAGACCCCCTGGTTTAATATCATCTAATTTTCTATGTTGAATATTTTCTGGTATTACTGCTTTGCCTTTATCAAAAAAACCGATCTCTAAATCACTATTTTTAAGTGAGATTTTAATTTCCATTCTATCTGATGTTTCTGCAATATCTTTATAGGCATGCTTAACGATATTTTGTGCTGCCTCAGCAATTGCTAATACAAGTTCATCTTTTTGATCTTGTGGTAAATTAATTTTTTCAAATACTTCTCTAGAGAAAGTTCTTACTTCTTTTAAACTAGCCGTACTTACAAGAAAATCTTTAGACTCTTCTATATTCATTATTCCAAGTTTAAAATCTGTTCAAGTTTTGCCATCATTATCACTTTTAAAACAGATTTACTTACCTCTTTGACAATAACCTTGGTATTATGCTCCAAAGCTTTTTGATGACTTTCAATTAAAACAGAAATTCCTGAAGAATCCATGTAGGAAACATCTTTCAAGTTTAAATGAACTTCTTTTCCTGACTCTACTATAGGTAAAATCACCTCTTTGGCTTTTTCGGTAACGTCCATATCTATCTCTCCATTTAAAAAGACAGTGCTGACATTTCCTTCTTCTGTTACTTTATAGGTCATAATTATATAAAGACTGATAACATAAATAGATCTTAAAATGTATATTTTTTACCCATTATGGACAAAAAACATTTATTTTTGTTAGATAATATAATATTTATAAAGTATTTACATATCATAAATTATTAATAAGAATTAAGTATTAATTAAAAAGAGGAACTAAAATGAAAAATAATAAAGGTTTTACACTAATTGAATTATTGGTTGTTGTTGCAATCATAGGTATTTTAGCTGCCGTAGGTGTTGTTGCATACAACGGATACACTGGTGCTGCTAAAAAAAATGCAGCTAAAACAATTCATGCAAATTTAATTAAGTATGTTGCAGCTGAATATTCTAAATGCACTATAGATAATTCAGATACTATCATGAAAAAAGGTGGTACAGGTGGAATAGAATGTTCAACCGAAGATGCTGGAACAGGTGCAATAACTTTCGTTACTGCAGGTGAGATAGTTACTCATTTGGTAGGAGATGATACTCCTTTAGAAGATAAAAATCCGTACTCAACTTCTAGTGCTGCTGTAAGATCAAGTACAAGTGCAGGCGCAGGTTTTGTTAGTATTGATGCAACTAGTGATAACTTAATAACTGTCCTTACTTGTTTCACAGACGGTAAAACAGGAAATGAATGTACAGCGACCGACAATCAATTGACTAACACAATATCGATTGATTAATTTTTTTTGAATTGAGTTTAAAATGTCTACTAGGAGTTCTGCATTTACTTTAATAGAACTTCTAGTAGTCATTGCTATAATAGGTATCTTATCTGCCGTTGGAACTGTCGCTTATAACGGTTACATCGGTGGTACGAAAAAAAAAGCTGCAGAAAATGTCTTAATGCAGATAGGTTTAGCTCAAACAGATCATTATGCTAGTTGTGGAACTTATTATTCTACCTCAGATGGTTACTGTGTACCACCAACTGCAGAAACGGAGTGTACACCATCTAAAGGCACAACCGAGACTATAGGAACTGATCTATTTGGAAAACCAAGTTACATAAAGCTTCAAAATGGTTTTCTTTTTTGTTCTTTTTCCCCAGGTACAACTTCTTATACAGTGAGAGCTGTAGGCCTTGGTGATTGCCAGTTAGATATTGATGAAAGTGGTAGTATTGATGACTCTGCATGTTAATAGCTACAATTATGAAATTGTAAATTAACCCAAAATGGATATATGAAAACTATAATTATACATAAGGTTAATATTTAAAGTATTTAACATGAAAAAATTAATTTTAATTTTAATAGTTTTCCCACTTTTAACTAATTGTACTCAATATTCTGCTATGATGAATCCGAGCATTACATTAGCAACTGGTGGAACTATTTCCCAAGCCTCCACATCTTTAGCAAGTTCACTGGCTGTCAATGAAGCAAAGAAAAGTTTACAAGCAGAAGTACCAGAGGAAAAATTTTGTCAGACTTTTCATTCATCTGAATTAAATGAAATTTTTTTTGAGACTATCGATCAATCAGATTGCATTTACGATCCCATGAGTATTTATAGATAATACAAATCAATGATGCCACAAGAAGTAATTGATGTACTATCAAGTAACATCGACACTTTATGGGTAATAGATTGCGCAATTCTAGTTTTCATAATGCAAGCAGGTTTTATGTGTATGGAAACTGGCTTATCACGGCATAAAAATAGCATTAATGTTGCCCTTAAAAATGCTGCAGACTTTGGAGTATCTGTAGTTATTTTCTGGATATTTGGTTTTGGTATCATGTTCGGTACTTCTTATTACGGTTTTTTTGGCACTGATTTATTTTTTTTCAAAACTAACAAAGCGGAATACATGACTTACTTTGTATTCCAAGCAATGTTTGTTGCAACTGCTGCAACAATTATTTCAGGTGCAGTTGCTGAAAGAATGAAATTTAATGGTTATTTGATTATGACTGTTTTAGCTACCGGAATAATTTATCCTATAGTTGGTCATTGGGCGTGGTCCTCAAGTTATCTTTCAAAATATGATACGGTCGATCAGTTACTAGTTGTTACTGGTTCAGTAAGAACAACCGGATGGCTTTCAGATTTAGGTTTTGTTGATTTTGCAGGAAGTACAATTGTACATTCTGTAGGTGGATGGATTGCGTTAGCAGCAGTAATTATTTTGGGGCCAAGAATTGGTAAATACTCTAATGCTAATAAAGGAAAATTCACTGGATCTAGTTTTCCACTTGCTGTTTTAGGTACACTCATTTTGTGGTTTGGTTGGTTTGGTTTTAATGGTGGTAGCAATGGGGCGATGGATGAAGTAGTGCCTTTAATTTTAATCAATACATTTTTAGCTGCTGCTTTTGGTTTATTAACTGGATTAGGTATTTCATATTTTAAACATAAAAAACCCGATCCTTTTTATATTATTTTAGGTCCGTTAGCAGGTTTAGTTGCAATTACTGCAGGATGTAATTCGATGACGTCTGTCACTGCAATTTTTGTTGGCATCATTGGTTCGATTATTGCAATTTTTGTAAATGAACTTTTAAACAAATTTGAAATTGACGATGTTGTTGGTGCTGTTCCAGTTCATTTGGCTGCTGGTATTTGGGGAACTTTAGCTGTTGGATTTTTTAGCGATTTAAATATTTTAGATACTGGTCTTGATAGATTTTCACAAATTAAAATTCAATTAATAGGAATTTTGGCAATTGGATCATTTACATTTATATCATCATTTATAATTTTGAGTTTTGTAAACAAATTTTATCCATTAAGAGTAAGTACCGTTCAAGAGGAATTAGGATTAAATATTGCAGAGCATAATGCAGTTTCAATTGAGCATGATTTAATTTCAATTTTAAACAAACAATCAGAATCTGGAGATCTTAAAGTAAGGGGGCCTCAAGATCCGTTCACCGCTGGTGGTGTGATTGGTCTTTATTATAATAAGTTAATGAGCAAGCTTGAAACAACAGAAGAGGAAAAAAACAAGTGGCGTGAAAGAATTTCTAAAGAGGTTAAATTAGCTGTAAAAGTTCAAGAAAACTTTTTACCAAAAAGAAATTTAAAAAATTATCCTGTGCACGGCATCAACCTATCAGCGAGAGAGGTCTCAGGTGATTTCTTTAGCTTCTATCCTCACAATGATAGTATTTATTTTATAATTGCTGATGTTGCTGGCAAAGGTATTCATGCTGGAATGGTTATGGCTAAAGCGTCTACTTTGTTTGAAGTGTTATCCCAATCAAAAGTAGATCCAGATGAAATGGTTCTGCACATGAATAATGATTTAAATAATACTAAAACTGGTGGAATGTTTGTAACTTCAATAATTGGTGAATACAATTTAATTACAGATGAAATTAGATGGGTAAACGCAGGTCATCAGCCTGCAATTGTTAGAGATGATAATGGGAAATATGAGCAGTTTCAAAGTTCAGCACCTCCCCTAGGTGTTATCAAACAGAAAGACAAAAGTATTTATAATATTAATAAGATGAAACTAAATGGTTCAAGATTTTATGCATTTACCGATGGATTATCTGAAAGCTTAAATGATAAAGGACAAGAAATAGGTATTGACGGATCAATAGATATTATTGAGACTAATTACAACAAAGACACCACTCAACAATTAAATGATATAACTAAAATGGTCGTAAACACGAGCAAAAATCAAAAACTGTCTGATGATTTAACAGTAATAAGTATTGGAAAATAGTATTAATTCACAAAAAAATATTAATTGAAAAAATAAATAGACTTAATATCTTTCACTTTTATGAATTTAAACACTAACAGATTAATATTTGTTTTCATCTCAATATTATTGCTGATGACAACCTTTGCTGTCTCTTCAGAAAAAAATATTACGTACATGCAAATTTTACAAAAACCAAATGATTTAGATTTAAATTTAAAGTATGCCCAGCAACAAGGTAAAATGGGAAATTTTAAGCAAACAATTTCTACACTTGAAAGATTGAATATGCTTTATCCCGATAATACTGAAATCAAATTATATTTGTTATCAGTTTTAGTCCAAGTTGACTCACCTGAAAAAGCATCAACCATTATTGAAGAAATGAAATTAAGAAGGGACCTTTCATCTGAAGATTTAGAAACATTACAAGAAATTGAAGAGGAATTAAAAGATCGAGAACCAGGTCTTTGGACTTTTGCTGCCGATTTTTCAACTGGAGTGATTGCATCTGATAATGTTAATAGTGTTTCAAGTACGAGATTTAAAGATTCATCTGGATCACGTGAAGCTTTTAATTCTCCAAAATTTGACAGAACTTTGAGTGGCAGTATGGGATTATCTGCATCTCGACCTGTTGGAGAGGAGTCCTCGTTACTTATTAATTTGTCCCAAACTACATCTGAACAATATCATGAAGCTGATGATGATTATCAAAGTTATGGTTTTACTCTTGGTTTAGATACAGTTTTTTTAGGACAAAGTGTTAGTCCGTATCTTATTTTAAGCAAATCAGATTACCAACATGATGCTGATAGTTTTTCTAAGATGTATGGTTTAGGAGGTTTCTTTTCTGTCGGTGAGAGAAATTCTTTTAGTTACGGATTTTCATACTCAAACTCGAAAGGAAATAACAATATATCTGATACTACTGCAAACGAGACGAATGCAAGTGGTCATAGTATAAATTTAGGCCACGACTTTATAGTAAATCAACTGATCACAACTAATATTAGTTTAGGTTACAGTGATACCGATTCAAGAGTTGATGATGGAAATGATTATGAAAACTACGATGTAGGTTTTGGAATTAATTTTGCATTTCCTTGGGCTTATATCGCAGTAAGTAATAGTATGAGTTTCAATGATTACAAGAAAGCAGACACGTCAGTTAATGATACAATAAGATCAGACTTTACAAATACATTTGATATAATTTTAACAAAGGCTATTGGAGACATTTTTCCAGGGATAGATCCTAACAGAAGCTTTTTTATAAATTTATCTTATGAAAAACTTTTTTCTGAAGCGAATATTATTAATTATGATTATATCGCAGATTCCTTTTCTTTAAGTTTTTCAAAATCTTTTAGGTTAAATTAATTTTTCTTATAAATATTTAAATTTTTGGTTAGATTAACCTTAGTTTTATTGAGTTTTTTTTAACCCATAATGAACATTAATTATTCCTATTTTCGTCTAAATTTGCTAGTTTCATGGTGATGAAAAAAATTTTTAGTGCAGTCATTGGGCTATTTTTAATTCTTTCTTCTCAAGTGAATTCTGCTGAGAAGCTTAGCATTGAAAAGCAACTTGTTGGAATAGTTGGAGCTATATCTGGAACGGTAAAAACTGAAACAAGAGAGTTAAAGGCTGGCGATAAAATTTATTTAAATGAAACGATTTATGCTGCACCAGGTTCAGGTACACAGATTTTATTATTAGATCAGTCAACTTTTACAGTTGGTGAAGACTCTGAAGTTGTGATGGATACTTTTATTTTTGATCCAGAAACAAATGATGGAAAAATCGTTGCAAGCGTAAAACAAGGAAGTTTAAAAGTTATTTCAGGATTAATAAGTAAAAAAAATCCTGACAGCCTTACAGTCGAAGTTCCTGAGGGAACTTTAGGTTCAAGAGGAACAGAATTTCAAACTATAGTTTCAAAAGGAAAAACAGATACTTTATTAATTGGTCCAGGAAAAAATAACACTTTAGGTATGAGACCAGGAGCGGTTTTAGTTGGAAATAATCTTGGTCAAACTTTATTAGATAACCCATATAGTATGACTTCGATGACCAAAGGAAAAGCGCCGGGTCAAGCAAAAAAAATTACTAAAAATCAATTAAAGAAATTTAATAAAAAAATGAGAGCTCTTAGAGTAGCCAAGCTATCTCCTAATGAAACTAAAGCTGAGAGAAAACAATTAAGAAAAAATCTTAAAAAAGAATTAAAAGCACTAGGTTTTGAAAAAGAGGAAATTAAAACAATAATTAAAGAAAACATTCAAAAAGATAAAGAGAAAAAAGTAGCAATTAAAGCTGAAAGAGCAGAAAAGAAAAAAGCTCAGAAAGCTAAAGCTAAAGCTAAAAAGCAAAAGAAAAAAGCTAAATTAGACGAAGGTAAGAAAAAAGGTAAGAAGAAAAAAGCTAAAGCAAAAAATAAAAAAGGCAAAAAGAAAAAAGCTAAAGCCGAAAAGAAAAAAGGTACTAAGAAAAAAGCTACTAAGAAAAAAGCTACTAAGAAAAAAGCTACTAAGAAAAAAGCAGTAAAGAAAAAGCCAGCTAAAAAGAAAAAAGCAGTGAAGAAAAAACCGAAAAAGAAGAAAAAAGTAGTTAAGAAGAAACCTAAGAGAAAAGTCGTTAAAAAGAAAAGAGTAGTGAAGAAGAAAAGAGCTGCTAAGAAGAGAAAAGCTAAAAAGAAAAGAAGAAGAAAAAAATAAACAGATCTTTCGTAAATAAGATTTATTTACTTTAATCCAATTACCTATAAATTTGATTTGTGAAAGCAATTTTACATAAAAATCTAAATTACGTAGTTTTCTTTGCCTTACTTATTCTCTTGATTTTTTTAAAAATTCTTAACCCAAGTTTTATCAAATCAATATCATTTTTAAGTTTTGATCTTTACCAAAAAGTATTTGCAGAAAAAAAAAATTCAGATGTTGTAATTATAGATATTGATGAAAAAAGTTTAGGTAAGTTTGGTCAGTTTCCTTGGAATAGAATTGTCTTTGCAGAAATTTTAGATAAGCTAAACGAGTCAAACCCAAAGGCAATAGGTTTTGATATTTTTTTCACTGAAAAAGATAAACAATCTCCCGATGCTATTATTAAATCGTATGGTTTAATTCCCTCTGACATAGCAGAACTTCAGAATTTAAAAAGTCCGGATGATATTTTTGCGGAGAAACTTAAAGAGTCTAAATCTATAATAGCAGTTCTGGGAAGCAATGTTCCGTCTCATTCAAACTATGATCGAAAAGCAAAAGCTAGATTTTTATCTAAAGGTGGGGAACCAAAACAATTTACTTACTCTTATCCTTATTCCATAGGCTCACTAGAAGTATTAGAAAAAAATGTCAAAGGTTTAGGATCTATCTCTTTTTTAGATCAATTAGACGGTATCATTAGATCTCTACCTTTAATTGTTCAATTCAATAAAAAAATGTATCCAACTATGGGTTTAGAGATGGTTAGAGTTGGTTCTAAACAAAAAAATATTTATGTAGAATTAAATGAAGTTGGAATTCAAAGAATTAGTGCAAGACCTCACAAAATAGACTCCGATCCTAATGGGATTATTTGGATTAAATATAAAAAGTCAGATAAAAATCAATATATTTCAGCCGGGGATGTTTATGATGGTAAATTTCAAACAGATTTTTTTAAAGACAAATATGTTTTAATTGGTGCCTCAGCACAAGGTTTATTTGATTTAGTTAAAACTCCTCTTGGAGTAACTATACCAGGAGTTGAAGTTCATGCTAATGTTATCGAAAATATCTTAGATCAATCCTATTTGGTTAGAAATCCAAACACATATATATTTGAGTTATTGTTTTCTATTATCGTTGCCCTAATTACATTTATTTTATCTCAAAAGGTAAAACCCAAACTAAGTTTATCAATTTTCTTTGGAAACATCTTGGCAATTATAATCATCGGATTTTCAATTTATAAATTTAGATCTGAATTGGTAGATATGAGCTACCCTATATTTATTGTAACCGCTACCTTCTTAACCGGTCTTTATTTTAGATTTATTGAGGAAAACAAAATAGCTTTAGATAATTTACAAAAAGAGGCAAAATTATTAAAAGAACGAGAATTAGCTGCAGGAGTTCAAAAAAGCTTATTTCCAGACATATCAAAATTTGAAAATTTTATTTTTGCAAGAAACGTTCCTGCAAGAGATGTATCAGGAGATTATTTTGATGTGGTAAGATCCACCCCAGAAGAATACTTTTTCACATTAGCTGATGTATCAGGGAAAGGGGTTAAAGCGGGTATGTATATGGCAAAAGCATCGTCCATATTTAGAACGCTTACGAACTTGAAGTTTCCATTAGAAAAAGTTGTGTTCGGTGTCAATAATGAGCTCGTTGAGGCAAAGTTTAAAGGGATGTTTGTTACTGCTGTTTTTGGGAAATTAAACATTAAAACAGGAGAACTCGTATTTATTAATGCAGGGCATGAAAGTATTTTGACTTTTGATCAAAATAAAAATTATGAATATATCAAATCAGAAATGCCACCCATTGGAATTGTTAAATATTTCACAGAGTCTATGGTTAAATCCAATACTATGAACCTTAAAGATAAAACATTTGTGGTTTATACTGATGGTGTAACGGAAGGCTATTTGAAAAATGGTGAGGAATTAGGCGCAGAAGGAGTGCAAAAAATCATAGATGGTATGTCAGAAGTGACACCAAAAACTATTGTCGAGTCTATTGAAAAAGAATTAAATTGGGGTGCTGAAAAATTAAGAGATGATATTACTTGTATGGCTATAAATATAAATAATACTGAGCTAATCAAAAAGAAATAAATCTTAATTCATGAAAATTTTTAAAAAATTAAATATTAAAAAAATTTTTAAGTCTTTAAAAACAGGTGTTTTAAGTACTAATATATTTTTTTTTTTATTTACAGCCTTTTTTTCTACACTAGCTCTAGCCGCCGCTTTAACACTTACACATAAAGAAAATAGAATTCCAAATAGTGCACCCGGTTGTTTTAGCTCTAAATTAGAACAGATTAACCAAACAACATCGGTGCAAAGCTACTTTACAGAACTTAAACACGATAGAACCGAGGATCTAAGAGATATCGTGTGGAGTGATGACGGCACAATGGTTTTTTCTATTAATGCTGACATGGATGCTAGTCCTTCTAGTGGTTATATGGGTGACCTTGATTTATCTATGAATAAAGTTGCTACTCCATTTGAATTAAACACTGTAAAAACTGATACTACAGATAATATACCACATACTTGTGATGATATTGATGGTTTTGATGTTGATCATCCAGAATTTCTGGCACAAGGTTTGAGCTTTTTTTCTACTGCATATAGAAGTATTCATGTAGCAAAAGGTGGTAGGATTTTTTATATTTTGAATAGCACAGGTGATGTATATAGATATGATTTAAGTACACCTTTTGATTTTAAAACGGCAAAATACATACATCAAATTGATTTAAGCACCTCAACAAAAGTTACTGGTTTTTCGTTAAGCAGAGACGGTACAAGAATGTATTCTGTGGATCAAGGCGAAGATGCTGACACACCTGTGGTGGCAACTTTTTCATTATCACCAGCATTTGATATCACATCTGCTACAGAAATTCATAGTGTAAATCTATTTACAATTGGAGTTGAAGATGTCGCTAATTTTCAAGCGGCTAGAGATATTGAGTTTAGTGATGATGGAAGTCAAATGTTTGTCTCTTTTTTTAATAAAAATCATACTAATAGCATTGAGCAATTTAGTTTAGGCAAACCTTTTGATGTTTCAACAGCTACTCATTTAGGAGGCCATGATTTTCTATATCGTGTCTCCCCTGGAGGAGCATTACGAGATGCAGACGAAGCGAGGAGTTACCCAGCGGGTCATGGAATAATATGGGGTTTTTCTTTTTCAAGTGATGGTATGAAATTATTTATTTCACAAGCAGATGCTGGACAAACGATAGATAATATTTATCAATTTGACCTTGATTGTCCTTATGGCATTGTTTCATGTGTATCCAATGCAAGTGCATCTGTTAATGCTCAAATTGAATTAGCTAAACAAAATATAAGTATAAACGTTGATACTATTTTTAAAAGATTTGAGTGGATCAAAAGAAATAGAGATCAAGAAGACTTAACTAGTCACAATATAAATATAAACTACCCCAATCCTATATTAAAATCTCTAGCAAGTAAGTTAGAACCTTCATTAAAAAATAATTTAGTATCCCTTGTGAGTAATACTCAAAAAAATGACGAAAAGAAAAAATCTAAATGGTCGTCATGGAGTTTACTGGATTTATCAATAGGAGATTATCAAGAAACACTCGTAGATAAAGCAAAAGGTATTAAAACGAAAGGTATAACATTTGGCTCAGATAGAAAAATTGGAGATAATAAGTTTTTTGGTTTGGCATTGAGGTATGGAGATAGTGCATCGAATATTAGACGATCTAGTCAAAAAGTTGACCTCGAGTCTTTGACATTAAATATTTATGGAACTGTTCCAACAAATAACAATCAGTATATTAATGCAGTTTTAGGCCTGAGTGCTTTACGTTTCGATAACAAGTACCTAGGAAAAATATCAGGTGAACGAAATGGAAGACAGGCATTTGCATCAATTAATTACAGAACTAAAAAGACATATGGTAAGTTTAATATTACTCCTACAGGAAAACTTACTTATGGGGTAACAGAATTATCTGAATTTACAGATTTTATTAGTAAAGCTAGCGATCGACCAGCTACAGATATTCGTTTTCATGATGATACATTTGTAAGTGGAGAATTTGCTGGTGGTGTTTTATTTGAAATGGAAAAAATTGAGAGAGATAGGGTAACATTCCAACCCATGGGAGGAATTGAAATTATTTATGATCTGGCAGATGATAATGCCTACAAATATTCATATTTAGGTTCAACTGTTGTAAATGAAGAGACAATTAATAGCTATTCGAATAAAAAATTAAAAACTAATATTGGTTTAGAGTATATACTTGAAAATGGCTTCACTATACTTTTTGATTATAAATACATAAAAAGTTTAGATAATTGTGAAAGTTGTTTACATTCAGCAGTATCTCAAAATTTTAATAACAAAACTTTTATTATTAAATTTAGTAAATCAAAAGAAGAAAATAATCAGTTTGCTCTCGATTTTGATCCATTATCAGACAATCTTACTAAATTAAGTTACTCAAAGGATATTGGTAATTTGAATTATAATTTGAGTTCTAAAATGAATTTATTATCCAAAATTAAAGATTATGGAGTAAATTTTGAAATTTCTGGTACTTTTTAGTATTTACAAATTTTAATTTTTTTTTTTATAAAGTAATAATGAAAAAGCTTTTAGTAAAAATTTTTGTTATCTTGTTTTTATTATCATCAAATTTATTTGCTGAGGTTAAACCTACTTTGTTAAGAACAGTTAGTTTGACTAATATTGTAAAATCTCCATCAGATGTGAGATTTAATCCTGCAGGAACTAGAATTTTTTTTTCTGATTATCATTCTGGAGCAAATGTTTTATTACAATTCGATGTTGATACCCCTTTTAATATTTCTACAATCGATTTTAATAGTAAAGTTGAATTAGCTACTAATGGAGGTGTTGACAACATACAACAACCACAAGGTTTTGAGTTTAATAGTGATGGAACAAAAGTTTTTGCTATTAATGATGGAGGTGGATTTAACGCCCATTTGCTTTCAACTCCCTATGATTTTTCAAATGCCACCATGGTTGCTGATGATGGTTTTCATTTTAAAACAGATCCGGATCCAGATATAAATAACAACAGAGCTGTTAAATTTAATAATGATGGAACAAAAATGTTTCTAATTGATGCTCACACTGTTACTGGTGGTAAAAGAATAATTGAATTTAATTTATCTACTCCTTATGACACGAGCACAGTTACCGAAGGAAATAGTTTTGCAATTAGTGGTACAGTTGCAGCAGCAGTACTTCAAGATTTTTCATTTGATGATGATGGTACAAGAATGTATGTAATTGAAAGTCGTATAAATCCAATTGCGACATTCATCTATGTTTATAAACTATCAACAGGCTTTGATATAACTTCAGCAACGTTTGTAGGAAAAGTCCAGCAAGTATTCGAGAGTTTAGGAAGTGATGGAACTAATGGAACTCCTCTAGGTATGGGTTTCTCCGAAGATGGAATGAAACTTTACCAAGTTACTTACCAAGATAAGGCAATTGGTACCCGTGATAGAGTACACGAATACGATTTAATTTGTCCTTATGGGATTGTAATTTGTGAAACGGATGCTGTTACAGCAATAGGGGCTCAAGTAGAAATTGCTAAAAATGTAATTTATCAAAATTCTTCAACAATTTTTAAAAGATTTGATTGGTTACGAAGAAATGATGAAAGAACTAATTTAACCAATCATGAAATTAAACTGAATATTCATAATCCAATTTTAGCAGCATTAAAAACAAACTTAGAAAATTCATTAAATAATATTGAATATACTCAAGTATCATTAAAAAAAGAAAATTCTAAAATCAATAAAAAGAATTGGTCTTATTGGTCTCATGGAGATATTTCATTTGGAAGAGTAGGTGATACAGCATCCTCTAAACCTAAGGAAGTTAAGACTAAAGGTATTATGTTTGGTGCAGATAAATTAGTGGATAAAAAGATTTTTGGTTATGCATTCCGATACGGTAATGAAGAAGTTGATATAGATGATGGGTCAAGCGATGAATTAGATGCACAAACATTTTCTTTAAATATTTACAGTAGTGTGCCTCTAAAAAATCGGTCTAATCTTAATTTATTATTTGGTGCTAGTTATTTAATGATAGACCAATTAGGTAAAGATCAAGTTACCGGTCAAAGAAATGGAAAACAAATTTATACATCAATGAGCTATGAAAACGAAAATGAGTATACCAAATATGAATTAATACCATTTGCTAAGCTTGAAATGGGTATTACTCAATTTTCAGATTATACTGATTTTGGTGTTGTCTCTAATAGCGTTGAAAGTCACGAGAGACTTACATTTAAAACAGGAAATATCTCTGCAGGTTTGAAATTTGATGATATTTTATATTTAAATGAAGACACTATAAGTCGAAATGGATTTATTGAATATATTTATGATTTAACACCCAACATTGATCATTATGTTAAAAATCATCTTGATAATACTACTCTTAAAAAAACTATAAATACTCATTCATTACACAATGTAAAAGGGAATATAGGTTTTGAATATATGTATTCAGATGGTCGTACAATTGCAATTAATTATGAAAGATTTCAAAGTCTAGACAAAAGTGGTCATAAAGACAGTTTGTTAATTAAGTTTGGTGGCGTGAAAAAACATAATGCAAATTTAGATTTAATTTATGATCCAATAAACGATAATAATACGAAAGTCAGCTATCTAAAACAAATGGGTAATTTTAATTTAAAACTAAAATCTAATTATAGTTTATTTAGTAAAATTCCTGATTATGGTGCAAATATAGAAATTTCTGGTACTTTTTAGTTTAAAAGAAAATGATTAAAAAACTAATTTGGATTTTATTAATAATTTTTCCAATTTCTAATTCCTTTGGGGCCATGTATACCCTGTTACAAACTACAGACGTGAGTAGTAGTGGTGTTGTTCCAGGTGGTATTCATTTTAATCCTGATGGAACAAAAATGTTCATTGTATCTCAATCTAAAGACGGTGATTTTTCGCTAGTGGATGAGTATGATTTAACCACACCATTCGATATCTCTACTCAAAGTTATGCAGGTGATAGTGAGAGATGTAATTTAGATAATAGTAGTGGTGGCGACAGCTTTGGCCCCAATATGAATACTACTTTTGGTTTGGAATTCTCCAATGATGGAATGAAATTGTTTGTAGGTACTGGTGGTATAGCTAATGAAGTAAAAAGAGATAGAGTATTTAGGTTTGATTTGACTTCACCTTATGATGTTTCAACATGTTCATTTGCAAACCAAACTCCAGGTCTTGACACTGATGCCTTACAGGATGGGAGTAATGCAGGTGACAGGGAAAAATTTGATAATGGAAACACACATGCTTTACAGAGATTCCGACTTCAAGGTATTGAAATCAGCAATGATGGAAAAAAATTATTTGTAATTATGCATGGTCATAATACAGGTGGAACTGTACGTAATACCAGGCTACTAGAATACTCACTCACAACACCATTTGATTTAAGTAGTCTGTCGCTTATTTCAAACGCAGGAATAGAATTAGAAGATGAAGTAATGAACCCAAAAGACATGAGATTTAGTCCAGATGGAAAAAGACTTTGGTTGGTGGATCATCAAACTTCTCAAAGAAATGTTACTCAAATTTCTCTTGACGTTGCATTTTCTACATCTACATTTACAATTGATGGTTCTGTTACACTAGATCAAGAACAGCCTGCTGGAATTGCATTTAGCACAAATGGTTTAAAGATGTATGTTGGTGGGGATACAACTCAAATTGTTGAGGAATATAATCTCGTCTGTCCTTTCAATCTTTTTGCAGGCAAATGTCCTCCAATTACAGATAACAGTGATCGAACTGGAATGGCATTAGCTCAAATAGAAATTGCCAAAAGAACTATTGATCATTCAACAGATAGTGCACTTAATCGATTAAAATGGATTAGAAGAAATAAAGATAAACAAAATTTAACTAATTTAAATATTGATATTAATTTTACTAATCAAAGATTAGCTTCTTTAACCGAGATTGTTAAAAATGTTGCTGCTAAAAAAAAAGCAAAAGTCAAAGAAGAAGACGTATTTTATTGGAGTGAAGGAAGTATTGCAGTTGGAAGAATAGGAGATACAAGTATTTCATCTACTAAGAGAATTGATACGGATGCAGTCACTTTTGGTGCAGATAAATTTACTGATGAAAATGGAATTAAAGGATTAGCATTTAGAGTTGGTAGAAATAATGTTGATATTGGAAATTCTGGAAGCAATTTGGACACTGATACATTTAACATTACCTATTATTCCACAACCCCAATAGAAGATGATACTAAATTTCTTGATACCTTTATTGGGGTCGGAGGATTGAGGTCTGATTTATTAACTGTTCTAGATGGTAAAAATTTAACTGCTAATCGAAAAGGTAAACAAATATATGGAACAATAAGAATAAAAGATGAAATAAAAAAAGATAATTTGACTTTTATTCCTTCTGGAAGATTTGATATTGGTCACACTATTTTAGGATCTTATAACGAATCTGGTAATGGTGGTATTGATGTAGAAAATCAACACATTCGAACGAAAAAAATTAGAGCAGGTTTTGCTGCAGTCGAAGATGTCTTAAATGAAAAATATACAATAAAAAGACACGGAAAAATTGAATACATAATGGATTTGGATCAATCCTCAAAGTTTAAATATACATATACAGGTGACAGCAGTGTAACTTTTGATGATAGTTTATCTTCTGGAGCCTTGCACAGTATTAATGGTGAGATTGGGATTGATATCGTGCTTCAGGATAATTTTAGTGTTTTTTTAATATATGAAAGAAATCAAGCGCTTGGATCAGGACATACTGATAAAATTCATTTAGCTATTGGATATTTACCCAATAAAGAAACAAATTATGCTTTTAATATTAAAGGATCTGATGATCTAAGATCAGAATATATCTTAAGCAAAACCATTAATGATTTTGAATTAGATTTTAAGATAATAAATGAAGATCCTTTTAATATAAGTGATATTAAGCAAGCTTTTTTTAATTTAAGAAAAGTTTTTTAAACTAGATATTTTGTAAAGCTGTGACTTCTAATTTTTTAGTTTTTAGTGACTTTATCGCTTCTAAACAAGCATAAGCTGTTGACATATTTGTGCAATAAGGAACTTTATTTTTTAAGGTTGCTCTTCTTAAAGCTATAGCATCACTAACTCGATGTTCACTATTACCGCCACCAGTATTAATTACTAGAGCAATTTTTTTAGCATCTAAAACATCAACAATGTGAGGAGTACCTGAACTAACTTTATTAATCTTCTTACATTTCATACCAAATTTTCTAATATATTCAGCAGTCCCTTTAGTAGCACACAATTTAAATTTAAGTTTGATCAATTGTTTTGCTAAAATAATCCCTTCATCTTTGTGTGCATCTTTTAATGAAATAAAAGCAAGGCCATCTTTTGGTAAAGAATTAGCAGATGCAATTTGACTCTTGGCAAAAGCCATACCAAAATTTTTATCAAAACCCATCACTTCACCAGTTGATTTCATCTCTGGACCTAAAAGTAAGTCACTATTTGGAAATTTATTAAATGGAAAAACTGCTTCTTTAACAGCATACATTCCTTTAGATTTATCTTTTAAATTAAATTTAGATAATTTTTCACCAGCCATAATTCTTGAGGCAATTTTAGCAAGAGGTAAACCTTTTGCTTTTGATACGAAAGGCACAGTTCTACTTGCTCTTGGATTTACTTCAATTACGTAAATCTGATCTTTTTTAATTGCAAATTGAATATTCATGAACCCTTTAACCTTAAGAGCTAAAGCTAATTTTCTTGTTTGATTTTCTATTTCTTTAATCAAATAAGGTTTAATTGAAACAGGGGGTAGACTACACGCTGAGTCTCCAGAGTGAATTCCAGCTTCTTCAATGTGTTGCATGATACCTGCAACAAATACATCTTTACCATCAGACAATGCATCCACATCAACTTCCATTGCTTGATTAATAAATTTATCAATCAATATTGGATTGTCTTCTGCAGCCTTAAAGGCTTCTTCAACGAACTTTTTTAAATCATTTTTCTCATATACAATTTCCATTGCTCGTCCGCCTAAAACGTAAGAGGGTCTTACAATTAGGGGTAAACCAATTTTTTCAGCAATTTTTATTGCTTGTTTATAAGTTTTAGCAATTCCACTTTCAGCCTGTTTTAATTTTAATTTATTTAAAAGATTTCTAAATCGATCTCTATCTTCTGCAAGATCAATCGAAGTATATTGGGTGCCTAATATTGGAAGTTTATTTTGATATAAAAATTCAGCTAACTTTATAGGAGTTTGGCCACCAAATTGTGCTATCACTCCAATTAAGTTTCCTTTCTCTTGTTCTTTCTTAATGATGTTGAAAACGTACTCTTCTTTAAGCGGTTCAAAATATAATCGATCACTTGTGTCATAATCTGTTGATACAGTTTCTGGATTACAATTGACCATAATCGTTTCAAAACCTGCATCTTTTAAGGCGAAACTTGCTTGGCAACAACAATAATCAAATTCAATTCCTTGACCAATCCTGTTAGGACCCCCTCCTAAGATAATGATTTTTTTCTTTTGAGTTGGCTCTGCTTCACACTCAGAGTTGAGTGAAAAATTTCTTTGATAACTTGAGTACATATAAGGTGTAAAAGATTTAAATTCTGCAGCACAAGTGTCCACTTTTTTATAAACAGGTAATACTTTTAAAGCCATTCTTCTTTTTCTTACAACACTCTCAGGAATTTTAGTTAACTCAGATATTTTTTTGTCTGAAAAACCAATAGATTTAATACGATTGAATTCAACAAAATCTCTTGGAACACCTTTGTTTTTAAGTTTATTTTCATTATCAACTATCTCTTTAATTTGTTCTAAAAACCACGGGTCGATCTTTGATAAATTATGAATTCTTTTTATATTGATCTTTTTTCTAAAAGCTTCTGCGACAAGTAAAAGTTTATTAGGGATATTTTCTTTAAGTTTTTTCTCTATTTTTTTTCTATTAATATTAAAAACTCTATCTAAGCCTGAATACCCTGTTTCAAGAGAAACCAATGCTTTTTGTAAAGACTCTTTAAAATTTCGACCTATCGCCATCGCCTCCCCAACTGATTTCATTGATGTACCTAATGTTGCAGGTGAAGTCGAAAATTTTTCAAAGGTAAATCTTGGAATTTTTGTAACGACATAATCAATAGTTGGTTCAAAAGATGCAGGGGTGACTTTTGTTATCTCATTTTTTAATTCATCTAATGTGTAACCGACAGCAAGTTTCGCTGCAATTTTTGCAATAGGAAAACCTGTTGCTTTCGATGCTAAAGCAGATGATCTTGATACTCTTGGGTTCATCTCAATAATGACCATTCGTCCATTTTTTGGATTTATGGCAAACTGAACATTAGACCCTCCTGTTTCAACTCCAATTTTTCTAAGGCATGCAATAGATGCGTTTCTCATTACTTGATATTCTTTATCAGTAAGTGTCAACGCTGGTGCAATTGTAACAGAGTCACCCGTGTGAATTCCCATTGGGTCAATGTTTTCTATTGAACAAATAATTATACAATTATCTTTCTTATCTCTTACAACTTCCATTTCAAATTCCTTCCAACCCTCCAAACATTCTTCAACTAGAACTTGGTTTACTGGGGACTCGTGTAATCCATATTTAATTATTTTATAAAAGTCTTTTTTGGTTTTAGCAATTCCACCTCCAAGACCACCGAGTGTAAATGCGGGTCTAATAATTGCAGGTAGACCAATTTGTTTTAAAACTTTTGAGGCTTGATTGAATTTATTTACAACTTTTGATTTCGGTAAATCTATACCAATATCCATCATGTTCTTTCTAAATTTTTTCCTATCTTCAGCATTAGAAATTGCTTTTGAATTGGCCCCAATTAGTTCTATTTTGTATTTTTTAAGAACTCCCTTTTTTTCTGCTTCCATTGCCAAGTTTAATGCAGTCTGACCACCCATGGTTGGTAAAATTGCATCGGGTTTTTCTTTTTTTAAAATTTTTTCAAGTATTTCTAGAGTAATTGGTTCTATATAAGTTTTATCTGCAACATCTGGGTCAGTCATTATTGTTGCTGGATTTGAATTAACTAAAACTACCTTATAACCTTCATCCTTTAGTGCTTTGCATGCTTGAGTGCCCGAGTAATCAAATTCACAAGCTTGACCAATAATTATTGGGCCAGCTCCAACGACTAAAATTTTTTTAATATCTTTTCTTTTTGGCATTTTTTTTAATGTTGTTTATAAATTCTTGAAAAAGGTAAACACTATCCTGTGGTCCTGGATTTGACTCTGGATGATATTGAACAGAAAACACAGGTTTATTTTTTAATCGAATTCCCTCTATTCCTCCATCAAACAAAGATTTATGAGTAATTTCTAGATTTCTTGGTAAACCTTCTTTAACAATTTCAAAACCGTGGTTTTGACTGGTAATTTCAACACTATCATTAATAAAGTTTTTTACTGGATGATTGGCTCCACGATGTCCAAGCTTCATTTTTTTAGTTTTTGCTCCTAAGGCTAAACCAAGTAATTGGTGACCAAGACAAATTCCAAATATTGGAAAATTTTTTTTAATTAGATTTTTTATTATTCCAATAGCATATTTTCCAGTTGCAGCAGGATCTCCAGGACCATTTGACAGAAATATTCCATCAGGTTTTAGTGATGAAATTTTTTCATAACTAGTGTTACATGGAACCACTGTAACTTTACATTTAAAGTCAGAAAAATATCTTAAAATGTTCTTTTTAATTCCATAGTCTATAGCAACGACATGAAAAGATTTTTGTTTATTTTTTTGATATCCAGTTTGCTTTTTCCAAGTTTTAAAACCGTTCCAAAGATAATTTTTTTTTGTAGTAACTTCTTTTGCAAGATCTAAATTTTTTAATCCACTCCATTTTGTAGTTACATTGATGATTTTATTTATATTAAATTTGCCTGTTTTTGAGACTGATATTGTGCCTTTTGGTGCTCCTTTATCTCTAATAAAATTGGTCAAATTTCTTGTATCTAATCCAGTGATGCCGACGATTTTATTTTTTTTTAACCAAGCATCGAGGTGTAAAAATGATCTATAATTTGATGGTGAGGTTATTTCTGAATTAAATATAACTCCTTTTGTCCAAATTTTATCAGACTCATGATCTTCACTATTGGTACCCACATTACCAATGTGAGGAAAAGTAAAATTGATTATTTGCCCAGCATAAGATGGGTCAGAAATTATTTCCTGATACCCTGTAAGAGAAGTGTTGAAGCAAACTTCTCCAGTTGCTGTTCCTTGGTAGCCAATACCAATGCCTTTAAAAACTTTTCTATTTTCAAGAACTAAAATACCTGTTTGTTTATCTGAGATTTTTTTTGAGTTAGTTTTTTTTGCTTTTTTGATCAATTACAACTCATAAGTTAAAGGTTAATACAATAATTGGATTATTATCGCAACAGAGATGTATTATAAAATTGAAAAAAAACAATTTTTCTTTTGAGAATTTTTTGCTTTAAAGTAGATTAAAAAATTATGTCTTTAAAACAAACAATTGAAACTGAATACAAAAACGCTTTAAAATCTAAAGATAAAACAAAAATATCAACTTATAGGTTAATTTTATCATCAATCAAAGATTTAGATATTGAAAATAGATCAGGTCCCAACAAGAAAGAGACAGACGATGAAGATATTAAAAAGCTATTTAAAAAAATGGTTAAGCAAAGAAGCGAATCAATTGAAATCTACAAAAAAAATAATCGAACTGATTTACTTGAGGTTGAGCAAAATGAGTATGACATTATATCAAGTTTTTTACCTAAGGTTTTAGGTGATGAAGAAACAAAAAAAATATGTGAGGAGATTATAACAAAATTAGGCGCTTCTTCACTAAAAGATATGGGCAAAGTTATGGGTGAACTAAAAAAAGAATATTCCGATAAAATTGATTTTGCTAAAGCGGGATCTCTTATTAAAGAACTCTTGAATAATTCATGATGAAATATCCAAAAGAGTATCTCGATGAAATAAAAACTAGATTAAAAGTTTCATCAGTCGTATCTAAATTTGTGAGTTTAAAAAAAAGAGGAAAAGAATTTGTAGGTCTTTCACCTTTTAAAAATGAAAAAACACCTTCATTCACAGTTAACGATGAAAAAGAATTTTACCATTGTTTTGCTACGTCTGAACATGGAAACATTTTTGATTTTGTTATGAAAACACAAAATCTTAGATTTGGTGAAGCTGTAAAGTATCTTGCAAATTTGGCTGGTATGCAACCTTATATGTTTACGAAACAAGATGAGGAGAGAGAAAAAAAATGGAAAGAGTATTGTTTAATTTTTGATCAATACGTCGAATTTTATCATGACGAGTTAATTAAAAATGAAACACATAACAATGCGAGAAATTATTTAAAAGATAGAAATATAAGCAAAGATCAAGTTAAAAAATTTAAAATAGGATATATCGAGAAAAATCCAAATTTTTTTGAAAAAATAAGAAGTAATTTCAGTGAAGAAGCTTTAATTGGAACTGGATTATTTTATTTCGATGAAAAAAAGAAAATTCACGTAGAGAGATTCAAGGGCCGTATAATTTTTCCAATAAATAATATTTCTGGTAAATCAATTGCACTTGGTGGAAGAATAATTGAAAAAAGTGATTACCTTGCCAAATATATTAATTCTCCTGAAACATCTTTTTTTAAAAAAGGTTCAAATTTATATAACTTAGATCAGGCTAGAAAATTGTCTAATAAGTTAAATCATATCTTTCTTGTTGAGGGTTATATGGATGTTGTTGGATTAGCAAAAAATAATATAGAAAATGTGGTTGCTAACTTGGGAACTTCACTTACCGACAAACAAATTTTAACATTAAATCAATTTTTCGATGATATTATAATTTGCTTCGATGGGGATGAGAGTGGTTATAAAGCGGCTTTAAGAGCCGCAGAAAATTCTATTGTTTATTTAAAACCAGAAAAACAAATTTCATTTTTATTTTTACCTGACAAAGAGGATCCTGATAGTTTTGTGAATAAAAACGGCAAAGACTATTTTTTAAATTTTGTAAAAGAAAGTAAAATATCGATACACCAGTTTATTTTTGCACACTATAAAAAACATACTCAAAATAATCCATCATCTTTGGCAATTTTCGATAAAAAACTTAGGTCGATAGCAAACACTATTAAGGATGAATATATTAAAAAATACGTCTTAGAGTATTTTTTGGAAAAAATTTCCGAGCTAGCACCACATACTAATTTAAGTAAAAAATTCAATTATGTTAAAAAAGTTAAATCTCTAGAAACGACAAAAAAATACTTTAATGAAAGTAAATCGTTATCAGCAATAGAGCTTAAAGAATTTTCATTGCTTTATCTTATAATGAATAATTTGGAATTAATGAGGGAAAATCCTCATTTAATTGAAAATGTAAGTTTATTTACCGAAGTTAATGAGCAAATTTTTTCAAAAATTTTATCAAAACTTAAACTTGATGGAGAACTCACTATTAAAGATTTAGAAATTGATAAACAACTAATTGAAAAAATTGATAAGTTTGCTCCAATTAAATATATCCTGGGTAAAAAGAATAAAAATGAACATGAGATAATTGGATTATTAGATGACATTAAAAGAGATCTGAATAGTTATAATCTTGAACTTAGAATCCAGGAGTTAGAATCGAAGTTTTCTAAAGATCTTAGTGAGACAACATTTAATGAGCTAAAAGAACTCAAAAAAAAGCAAAATATCAATTAATTTATATTATTTATTAATGGATTTTTATAAATTTGACATTATATAAGACTCTTTAAAATTATTGCTGTGGAAAGAATTATTACAAAATCGTTTGCAAGACTAATGGGTCGTGGAACCCATAGAGGATTTATTACTTACGAAGAACTAAGCAAATCCTTAGGTAAGAGGAATTTGTCTAATGAAAATCTTGCCCAAGCATTCATACATATCCTTGATGAAAAAGTTACTTTAGTAGAAAAAAAATCAGACTTTAAAGTTCTTAGAAAAAAGGACAGTTCCTCTAAAGAAGAAGGTAAAACTATCGAGAAAAGTGATGATCCTATTAGGATGTATCTTAGAGAAATGGGTGGTGTTGAGTTATTATCTAGAGAAGGTGAAATAGCTATTGCTAAAAGAATCGAAGCTGGAAAAGATGTAATGTTAATAGCATTGTCTCAAAGCCCTATAACAGCTCAACAATTTTTTGAATGGAATGGAAAACTTCAAAAAGATGAAATTTTAGTTCGTGAGATTATTGATATTGATACAAATTATATGGAAGATGAAACAACTGGACCTAGTGCAAAACAAAAAAATTCTGGAGAATTAGAAAAAGAAGAAGGTGCTAGTGAGGAAGACGAGGATTTTAATCCCACACTTGCTGCAATGGAAAGTGAGATTAAACCTAAGGTATTAAAAACAGTTAATTTATTAACTAAAGAATATAATAAACTTATCAAATACCAAAAAGAAAAATTAGACTGTGTGTTAAATTCAAAGACTTTTTCTCCTGCAAAAGAAAAAGGTCATGATAAAATTGTTAATGACATCTTAGAGAATATTAAATCTCTCCAATTGTCACCATCTGTTTTAGAAGAATTAGTTCAAAAACATTATGTAGAGAACAAAAAGATTGTTTCTCTAGAGGGAAATTTAATGAGGCTAGCTATAGATCAAAAGATTCCTCGAAATGAATTTATCAAGTTTTATATTGGTAATGAAATTAACCCTAATTTAAAAAAGTTTTTAGATACAAACTCTTTATGGAAGCAATTTTTCTCAAAAAATAAAGATGAATTCAAGAATATTAGAGATAGATTAGTTGAAATAAGTCATAAATTAGGGATGTCGGTAACTGACTATAAAAAGTTAGTTAGTAGAGTACAAAAAGGAGAAAAAGAATCTAGAATTGCGAAAAAAGAAATGGTTGAAGCAAATTTGAGACTAGTTATCTCGATTGCCAAGAAATATACAAACAGAGGTTTACAATTTTTGGACTTAATTCAAGAGGGAAATATAGGTTTAATGAAAGCAGTCGACAAATTTGAGTACAGAAGAGGTTATAAATTTTCTACTTATGCTACATGGTGGATACGACAAGCAATAACAAGATCCATTGCTGATCAAGCAAGGACAATTAGAATTCCAGTCCACATGATAGAGACTATAAATAAGATTGTAAGAACTCAAAGATTAATTCTCAGTGAATTTGGAAGAGAAGCAACTCCAGAGGAACTGGCAAAAAAATTAAGAATGCCACTAGATAAAGTGAGAAAGGTTTTAAAAATTTCTAAAGAACCAGTATCTTTAGAAAAACCAGTTGGTGATGAAGAAGATAGTAGTCTAGGAGATTTTATAGAAGATACGAAAGCCCTCGCACCTCTAGAACAAGCAATTAAATCTAATTTAGGAGAAGCAACGACAAAAATATTATCAACTCTTACACCTAGAGAGGAGAGAGTATTAAGAATGAGATTTGGGGTTGGTATGAATACAGATCATACTCTAGAGGAAGTTGGTTTACAGTTCTCTGTCACACGTGAACGTATAAGACAAATTGAGGCGAAAGCTCTGAGGAAATTAAAACATCCAAGTAGATCGAAACAGTTAAAGAGTTTCTTAGAAAGTTAAGTTTTATATTTGGGCCGTTAGCTCAATAGTAGAGTACTGCATTGACATTGCAGGGGTAGTTGGAGCGTAACCAACACGGCCCACCATTTAAAATTTCAATAGTAAAAAGATCTATTCTTGTTTAATATATCAATTTATTATAATAAGTTATTTTATGAAAGGGCCTGTAGCTCAGTTGGTTAGAGCAGTACACTCATAATGTATTGGTCCCAGGTTCGAGTCCTGGCGGGCCCACCATATATACAATTTAATTATTTTAAAGAAAATTCTTTTAATGTTTTAAATAAGAAGTCGATATTACCATCATTGGAGTTTAATATTGATGCAAACTCCTCCTTTTGTGTTCTCGCTAAACTTAAGCCCTCTATTATTAAGTCTCTTATTAGCGGGTTATCTTGATTTTTTGTATAAATTCTCCAGTCAATTTTTACCTCAGGTCTTTCAGAAGTTCCTTTTAAAACACTATTAACAATAGTGTAATTTTCACCTAAAACCTTTTTTGACAAAACATCAATTTCTGGATTTGTATATTCTGATAACCTACTAGAAAAACTTTTTAAAAAATAATCTTCGAATAATTGTAAATACTTAATTTTTTCTTCTTCACTCAAGTTTTTTCTGGCTGATCCTAGAGAATAAAAACCCACACCCTGAATGTCAACAGTTTCTTTTGCAATTACCTTCAACTTATTGATTTTTTCTTCTTGTGAAATATTTTTAGCTAATATTTCTGATGCTCTGTTAACTGTTGATTGAACGAATACATCAGGCTCAACAGAAAAAACATGAATAAAGTTAAAATTTAATAATATTAATATAAAAAAAATTTTTTTCATTTCTTTGTTGTACAGATAAAGACTTAATTATTGTCTATTTCTTCCCAATCTTCCTCATTTTTGTAGAAAATTTCAATATTTCCTTTTCTTAAATTGCTAATTTTGTTTTCTCTGTCTTGCAAATATAAACTTTTTACCGATGCATAAAAGTCTATAGAATTTATTTCTAGATTGTCAAATGACTCAATATTATTTGATCTAAAATCGATACCCTCTACAGCCTTTGTTGCCATATAAAAACCCTCACTTAAATACTCGTTATTTCCGTGCATTGAAGCGTTATAGTAAGGATCACCTCCTAACACATTCATAAAGGAACCAGTTGTATCTCGTAAAGTCGAAGGTCCCAAAACAGGTAAAACTACGTAACAGCCTGGTCCAACTCCCCATGCACCTAAAGTTTGACCATAATCCTCCCTTTCGTATTTTGGAAAACCCATTTGATTCGCAACATCAATAGTACCTAATATTCCAATAGTTGAGTTGACTACAAGCCTAGCCGTATTAATTATTGCTAGTTTAATATCACCCTGCAAAACATTATTCGGAATTGTAACTAAACTTGATAAATTTGTAACAAAATTATGAGTACCTTTTTGAACAGGATCTGGTAATTTTCTGTAACTTTCAGCAAGAGGTTTTATTATAGTTTTATCCAGACTTTGATTAAATGCAAAAGTTGCTCTATTTAAATTTTTGAAACAATCTTTAACTTTTTTTGGTTCTTTTTCTAACTTTAATTCACCATCAGAACCTGCGTTTGCATTCATTGTTAATAAAAAAATTGAAATTAAAATTATTGATAATTTTTTTAACATACGAACTTATCTTATATATTATTCTTAATTATGTAAATTAACATTTAATAATAAAAAATGTCCATAAAATGTTTATAAATAGCCTAAAATTGTATTAATATTTAAGCATGAATAAAATTTATGATTATTCACCGAATTTTAGCTTGCCAAAAAGGCAAAAAAAAAGAATAAAATTTATCATCATTCATTACACAGGCATGAAAAAAGAAATAGATTCTATAAAGAGACTGCAGAATCCCAGGTCTAAAGTTAGTTCGCATTATTTAATAAAAAAAAATGGTAAAATATTAATTCTAGTTCCTGATCTTTACGAAGCTTGGCATGCTGGTTTATCAAAATGGAAAAATCATGAAAATTTAAATAAAAACTCAATTGGTATCGAAATTACTAATCCAGGTCACCAATATGGTTACAAAAATTTTTCTAGGTTACAAATTTTTTCTCTAGAAAAACTTTTAATATCTTTAATTAAAAAATTCAGAATTAAAAAAAAATATATTCTTGGTCATTCAGATATATCTCCCGATCGAAAAAAAGATCCAGGTGAAAAATTTCCTTGGGCAAAGCTGGCTAAAAATGGGTTGACCTGGTATCATAATTTAGATTTAAAAAAAATTAAAAAATTTAGAAAAGTTAAACTTTCATCTAAAATTGAGGAAAATATTTTTCTTAAAAATCTTTATAAAATTGGATATAAAAAGATTGAAGGTTTAAAAATGAGTAAAAATATAGAATATCTTACAAAGGCTTTCCAAAGAAGATTTAGACAGGATTTAGTTGATGGTAAAATAGACCGAGAGTGTTTAATAATAAGTAAAAACCTTGTCTCTAATTAAAAAGATTAAACTTGAAATTTTTTGATTTAATTATAGATTATCTTTGCCAGATGAACGATTTATCGCTTTAATTTTTTAAAGAGGAAAGTCCGGACTCTACAAGAATACAGTGCCAGGTAATTCCTGGCAGGGGCAACCCTAGGGATAGTGCCACAGAAAATAAACCGCCATAACATGGCAAGGGTGAAAAGGTGTGGTAAGAGCACACCGGTTCTATTGGTAACAATGAACGCTGGAAAACCCCACTGGGAGCAAAACTAAGTAGAGATGACAATGTTGAAAAACTAAAAGCAATTCTTGGCTAGTCATCAGGGTTAGTTGCTTGAGCTCAAAAGTGATTTTGAGCCTAGATAAATGATAAATTTAAATGACAGAACCCGGCTTACAGTTCATCTGGCTTATCCAAAATAATTAAATTCAATATAAATGTTCACGTTTTGATTCATTTTTGATCAAATTTTTTACATTCATTCTACATTAACCTAAGTGTTGACTCCTTTAATAAAAACCCATAATATCCCATAAATTCCCAAAATAAAGGGAACAAAGAATTTTATGGCTTATGTTTTTATCGACGTACGAAAACAAACTAGACAAAAAAGGAAGGGTGTCCGTGCCTGCAAGTTTTAGATCATATTTATCTAATCTTGGTTATAACGGTATAATTTGTTATCCTTCTTTCAATAATCAATCAATAGAAGCATGGCCTCAAGACAGAATAGAAAAAATTTCTAATACAATAGATACTCTTAGTCCATTTGAGGAAAAAAGAGATTTTTTCGCAACATCAATTTTATCTGAGAGCACAAATTTACAATTTGATAGTGAAGGTAGAATTTCACTAACCTCAAAATTACTAAAACATGCAAAAATAAAAAACAGTATGATTTTTGTTGGCCAAGGTAAAACATTCCAAATTTGGGAACCAATGGCATTCGAAAGATTTAAAACTAACGCTAGAAAAAAAGCAAATTTACATAGAGCTAGTCTTAAATGGGAGAGTCAACTTAACAAATAACGGGGGATAGAAATGACAATTAATTTTAAGGTACCAGAAATTAAAGAATTACAGCCAAGACTTTTAGTAATGGGAATTGGTGGAGCAGGTGGAAATGCAATTAATGAGATGATTGATAATGGAATGCAAGGAGTTGAGTTTATTGCAGTAAATACTGATGCGCAGGATTTAAAGCACAGCAAAGCAAAATCAAAAATTCAAATTGGCTTAAATTTAACTAAAGGTTTAGGTGCAGGTGCAAAACTTGATATAGGTCAAGCAGCTGCTGATGAATCTTTAAATGATATTGTCAATATCTTACAGGGTGCTAACATGGTATTTATTGCAGCTGGAATGGGTGGTGGAACCGGTACAGGTGCTGCTCATGTAATTGCTAGAGCTGCTAAAGAACTTAATATTTTAACTGTTGGTGTAGTCACTTTACCTTTTTTATATGAGGGACCATCAAGAATGAGAAGAGCTCAACAAGGATTAGAGGAACTAAGAAGACACGTAGATACAATTATAGTTATCCCAAATCAAAATTTATTTAAGATTGCTAATGAACAAACTACTTTTGAGCAGTCGTTTAACTTATCAAATAACGTCCTGATGCATGGAGTGCAGAGTATTACTGATTTAATGGTAAGACCTGGATTAATAAATCTTGATTTTGCTGATGTTGAGTCTGTAATGGCCTCGATGGGTAAAGCGATGATGGGTACAGGCGAGGCTGAGGGTGAAGGTAGAGCAATGAAGGCAGCTGAGATGGCAATTAGTAACCCATTAATCGATGATTATACCTTAAAAGGTGCCAAAGGATTATTAGTAAACATTACTGGGGGAAAGGATCTTAAGCTTTTTGAAGTTGATGAGGCAGTCAATAAAGTTAGAGCAGAAGTAGATCCTGAGGCCGAATTAATTATTGGTGCCATCACAGATCCTGAACTTGACGGAAAAATGAGAGTTTCAATTGTTGCAACTTCTTTGGACGGTCAACAACCAGAAACTAAATCAGTAATTAATATGGTACATAGAATACAAAATAGAAATCCGGGTTATTCTGACTTTGTGGCCAATGGTATGACACAATCTTTTCAATTTAGTGGAAACAACTCAAATCCGGTTTCCCATGGCGCGAACGCTCTCAAGCTTGAGAACGAGATTGTAACTAATAATTTACAAAGTCAAACAAACAATCAATCAGTAAGTGATGTGAATAATCAATATCATGAAGAGCTTTTGAAAAATCAGGAAATTGAGAAAATTGATAGTTTAAGTTCTGACTATAATGAGATGCCTTTTTCACAAGAAACCTCTGAGCCTTTAGAAAAAATAGAAGAAGACCAGAATGATTTGAGAGAATTTGGCGTAGACACTAACGAACCAGACTTATTTAGTTCTGAAAACGATAATTTAGATTCGAATGACCTCCTAAATTCTTCAGAAGATGAAAAAGAAGAGGATGATCTTGAAATTCCCGCATTTTTAAGAAGGCAAAAAAATTAATGTTCTTCGAGAAAATAAATGGAAGCCACCATAGTACCGGATAGATTAAATCACTATCCAGTATTGCTAAAAGAACTCATTAGCATTATTTCCCCTCAATATGGTGGCACATTTATTGATTGTACTTTTGGTCAAGGTGGATATTCAAAAGAGATACTTAAATTTCCAAATACTAA
>CACNIF010000002.1 GCA_902620465.1 uncultured Pelagibacteraceae bacterium
TAAAGATTGACGATTTTACGAAGATATTAAAAACTCCAAAGGATTTTTTTGTTGGTTTTTTTTCTCAATTAATTATTCTTCCATTAGTTGCTTACTTATTAATTATTATTTTTAATGTATCACCTGAAATAGCCATTGGAGTTATGATTATCGCTGCTGCACCGGGTGGAGTTACATCCAATATATTAACAAAGTTTGCTAAAGGAGATGTTGCTTTATCTATTACTTTAACGGCTATAATCAGTTTAATTTCTATTATTACCGTTCCTCTTATAGTTTTTACATCTGCTGATCTATTTGAAATTACAAATATTTCTCAAAATATTTCAATGACTGGTATAGCGCTAAAAATGTTTTTAGTTGTAACTGTTCCAGTAATCTTAGGGATGATTATAAGAAAATTTGCTGAAAATTTTGTAAATTCACAAATTCAAGTATTTGAAAAACTCAACATAATATTATTTGTTATTTTTTTTATTGCTGCATTTTACGAAGAAAGAGAGAGTTTTATAAATTTTCTAATACAGGCAGGTTTCATTACTTTAACTCTTAATATAACAATGATGATTGTCGCTTATTACCTTGGTAAAACTTTTGCCTCAGGAATAAAACAACAAAAATGTATTGCTTTAGAATGTGGATTACAAAATGGTACTTTAGCAATATTTGTTTCTACACAAATATTCGGTACAGATATAGTCTACATAACTCCAACAGCTGCATATGCTTTGATTATGTACATCACTGGTTTTATATTTGTTTTTCTTCTAAAAAATAAAGCTTAATTACCCTTAAAATTGGTCTGTTTTAATGGTCTATCAATCAATTCAATTTCGTATTTTTTTTTCTCAACCTCAATGAATAATTTACTATCTTTCAATTTTTCATTGGAAAAATCGTTTTTGATGTAACCAAAAGTCAGATTTTTCCTAAAGTTAAAAGAGTAATTTCCTGAAGTTGATCTACCTATTATTTTATCTTCTAAATAAATAGGCTCATCATGAAGTAATAGTGGTTCTCCAGGTTTACTATCTTTTAAAGTAAACATAGCAAATCTTGTTTTAATCTTCTCTTTATCAATCTTTTCAAGAGCTGACTTACCAATAAAATCTACATTTTTTTTATTACTGATTGTAAAAGATAAACCTGCTTGATATTGATTTTCCTCAGGCGAAATATCGTGTCCCCAATGTAGAAAGCCACTTTCCATTCGCATAATATCCATTGCGTGCATACCACAGTTTGAAAGATTAAAATTTTTACCTTTTTCTATAATTAATTCATAAATTTTTTTCGCATCATTAGCTTCAACGTAAAGTTCATATCCTAACTCCCCAACATAAGACAATCTCTGTGTCCAAATTTTAATATCCTCGATTGAAATAAATTTTGCTGTCCCAAATTTGAAATTTTCATTATCAAAATTATCTTTACTTAATGAACTTAAAAGATTTCTGCTTTTGGGTCCAAATAAACCAAAAACACAATAATCATCAGTTACATCTTTCAATTCAATGTCTTTATTTAAATGTTTTTTGATATGGTGCTTGTCTCTTTCTCTTGTTGCGGCAGAACTAATTATTCTAAAATGGTTTTCATCTACCGCCACTATAGTTAAATCAGTCTCAATACCTCCATCTGAATTTAACATATGAGTATAGGTACATTTACCAACATCTTTCTTAATATTCGCAGTACAAATTCTTTGTAATTCTTGATGGGCTTTATCAGATTTAATTTCAAACTTTGAAAAAGGAGTTAGATCAAATAAACCAACATTTTTTATTGTATTACTTGTTTCATACTCAGCTGAGGGATACCAACTTTGATAGTTATAACTATATTCATACTCTGCCTTTTCACCATCTAGTGCAAACCACATTGGTCTTTCATATCCACCAGAGACACCAAAGCATGCTCCAAAACTTTTCAAATTATCATGATGTGGAAGTTTTTTTATATCTCGAGAAGTTTTGTGTTGTTTAAATGGCCAGTGCATTCCATACAAATCTCCTAATGACTCTGTAATTCTTTTTTTTATAAAATCTAAATCTGAATGAAATTTTTGAAATCTTTTTATATCGTAACTAAAAATATCCTCATTAATATGACCAGTCATCAACCATTCTGCTGTAACCTTACCAACACCACCACCACTGCCAATTCCGATACTATTTAAACCACAACATACAAAAAAATTCTTAATCTCAGGTACTTCTCCTAATAATGTGTTGGTATCAGGCGTAAAAGATTCTGGTCCTGAAAAAAATTTTCTAATTCCAGCAGTTTCTAAAATTGGAAATCTTTTAATTGCTGAAGCTAAATAAGGTTCAAAATGTTCAAAATTTTCTTGAAACTCACCAAAGGAAAAATCTTCTGGAACTTTATTGGTTTTATTCCAAGCAGGAATTGAATTTCCCTCAAAAATTCCAACTAGTATTTTTCCTGCATCTTCTTTTATATAAGTTCGACTATCAAAATCTCTTACCACTGGTAAAGTTTTAGATAAATTTTCAATTGGCTCAGTGATTATGTAAAAATGTTCCGCTGGATACAAGGGAATACTGACACCAGCTTTTTCTCCAATTTGTCTTGACCACATACCTGAGGCTAAAACAATATATTCACATTCAATTTTTTGACCTTTAACTTTAACTCCAGAAATTTTTCCATCTTTAGTTAAAATTTCCTCAACCGGTGATTTTTCAAAAATTTGTGCACCTTCCATTCTTGCTGCTTTAGCCAACATATGGGTAACACCAGAGGGATCTGCTGCACCATCGCCTGGCATTAAAATTCCTCCCATAACTTCATCTGTATTGATTATGGGATAATCTTTTCTGATTTGATCCTTATCTAAAATTCTTACATCGACATCATAAAGTTGTGCTGTGGTTGCTTGTCTTTTAAGTTCTTGCCATCTGCCTTTATGTTGAGCGATCGAAAGTGCTCCGTTTAATCTTAAACCTGCAGAATGATCAACTTTTTTTTCAAGCTCTTTATATAAATCTAAAGTATATTTTCTAATTTTTGTGACTGCTGCAGTTGGGCCTAATTGACTTACTAAACCTGCTGCATGCCAAGTTGTTCCTGACGTTAATTGATCTCTCTCTAAAAGAATTGTGTCTTTCCAACCAAATTTAGCTAAATGATAAGCTACAGAGCAACCTACTACTCCTCCTCCTATCACAACAACTTTTGTGCTACTTGGAAGTTTTTTTTCCATCTAATTAGTTATTGATTGCATCTCCTGGATTAACATATTCATGTCCAAAAACATCTGCAACCGCTTTATAAGTCACATGACCCTTGTGAACATTTAATCCTGCTAGAAAGTTTTTATCTTCACCAAGAGCCTTTTGATAACCTTTGTTAGCTAATTTTATTAAATATGGAAGTGTTGCTTTATTTAATGCAATAGTCGAAGTTCTTGGAACTCCACCTGGCATATTAGCTACACAATAATGGACAACATTGTCTACTATAAAAGTTGGATCATTAAATGTTGTGGGTTTACTTGTTTCTACACATCCTCCTTGATCGATTGCAACATCAACAATTACAGAACCTCTTTTCATTAATTTAAGCATATCTTTAGTAACTAATTTTGGTGCCTCTGCTCCCGGGATTAAGACCCCACCTACTATTAAGTCTGCTTCAGCTACTAACCTTTTTAAATCTATTTTGTCACTTTGTTCTGGAATAATTTTGTCTCCAAACATTTCAACTAATTGTTTTAGTCTTGCTTCTGATTTATCGACAACATGAACTTTTGCTTTCATACCAGTTGCTATTGTTGCAGCATTTTCACCTACAACTCCTCCACCTAAAATTAAAACATTTGCGGGCTCACCACCTGGAGCTCCTCCTAATAAAACTCCCCTACCTTTTTGATTTTTTTCTAGACAATGTGCTCCTGCTTGAACTGACATACGTCCAGCTACAGCACTCATAGGTGCCAGCAAAGGAAGTCTTCCATTATCATCTGTAATAGTTTCGTAGGCAATATTAATACTTTTTGATTTTACCAAACCCTCTGTTAATTCCTTTGCGGCCGCTAAATGTAAGTAGGTATAAACAATTTGATTTTCCCTAATCATTTCAACCTCAACTTTTTGAGGTTCTTTAACTTTAACAATTATCTCAGCATCATTAAAAATATCACTAGCTTTTTCTATAATTTTTGCGCCAGCATTTTTGTACTGATCATTGTCGAAACCTGCTTCAAAGCCTCCATTATTTTCAACTAAAACTTCATGACCCTCTGAAACCAAAGTTTTAACACTGCCAGGTGTCAGGCCAATTCTATTTTCTTGAGGTTTTATTTCTTTAGGTACGCCAATTCTCATTAACGAAATTTAATTCTTTTTACTCTTTGCGTAATTAGTAATTCCAGTTCTTAGTTTTTCTATGATTTCATCAATGTGTTTTTTTTCGCAGATAAACATTGGTGCTATAATTAAGCAATCACCAGTAGCTTTGAAGTTTACACCTGCATCGTAACAATGTTTGAAAGTAGCCAAACCTGCTTTACCAGGTCTACCATCGGTTTTAATATCTATACCACCCATCATTCCATAACCTCTTATGTTGTCTACAACATCAATATCTTTAAGTGAGAATAGACCTTCTTGAAAATAAGGACCAAGTTCTTTCGCTCTATTAAAAATATCTTCTTTTTCGAAAATATCTTGAACAGCTAACGCTGCAGCTACTGAAACTGGAATTCCAGAGTAAGTATAACCATGAAATAATTCTATTGCACCTTTTGGAGAATTATCCATAACTGCATCATAAATTTCTTCTTTACAAGCAACCACACCAAAAGGAACTATCCCATTAGTTGTTGCTTTTGCCATCGTCATTATATCAGGTGTCACACCAAACTCTTGAGCTCCAAAAGCTGAACCAGTTCTTCCCCAACCAGTGATAACTTCATCAAAAATTAATAGTATTTTATGTTTGTCACAAAGTTCTCTTAGTCTTTGCAAATATCCAACTGGAGGCACTAACGTTCCTGTTGAACCAGCAATTGGTTCTACAATACAAGCTGCGATATTTTCAGAACCAAAATTAGTGCAAATTCTCTCTAGGTCATTTGCAATCTCAGCTCCTGTTTCAGGTTGACCTGAAATATATTTATGTTCATCTAAATGTGTATGTCTCATATGCACTACACCTGGCATCAATACACTTGCATACGCTTTAACGTTATTGATCATGCCACCTACTGATGTGGCTCCGATATTCATTCCATGATAAGCACGTTCTCTTCCAACAAATCTAAACCTTTGTCCCTCACCTCTTGCTTTATGATATGCAATACTAATTTTTATTGCAGTTTCTACTGCAGTAGATCCACATATCGTATAAAAAATTTTATTTAAGTTTCCAGGAGTGTGTTTTGAAATTCTTGTTGCTAATTCAAATGAACCACCAAATCCTTGTTGAAACGGCTGACAATAATCAAGAGTGTTTAATTGATTTGTTATTGCTTCAATAATTTCTTTTCTTCCATGTCCCAATGGATTACAAAATAATCCTGAGCTTGCATCAATTTGTGTTTTACCATGATGATTTTTTAAATAAACACCTTTTGCCTCAACAATCAATTTTGGATTTTCTTTAAAATCTTTATTAGATGTAAATGGCATCCAATGTTCATTAAGTGAATTAGGTACTGACGTTCTTTTTTCTGAGCTCATAAATAAATTTAAAATGTTTATTAGTTAAATCCTTAGACTAATTAATAGAAATTAACCACCAAAATAATGTCACAACTTAAAGTTGTGTAACTATAATGATCATTTTTTTGTTTTACATATAGGTCAAATTAATCTTAAAATTGGAACATATAAATAAACAAAGAAGAGGCATAAATGAAAAAAATAATTAGTTTTATTCTTGGATGTTTTGTAGCTCTAAATCTTTCGATATCAGTTGCTAATTCAGCAGCTAATGAAGTTAGAGTTGCTTACTTCTTAGAGTGGCCAAGTCCAAATCTAGAGGACATGATGAAGAAAAACTTCGCAAAAGCTCTAGGGGTTCCTGTAAAGTGGACTAACTTTACTAATGGTGGTGCTATGACTGATGCGATGTTAGCAGGAGATATAGATATTTCTTACTCTCAAGGTTTAGTTCCATTTATTAACGCTGTAAAATCTAAAGCACCTATCAAATTAGTTGATATTGCAATGGAATACGGAATGGGAGGAACAACCTGTGTTACATCTAATGCATCTGGAATTACAAAAGCGAACGCAACTGAATTAGAAGGTAAAAAAGTTGCTGTTCCACTTGGAACAATGGCTGAATACGTTTTTGATGAAAGTATGAAAGTTGTTGGAGCGGATAGAAAAAAAATGGATATCATTCAAATGGACCCTGAAGAAGGTGCTGCTGCTTTAGTAAGTGGTGATGTTGTAATGGCATGTTTATTTGGTGGTAATTCTATTAAAGCTGCTGTTGCAGTTGGATCTAGATTACTAACAGTTCAAGAAGCTAGAGATGCAGGTATCCTAGGGATTGATATTACTTCTGTAACTACAAAGTTTATGAAGGAAAATCCAGGAATGTTGAGAACTTTCATCGAAGTAACTCATGAAGCTAATGCAAGATATAGAGCTGGAAAAAGCGATATGAATGCAATGTCAAAAGCTTCGGAAATGAAAATTCCTGACATGAAAGAAACTTTAAGTGGTTTTAAATTTCTAACTCCAGAGGAAACAAAAAGTTCTATGGAAAGTGGAAATCTTGATGCATTCTTAAAAGGAATGGGAACACCAAGAGGAAACGTAGATACAAGTTTCTTACCTTTGTAATTTTAAGGTAATTAAAATTTAAATAGGCGCCAATTTTTTATTAAATTGGTGCCTATTTTTTTACTACAAATTCTAATATAAAGTGAACAGATGAGTGATCTAGTTTCTCAAAATCTTAATATGATTTTTAAAACTCCGAAAGGAGAAACTGTTCACGCTTTAAAAGATTTAAATTTTACTCTTAAAAAAGGGGAGCTTTTAACAGTTCTTGGACCATCAGGTTGTGGAAAAACAACCTTATTAAATATTACCGCAGGATTTATTCGACCAACTTCCGGAAGTATTACTTTAAATAGTAAAGAAATTGATGGACCAGGTGTAGAGAGAGGTATGGTTTTTCAGCAAGGTGCATTGTTCGAATGGTTAACAGTTGCTGAAAATGTCAACTTTGGATTAAGAATGAAAAAAAAAGATCCAATTGAAACTCAAAAAAAAGTTGATGAATGGTTAGAAATAGTTGGCTTAAAAGGTTTTGGTAATACTCCAACCTATCAACTTTCTGGTGGTATGCAGCAAAGAGTTGCTCTTGCAAGATGTTTGATTAATGATCCTGACCTAATTTTAATGGATGAACCTTTAGGAGCCCTTGATGCGTTAACAAGAGAAAAAATGCAGTCTCTAGTTTTAAAAATTTGGAAAGAGACAGGGAAAACAATTGTTTTAATCACCCACTCAGTTGAAGAAGCTCTTTTGCTTGGTGAAAGATTATATGTTATGGCACCTCGACCAGGGCGAATTCATAAAGAGTATAATCTCCCATTTGCCTCAATGGGACTGAAAGAAGATCTAAGAGAGATTAAAAAGAACAAAGATTTTTCTGCGAAACGTGAAGAAATATTAGAGATGATTTGGAATATGGAAGAAGAAATTATGGGGAAAGATAATTAAATGTTAACTCAAATAGTCACCTTTTTAATTTTTTTTGCAGTCATTGGCTGTATTCTCTATGGAAGAAGGTTAATCAAAACTGAAAAAGTAGATGCTGTTTTTGGAAATCCTGAAAGAGCAAGAGGTGGTACTCACTGGATTATAGTCGGGAGTAGCTTTCTATTGTTGATATGGCTTTACTATTCTTGGGATATTGCAAAAGGTTTTTACCCAAAATCTGCTAATGAACTTTGCCAAGTAGCAAAAGTTAACGACTCTTTATTAGGTTTAAAATATCAATTTCCAATAGAGCAACGAGAATTCAAAAGTACTGCTCAAATTAAGAAAGAAAATAAAAATCTTAAAGCAACTTTAAATGAAATCAAACTTTCTGAAGATCTTAGCTTGCAACAAAAAACAGATCTTACAGAGTTTATCAACAAAACTATTCAGCTAATTCCTTTATTAACTAATGAGGATTTAATTGAAAATGAGACAAAATTCAAAATAGATGACATCACTGGAAAAATTAACCTATTAACAGAAAATTTTAGAAAACCTGAATATCCTTTTGAAACAGAGCAAGAGGCAAACGAAAGACTTAAAGCAGTAAGTGAGCAAGGAGATTGGGGAATTATAAAGGTTCAATCTGGAACGGGGTCTATAGAAAATACTATCGAAGTACCTTTGGTTCCAGAGACGAAAAGAGGTTTAAAATTTGATGCTGCCGCAAAAGAATTACAAATTATTAGTGATGAATTCTTCAAGTTAAGAAATCATAATCCTCAATTTAAAAATAAAATAAAAGAGCTCAAAGATGAGATCAAAACTTATCGAAAAAATTTAGATGATACTCAAGAGGTAGCTTCAACTTACGCTAAAGATATTGTTAAAATTGCAAGACGAATAGAATTTGCAAGTATATATCCACCCAATGCGTTAAACGAAATGCAAAATGCAATTATCAATTTTGATGTTGCCCAAAAAGAAGCTCAAGGGGGATTGAGATTTGTAGATATATTTCTATTTCCCGCTGGTACTATTGTTGCAAGTGGGCCAAGCTGTTCAGAACAAGGATCTGGTAGATGGCTACCTAAGCCGTCAGATACTTTTGATAAGTTCATGCTTATGCTTAAACCTAGTGTAGGTTATAAAGAAATTCCTCTCCTATGGATAGAACTGGTTGATGTCAGTAAAATGATTGGTTTTATTTTACCAGATTGGATAGCTGATATTTTACCTGGTGAATACCCAGTTCACACTCAAGATGGAATTGTTAAACAAAATTTTAAAGGCCAAGTTTTAAAATTAGTAACAGGAGACTTTAAGCTATTTAAAGTACCAGTGCCTTATGGTCATATTTGGGATTCATTTTTAAGAGTATTTTTAGGATTAGTGTTTGGAATATTAATTGGTGTGCCGCTTGGATTATTTATGGGATTAAATAGATTTGCGAAAGGTTTTTTTGATCCGTTAATTGAGCTTTACAGACCTGTTCCCCCTCTGGCTTGGGCTCCTTTAATCATTTCGGTTTTAGGAATAGATAATACTGGCAAGGTTTTCTTGTTATTTATGGTCTCATTATCAATCATGATTATTTCTGCGAGAGCTGGTGCCTCTGGTACTCAGTTATCAAAAATCCATGCAGCTCACTCACTTGGTGCATCAAAAAAACAAATCTTGAGGTATGTAATTTTTCCCAACTCTTTACCAGAAATACTTACTGGAATAAGAGTTGCAGTGGGAATGTGTTGGGGAACTCTGGTTGCTGCCGAATTTTTAGCTGGAACAACTGGAATTGGTTTCGTTGAAAACGTTGCTAAAAAATATTTTCAATATGAAGTTATTTGGATCACTATATTTATAATGGGAATGCTGGGTTTATTATTTGATGTCACTTTGAGAAAAATAATAGACAAAACAATCCCATGGCGTGGAAAAGGCTAATTTGAAAACAGAAAATCTTAAAAACGAAGTTATCAAAATTTTTAAAAATTACGGATTAAGTAATCCACATGCTGTTATTTCAGCAAATGCTTTGATTAATGCGGAGTTAGTTGGTGCTTATGGTCATGGTCTTTCTAGATTAAAAATGTATTGTGAAAGAATATCTAAAAAAGTTATTAATCCAAAACCTAGAATAAAAGTAAAAAAGATATCTCAATCGATTGCTCACATTGATGCTGATAATAGTATTGGCTTTGTTGCAGCGGACCTTGCAATTAAAAAGGCAATCGAATGTGCCAAAAAAACAGGTATCGGTTTGGTGGCAGTTAAAAATAGTGGTCACTATGGATTATCTGGTTACTACGCTGAGCAAGCAGTCAAAAAAAATTTAATCACTATGATTTATACTAATGCTCCACCAGCAATTGCTCCTTATGGTGCAAAAAAAAGTTTGTTTGGAACAAATCCTATATGTTTTGGCTCTCCAACTGGAGCAAAGGTACCTTTTATATTAGATACAGCTATTGCAAAAATTAATAGAGGAAAAATTAGATTTGCAGCTAGAAATTATCGAAAAATACCAAAAGGTGTTGCATTAGATAAATTTGGTAAACCTACAACGGATGCAAAAAAAGCTCTTTACGGAGTTCAATTACCTATTGCAGGTTTTAGAGGTTCAGGTTTAGCGTGGATGGTAGATATTCTAAGTGGTGTTTTAACTGGTGGAAATCATGCAGGTAAGGTTAAGGATCCTTTTGATGATTTTTCAGGTCCACAAAATATTGGACATTTGTTTATCACATTTAAAACAAACTTATTTGTCAAAAATTATACCTCAAGAATTAAGAATAATATTAAAACGATTAAAAGATTGCCTAAAATAAAAGGAGTAAAAGAAATAATGTATCCTGGTCAAAATAAAGATAAAAGGTTTAGAATGAACTTAAAAAAAGAAATTAAATTGTCAAAAATTATTCAAAAAGATTTAGTAGATTTAAAAAATTAACATGCTTTCCAATAAAGAAATTATTTGTCCTGATAACTTACTTAATGTTGCTCATAAAAAGAAAGGTGTTAAAGCAGGGATTGTTAATGCAGGAAAACCTCTTCCTATGCAGTCGGTGCAAGATGCTGTTAAAGAAAATCTAATTGAGCCAATTTTTATAGGTGATGAAAAAGAAATAAATAAGTGCGCGCAAGATTTAAAATGGGATATCTCAAATTATGAGATAATGCATGAACCTATTGAAAACAATACAGCCGTCATTGCTGCAAAACTTGCGAGCGAACAAAAGATCAAAATTATTGTTAAAGGCCATATTCATACTGACGTTCTAATGAAAGAAGTTTTGAAAAGAGAATATGGTTTACTTGGAAAAACCAGATTAAGTCATATTTGGCATATGACTTTAGGAAAAGAGGATAAACCTTTAATAATTACTGATGGAGCATTGAATGTTTTACCTAATGTAAAAACAAAATTACATATTCTTAAAAATGTTATTAATTTTTCCAATAGAATTGGTATTGAAAAACCTAAGGTCGCAATATTATCTGCTACTGAAGAAGTTTTAGATAGTGTTCCAAGTTCGAAGGAGGCTGAAGAATTAACTAAATTAGCTAAAAAAGAAAATTTAAATGCCGATGTTTTTGGTCCGTTAGCATTTGATAATAGTATCTCAAAAAAATCTGCTGCTATTAAAGGAATACAAAATAGTGTAGCTGGTATGGCTGATGTATTACTGGTTCCAAGTGTTGAAACGGGAAATGGATTAGTAAAAATGCTTATATATTTTTGTGGAGCGTGTGCAGCAGGTGTGGTTGTTGGTGGTAAAGTTCCAGTAGTAATAACCAGTCGTTCTGATGATGCTCCAGCAAGATTAGCTTCTATTGCTGCAGCTGTTGTTGCTCTAGATTAATTGTTTGATTGCAATAAAATTGAAATTGTCTTAAATAATCCAACTATAGTAAACAATTAATATGGCTATCACATATCTAAAAAAATCTCCAAAAACATCATCAACAGATGACAATAAGACAACAGGAATAGTTCAAGATTTATTAAAAGACATTGAAACTACAAAAGAACAAGGTTGTATTGATTTAACAAAAAAGTTTGACAAATACGATGGGGAAGTAATTGTTTCAAAAGAAAGAATTGATGAAATAAAAAAAACTTTAGATCAAAAAACTAAAGATGATATCCAATTTTCTTTTGATCGAGTAAGAAAATTTGCTGAAGCTCAACTTAAAAATTACGGTCAAGATTTTGAAGTTGAATTATCTGATGGTTTATATGCAGGTCAAAAACTAGTTCCTGTTAATACGGCAGGTTGCTATATACCTGGAGGAAGATATGCGCATATCGCTTCTGCCGTTATGAGTGTTACTACAGCTAAAGTTGCCGGTGTTAAAAATATAATCGCATGTAGCCCTCCAAAAGAAAATGTTGGTGCCCACCCTGCTATTGTCTACACTGCTGATCTCTGTGGAGCAGATGTAATATTGAACTTAGGTGGTGTTCCAGCGATTGCTGCTATGACCAATGGATTATTTAAAAACCCTCCAGCAGACATCATTGTTGGTCCGGGAAACCAGTTTGTAGCTGAAGCAAAAAGAATTTTATATGGCAAAGTGGGAATAGATTTATTTGCAGGTCCAACTGAAATTGGAATAATTGCAGATGCAAAAGCTGATCCAGAGATAGTTGCTGTAGACTTAGTTGGTCAAGCAGAGCACGGCTATAATTCTCCATGTTGGTTATACACAACAAGTAAAGAGTTAGCTGATAAAGTGTTAAAGAGAGTTCCAGAATTAATTTCAGAATTACCCGAAGTTCCTAGAAAAAGTGCAGAAGCAGCTTGGAGAGATTATGGTGAGGTAATTCTTTGCGATACTGATGAGGAAATTGTTAAGATTAGTGATGAGTACGCTCCAGAACATTTAGAAGTTCAAACAGAAAATTTAAAATGGTTTTATGAACGATTAACAAATTATGGATCGTTATTTGTAGGGGAAGAAACTACGGTTGCCTATGGAGATAAATGTTCAGGTACAAATCATATTTTACCAACTAAAGGAGCTGGTAAATATACTGGTGGTTTATTTGTTGGTAAATTTATTAAAACTTTAAGTTTTCAAAGAATGACAAAAGAATCTACCAAACTAGTCGGTGCTGCTGCAGCAAGAATATCAAGATATGAAGGAATGGAAGCACATGCTAGAACTGGTGATGTTAGATTAAAAAAATATGGATATTCTAATTAATAGTTTCCATTATAACAAAAATTGTAAGTAGACTCATAAAACTAATAATAAAAATATTTATTGTTTTCCACACTTTTAAACTTTGAGCATATTGCGATAAATATTTAGATAAATAACCAATAGTAAAAAAGAATAGCAAGGATGCTATTGAAGCTCCAGCTCCGAATAATATTTTTTGTTTTAAAATAAAACTTTTAGAAAAATTTCCTAAAAAGAATACAGTATCAGAGTAAACATGTGGATTTAAATAAGTAAAACCAAGTGTTTTTATAAAAACATTTAATTTTGAGATTTCAGGAACTCTATCATTAAAACTTACTATTAAATTTAAGGATTTTAGTTTTGAATATATAAAATGAATTAAAAAAATAATTAACAAAATATTAAAGATTAACTCTACTGTTGCAGTAAAGTATTGTGTAAAATAATGGAAAAGAAATATTCCTAAAAATATTAAAATAAAATCAGATATAGAACAAATAAAACAAACTAAAAAGATATGTTGTTTTTTTAGACCTTGTTCTATGACAAAAACATTTTGAGCACCAATAGCTAATATAAGACTTAATCCTGTAAAAAAACCTAATAAGGCAAATTCCATAATATAGATATCTGAATGTTCTGAACTTACTTTAAATCTTTAGAAAATAAAAATGATTATCAAGTTGCAGGGATAAATAGTAAACACAACCCATTATTACAAAATCTTTTACCGGTTGAGCTTGGGCCATCGTCAAAAACGTGTCCATGATGGACTCCACACTTTGCACAATGATACTCGATCCTTTTCATACCAAATGAATAATCTACTTTTGTTTTAAAAGCCCCTGGTAAAGCTTCACTAAATGACGGCCAACCAGTGCCGCTATCGAATTTAGCCTCTGAGGAAAATAATTTGTTTCCACAATTCGCACAATGATAAAAGCCTTTTCTTTTCTCTTGTAGAAGTTCGCTGGTAAATGGTCTTTCAGTGCCCTCATTAAACATAATTTCTTTTTGTTTACTGGTAAGGTTCTGATTTATTATTTTTTTTGTCTCTGAAAGTACCAACTTATATGGATACAGAATCAATGACACAAAAGATAAACCAATAATTTTTAATAAATTTCTTCTGTAAGTCATTTCACACCTTGGTGTAATTTGATTAAGATTATTCAGGATTTGCTGTTAATGTTTTTATTTCCAAAATATTTTCGTTTGGATCTTTAACAAAAAATGTTTCTTGCTCGTACTTTGTGCCTTTAAATCTAAGATAAGGCTCATCATAGTATTTTGCCCCTTTATCTTTTAATCTTTGTTTCAAAGCATCAAAATCTTTTCTTGATAAATGAACACCGAAGTGAGGAACTGAGACATTACCCATATCAACATCGTGTCTTTCATTGCTAAGTTTGTGATCACTAGCATGAAGGGTTAATTCATTTCCCCAAAAATCTACATCAGCCCATTCTTTTTCAGAATTACTTAAGCTACATCCAAGAGTCTCACTATAAAATTTTTTAGCAGTTTCTAAATCACCACATGGTATAGCTAAATGAAAACAATTAGTATTTTTGTACATAATAAATCCTTTAAAAATCTTTTAAAATAACTATATAAACTAAATTTACTGACACAATAAATACAACATGAATGATTTTTTACAATCTATAATCGACCGCGACCCTGCGGCAAAATCTAAATTAAGTTTAATATTAACTTATCCAGGAGTAAAGGCGATATTTTTTCACAGAATTGCAAATTTTTTTGCAATTGCAAAGTTTGATTTAGTAGCAAGAATTATTTCACAATTATCAAGATTTTTTACTGGAATTGAAATACATCCAAAGGCAAAAATTGGAAAAAATTTATTTATTGATCATGGTATGGGTGTAGTCATTGGCGAAACATCTGAAATAAGCGATAACGTAACAATCTATCATAATGTTACTCTTGGGGGGACATCTCCAAGCATTAATACAAATGAACAAAGGAATTCAAAAAGGCATCCTACCTTAGAAGAAAATGTAGTGGTAGGTTCAGGTGCTCAAATCCTAGGACCTGTTGTTATTGGAAAAAATTCTTTGATTGGTGCTAACGCAGTTGTAACCAAAGATGTACCAGAAAAATCTATAATGGCTGGTAATCCTGCAAAAAAAATTGGGGATGCTACACGAGGATTTAAGCCTTACGCTGTTACTGATAATAAAGAAGATTAATGGTTCATATTAGAAATACATTTATTGACTCAATTGGTAATACTCCATTAATCAAACTTAAAGCTGCCTCTGAATTAACAGGATGTAACATTTATGGTAAAGCAGAATTTATGAATCCTGGCGGGTCTGTCAAAGATAGAGCTGCGCTCTCATTACTTAAAGACGCACAAGAAAAAAAATTAATTTCTAAAGGTGGTATTGTTGTTGAAGGTACTGCGGGTAATACTGGAATTGGATTAGGTTTGATAGGGAATTCACTTGGTTATAAAACAATAATTGTAATGAATGATAATCAAACTCAAGAAAAAAAAGATACAATAAAAAATCTAGGGGCAGAATTAAGATTAGTCCCTGCAAAGCCATATAAAGACGAAAATAATTTTGTTAAGATTGCTGGACGTCTAGCAGATGAGTTAAGACCAACTAATAATAATGGTGTTGTCTGGGCCAATCAATTCGATAATGTTGCTAATGCTAAAGGACATTATGAAGGAACAGGAAAGGAAATTTGGGAACAAACTGAAGGTAAAGTTGATGGTTTTGTTTGTTCATCTGGAACAGGTGGTACAATTTCTGGTGTAAGTAATGCTTTAAAGGAAAAGAATAAAAATGTTAAAATTTATCTTTCCGATCCTAAAGGATCAGCACTTTATAATTATATTAAAAACGGTGAATTAAAATCTGAAGGTGGATCAATTACTGAAGGGATTGGCTCAAGTAGAATAACAAAAAATTTTGAGAACGCAAAAATTGATGATGCATATTCCATTGACGATCACGAAGCATTGCCCATACTTTATGACCTAATTCAAAATGAAGGGCTAAGTTTAGGAACAAGTTGTGGAATAAATATCGCTGGTGCAATTAGACTTGGAAAAGAACTTGGGCCAGGAAAAACAATCGTAACTATTCTTTGTGATAAATCAGATAAATACAACTCTAAGATGTTTAATAAATCATTTTTAAAGGAAAAAAACTTACCTGTACCTAGCTGGTTATAATATCGCATATCAGGCATGTAACAAAACAGTTACATTTTTAAATTAAAATAATTAACTTTGAGGTTCTATGAAGAAAATAATTTTAATCTTGTCTTTTTTTGCTTTTACTTCTGCTTATGCAGATATGAGTAATGAAGATAAATCTAAAGCTTGGGATTGTGTTGGAATTTATATGGCCAACTATTTCCTGCCATCAGGTGAAAAATTTGAATACGGCATGAAAGAAAAATCTATTTCAACTGTAAAAGTTTTAAAAACATATGCTCTTGAAATAGGTATTCCAGAAAAAGATTGGGATGCTGGAGTAAACAAAGCTGTAGATAAACATTACGGTTCAAAATACGACAAAGCTAAAACTGAAAAATGTCATACATTTGTTGAAGCTTTAGTTCCTAATGGAGCTGAAAGAGTTAAAAAAGTAGTTCAAACTTTGTATTAATTCAAAAAAAAGGAGAAAAAAATGGAAAAAGAAATGTTAGTTCATCTTAAACTTAAAGAAGGTAAATTAGAAACTTTCATGGGTTGGATGCAATCAGATGAAGGAATGGGTGTTAGAAAAAGTGTTGCCTATCCAGAAAAAACTGTTGGCGCTATGATACCAGATAAAAGTGGAATGTTATTTAAAGTGAATGTTCATAATGAAGCTGGAATGAAAGAATTTGTAACTGGGAATAATTCTACCGCGAAAGCTATTTACGCAGAATGTGTAGAGAGTGCTAAATTATATGAACTATCTGAAGTAAATTTATAAGGAGTATAAATGAAAAAAATAATATTAACACTTTGTTTGGTCTTATTTGTTAGCTCTGCATACGCAGGTTCATGTCCAATGTTGGCTAAAAATATTGATGAAAAAATTAAAAAAGCTCAAGAACTTAAAGATCAGGGTATGGATGCCCATAATAATGGTGACCATGCTAAATCTGAAAAATTTTTAAATGAAGCTCTTGCTCTTTTTAAAAGTTAAATAGAAAGGAAAAAAATGAAAAACTATATAGTAACACACACTTTTAAGTCAAAAGAAGCAAAAGCTAAAATGATAGAAGTTACTGGTTCAATGTCTATGGAAGATATGACTAAAGCAATGACAAGTGATAGTGCAAAGTGCCAAATGAGCTGGAATACACCTGGAGACAATCTAACAATGTATTGTTGGTGGAAAGGTACTGATCCAGATGCAATTAATAAACAGTTAGAGTCTATGAACGATTTCTTCGAACCTCATAAATTTGTTGAGTGTACAGATGATGTTATAGATTTTAATGCTAAATAAAAATGCCTAAATTTTTACCGAGTGAGGAAAAACAATGAAGGTAATTTATACTAGAACGATGAGGGTAAAAGATGATGGCCTAGGAAAAGCAATGGAAATAGGAAAAGGTTTAGCGGCAGTTAGAAAAAAACATTATCCTAACCATGATGTTTATTTTTCTTTTCAAATGGGTGGAGACCCAAGAACCATAAGGGAGACTTTAATTGGACCCATGTTTGAAGGTAATAATGATGCTGACGCTAACATGTCTGCAGATCCTGAATATATTAAACTTTTAGAGCAATTAAAAGAAGTTGCAATAGAAGGTACTATTGAAGATGAGATTAGACCAATATTTAGTTAAAGGATTTTAATCAATGTTAGAAAAATTTAATGGAATAATCTATTTAACTTTATTTATAATCCACTTTGCAGGTTTTGCTTACTATGGATTTAGGTGTGTGTTTCAAACGCAGTCTTTTTTAAATCAATATGGAATGCATGACACGGGCGCAGGTATTGTTAGATTTTTTGGTTCTATATTTTTTGGCTCGACTGCGATGGCTATTTACATAGGATTTATAAGACCAAATGGTGTAGAAGCTACTTGGGGGTTTTTTAATCTTGTGTTTTTACAAAACCTATCAGCATTTATAGTTGGTTTTTATAGTACTAAGATAAATAAACTTGGACATACCGACAAAACTTCTGATGAAGCAATTTACGCACCTTTATTTTTGACAATTTTAAGTGCTTTACTTTGTTACGGGTTAGCAGATAAAATCTACGTTTAACATCAAAGGAGTGATAATGATCGCAATGGAAGTCAGAAGTCAGCTATCGTTTGTAAGTTTAATAGAATGTGGTTTAAATGATCTTTAATGCCAGGTTTTGTTATTTTTAATATAGAAATAAAAAAACCTGAAGAATATAAAGAATACGTTCAGAAGGTAACACCAATAGCTAAAAAATTTGGAGGTGAATATATTGTCAGAGGTGGTGAATCCAAAGTAATTGAAGGTGTTTGGACATATCCCAGAACAATTATTATTAAATTTCCAAGTTACGAAAAAGCTTTAGAGTGGTATAGTTCAGATGAGTATAAACCAATTAAAAAAATCCGTTTAGACAATTCAGTCAGTAATGGAATAATAATTAAAGGAGTTTAAAATGTCGATATTAGAGAAATATACGAATGCAATTAATAATAAAGATGAGTCAATTATGAATGAACTTTTGCATGATGACTTTAAATTCACAATGCATAAGTCAGGAAATACCATAGGTAAAACTGATGTTATAAAATGGGCAATGAGTGGTGATATAAACCAAGATAAAGCAAGAGTAGTCTATGAAAATGATGAAGTTGGAGTTCACCATTCAATTGTTACATTTAATGATGGGAATGTTGAAGCAGTAATGGCAGTTTATAAATACAAAGATGGAAAGATTATAAGTTTGGAGACTGGCGCTACTCCTATGTCAAAATAAAAGTAAATGATTGACTTTTATTTCTCGATTGGAAGCACATATACTTATTTAGCAGTCACTAGAATACTTGATGTTGAAAAAAATCATCAAGTCAATTTTAATTGGAAACCTTTTAGCGTTCGGGTAATTATGAAAGAAATGAATAATATTCCATTTCCAAAGGATAAGCTTAATAAAGTAAATTACATGTGGAGAGATATTGAAAGACGGGCTGAGGGTTATGGTTTTTTTGCTAAAACTCCTGTGCCCTACCCACTATCTGAATTTGATTTAGCAAATCAAATTGCAATTCTTGGATTAGATAAAAGTTGGGGTGTGGATTATGTGAGACTGACGTATAAGAAATGGTTTCAAGAGGGTAAAGAACCAGCGATAGAGCCAAGTATTTCTGAAGTATGTAAAGAATTAAAACTCAATAAGGATGAGATAATATCTGAAGCAAAAACAAAATTAATTGAAGATAAATACTTAGCCAACACAAATTCTGCAAGAGAAAATAAAATCTTTGGTAGTCCCTCTTTTGTTGTTAAAAACGAAATATTTTGGGGTGATGATAGGATGGAAGATGCAATTAAATTTTTTAAAAAATGATATTTTCAAAAAAATACTTTGATCTTATCTTTATCTTAATTATGGGCTTTGGCATGAGTTTGCTTATGACCCTTATTATTACTTATATTAATACTGGTATGGATAAAGATTATATCACCAGATTCCTTAAAGCTTGGATGATAAGTTTACCGATAGCAATCATAGCTGCTCTTATACTTGGCCCACCTATTAAAAAATTTGTAGATAAAATAACTAAATAATCATATTTTAGAATATGAGTAATTTGTCAGGATATATATTTCTTCTATTGGCAATTATCTTGGGCATAACTTCGAATGGTTTTTTAAAATCAACTAATGGATTTACAAATATTGGCCCAACAATTTTTTGTGTAATATCAATAGTTGCTTGTATTTTTTGTTTATCTAAAGCAATGAATATTATTCCAGTTGGTTTCACTTATGCAACTTATGGCGGATTAACTATTACTGCAGTAACTTTATTTGGCGTGTTTAAATACAATCAAATCCCAAATCTCTATGGAATTATAGGAATAATATTAATTATTATTGGTGTAATTTTACTCAACACACTTGGCAAGGCTACTTAGCCACAGGTTTTAATATTTTCACTATTCTTTTATGAAGTTTTTTGTTCGGCGCACAAATAATGTTTCCTGCTTTTTTTGGATCCTCATTTTTCCAAGTGGTAACTATTCCTTCGGCCGCTCTTATTATGGGAATTAAAGCATGGATATCCCAAATTTTATTTCCACATTGAATTACAATATCTAATTTTCCCTCTGCAAAATGTGAATAACTTAAAGCATCAGCACACGGAAATTGCATTCGTTTTAATATTTGTGGTATTTTTTTTTGTTGGTTTAAAGATAAACTGCCGTGAAATGCAGCCGACAATTTCATATTTTTGAAAGTTGCTTTTTTATTCACTTTTAGTCTTTTTTTTTTTCCATTTTCACACACAAAAGCAAATTTATCTGTTTCGTTAAAATAATATTTTTTTAAAATTGGAAAATTAGCAAGACCTAAGATTGGTATTCCTTTGAAATTTAGTGAAATAAGGTTACTCCAAGTTGGGTTACCTATAACGAAAGATCTTGTGCCATCTATTGGGTCAATAACCCAGGAAAAATCACTTTTAGTTTTTTTATTTTTGAATTCTTCACCTATAATTTGATGAGTGGGAAATTTATTACTAATCTCTTTTCTTATAAATTTTTCAAAAGCTATATCTGCGTTAGTAACAGGGTCATAACCTGTGCCCTTTAACTTATTTGAAACTTTAAATGGCTTATTTAATTTTAAGAAATAAAATCTAGTAAGTTTATTTGCTAAATTGTTAAGAAATTTAGAGTATTTTTTATATTCTGAAGATTTTAATTTAATCACAGGAGACTATTACAATTTAATTTGTATTGATTAAAGTAAAATTTTAAATAATCATAAGAATCATTATGAAAATTGAACTTTCAGATAATAAAGTTTTTTTTGAAAATCAAGGATCAAAAAAAGAAATACACCCATTCTGGTTGAGAGAAAGAGTGAACGGCTTAGATTTTGTTGATAAAGGTACCAAACAAAGATTATTTGATCCAACGACGCTCAATCAAAATATTGAAATAAATAAAGTAAATTTGACTGATAAATTTTTAGAGATTTCATTTAATGACGGAGTTAAAACAAAAATATCAATTCAAAGTATCTTTGAAGAATATTCTGGTATTAATGATATAAAATTTATCAAAAAAACTAAATGGGACTCTTCTCTAAAAAATCTAAATAATTTTCAGTTCAGTGAAAATATATTTGAAGAAAAAATAATGTATGAAGCTTTAATAAGTTTCTATAAATATGGTTTCATTATTTTCAAAAATGTGCCGACAGAAAACAATTTCTTAGTAAAATTCGCAAATTCTATAGGTAGTATAAGGAGAACAAATTTTGGTGAATTCTTTAATGTAAAATCAAAACCCAATCCTAATGATCTAGCTTATACATCTTTGCCTTTAGCACCTCATACTGATAATCCTTATAGAAATCCTGTTCCATGTATTCAAATATTACATTGTATTGAAAATGCAGTTGAAGGTGGACATTCTACTTTGGTAGATGGCTTTACAGTTACAGAAGAATTAAAAGAAAAATATCCTGAATATTATAAAATTTTAACTGAGGTGAAGGTAAAATATCAATTTATAGATAAGGATGTAATACTAGAAAATTGGGCTGAGATGATTGAATTAGATGAAAATAAAAATTTTAAACAGGTTAGATTTAGCCCAAGGTTAGATTTTGTTCCATTAATTGATAAAAATAAATTAGATGTTTACTATAAGGCAAGAAATAAAATTTCTGAATTGTATAATTCAAGCAAATATAGAATTGAATTTAAACTTCTTCCAGGAGATCTATTAATGATGGATAATTATCGACTTCTTCACGGAAGGACATCCTTTAATGCTAATGAGGGTAATAGATTTCTTCAAGGTTGTTATATAGATTATGATAGTACTGAAGGAAAAATTAAGCATCTAAAAAGAAAATTTAATATATAAATTATTTATTAAAACAATTATTCACTAATATTGCCATTAATATCCAAATGACAAAAGTTTCACCATGGGTGAAAGAATAATCCGCTCCAGCAAATCCAGCAACTATATTGATTGCATAAATAATTATGGTAGAGACTAATAAACTTAAGAATAATTTTACTATTCCATTAATATATTTCACATTAAAATTTTAACTATTCTCAATATTTATGCAAATAAAAATTTTCTATTAATAAGTGAAATTATTTTAGATGCCGGAATATTATTAAATACCTAGGTTGTATTCAAGAAATATATTTTCAGAAAATTTAAATAAATTTATTGATTACAACCTAATCAAAATTTAATCTTTAATTAAGGAGGTAGCTTTAATGAATCAAACACCACCTGATACTTAGCTGGGTATTTTCATACTTCATAAAAACGTAAATAAAAAATATAAAGTCCATTCGGACTTAAATGCCAGAACGGCAAATTAGGGGCTGCTCTTTTGGTTAATTAACTAGAGAGCAAACCCCTAAATTATTTTCTTAATTTATCTATTTAAAACTAAACAAATCAATTTATCTTGAAAAGATATTTGTTTTTTGTACTTTTTCTTTATTTCATTTAAACCATTAGATATTAGCTTATGGCTCATCCCTAACAACACCGATATATATTTGCTATTTACCATTTCCATATATTTTTTCTTTGAAATTTTAACTTTATAACTAAACCCTCTAACGATTTTTCCTTTGAATGAGTATGAAATTGATTTAATAATTTTCTTGTCTCTTATTAACGCTTTATTAAGCTTTTTTTCCATAATCGAGAATGTTGGAATTTCATTATCAATAGGGTCTAGAGTAAAAATAATAATTTTACCGTTTGAATTTAGCAATCTCTTCGACAATTTAAGTATAGTCTTAATATCTTTAATTTTAAAAAGATGAATAGTTTGTTTTAATAAAATTAGATCAAATCTTTTTTTATTCTTTTTTAAAAATTTAAGTGCATCAATTTTTTTAAAAATTATTCTTTTATCCCTATCTTTATGATTTTCTATATCTATACCTATAGATTTTCTCTTTAAGCTTAACTTTGATGATAGGCTTCCTAGTATTTTACCCCTACCACAACCAATATCTAAAATCTGACTGTTTTTATTTAATTTAATTTGTTTTAATAAAAAACTATTAAAAGATTTAATATAAGACGGTGATGAAAGCCAAGTTTTGTTGTCCCAATTTTTTAATGACACGCAATATTAAATTTTTTTAGTCTCCAATAATTATAAGGCCAAGGTGTTAAGAACCCAACTAAGAGCATAATTGGAACTACCCACCAAGTAAGAATTGCGCCACCTGTTAAAAAGTAATCAGTCAAATTCATCATGATCTCCATACTTATCATTGATATAAAACTCATTCCCATTGCTGTTTTTAATGCTTTCGAAAAATCAAAACTTTGTCTCATTAAGATTACTGTCTCTAAAATAATACTTGTAATTAGTCCGTTGATGATAGCTAAGGTCATTATTCCCATAACTGGGAATGGAATCTTAGTTAGTTGGAAAAATAAAATAGTGCCAAAATCACCAATTGCACAACCCAATAAACACCAACCAGTGTTTTTAGCACTTCTTTTCCATGTATGTTTACACGACCAATTAAAATTGGCGTTGACTGCATTGTCCATTGAATTAGTTTATATCAACTTTAGCAATCATTCCAACTTGATAATGACCTGGCACGTTGCATGCAATTTCAATATTTACGGCATTATCAAATTTCCAAATGATATCTTCCTTTTCTTTTGGTGCTAACAAAACACTGTTACTATGTGAATGACCCATAGCTTTATCCATTTTTGCCATTTTTTTCATTTTTTCTTTGTCAATTGAATCAGCTAAAAGTATTTCATTTTCAACCATTCTTTCCATTTCAGGCTGATGCTTCATGTGCATCATTTTATTTGCTATATTAAATTCGTGGACTAACTCACCCACATTTTCAACTTCGAACTTTATTGTTTCACCTGCTTTAATTTGAAAAGAACTAGGTTCGTAATAATTATCATACATCTTTACTTTTATGATTCGGTTAATATCACCTTCTTTTCCTTTCGAACCAATTTTCATATTTTTGTCAGCAAAAGATGGGAAGCAATAGAGTACTAAAATAAATAATGTTATGATTTGTTTCATAGTTGAATAAGTATTAATTTTCACAATTTAAACAATGGGTCAAATTATACATGTATGATAGTGTAAATTAATGATTTTTAGACAATTATTCGACAATAGATCATCAACATACACATATCTTATTTCTTCTGGGGAAGGTAGAGAGGCTTTAATTATTGATCCTGTAATTGAAAATGTAAATAAATACGTAAATTTATTAAAAGAGCTTAATTTAAAACTTGTCAAAGTTATTGATACTCATATACATGCGGATCACGTAACTGGTGCCTCAAAATTGAAAGACATTACAAAATGCTCTAGAATAATGGGCGATCATACTCCGGCTGATACGGTTGAAATCAGAGTTAAAGATGATGAGTATATTAATTTAGATAACATAAAATTAAGAGCTATGTATACACCTGGACATACTTCAGATAGCTATAGTTTTCTGATGGATAACTATCTATTTTCTGGTGACACTTTGTTGATAAATGGGACAGGTAGAACAGATTTTCAAAATGGAAATGCTGTAGACTCTTATAACTCCATATTTAATAAACTCCTAAAATTACCAGATGAAACTCTTCTTTACCCCGCTCATGACTATAAAGGTGAAAAATTTAGCACAATTGGAAAAGAAAGAAAAAATAACCCTAGATTACAAGTTGATAGCAAGGATCAGTATATTGAAATCATGAACAATTTGGGTCTAAAAAAACCAGATCAACTTGAAGCAAATGTTTCAAGAAATATTAAACTGGGTGCTTAAATTAAATTGAGGATTTAAGAGCTTTGTAAATTGCTTCTTTTTTAATTTCTCCAATACTTCTATAAACTTCTTTATTATTTTTGAAAATAAGAAGAGTTGTTTGATATTGCACATTAAACATGTCAGAAATTTCTCTATTTGTTACATCAAATGCAAAATATTCAATGTTATCAAAATCATTTTTTGCTTTTTGCAAAACTTTCATTTGACTTGCGCAAGAAGGACAATACTTAATCCAAGAGCTCACTACTACAACCTTGCCCTCAGATTGTGCTTTATTAAATAATTCTTTTTTAAAAGTTGTTTTCTTTTCCATGGCATTGACATTGAATGCTAATAAAAGAAAACAAAAGGTTAAAATTTTTTTCATAATTGTTTATACAACAAATATTAGAAACCAATAAGATGCCAATCCTGAAAATATTGTCGCAATTATACTTCTGGAGAAAATACCAATAAACATTGCAATTATTGCAGCCAATATCTTTGGATTATCATCTATTTCAATTAATCCTATTTCATTAATAAAAATAGCTGGAAAGATTATTGCAGGAAATATTGCAGATGGCACAAATGATAATATCTCTCTAATTCTATCATTGAACATTTCCTTTTTAATTAAAGCAATCATGGAAAACCTTGTTAAATAGGTAATCAATCCACAATATAAAATTAATGCCCAGTTGCTCATGCTTTTTTATTTTTCCTTGTTAATATCATTGCAGTGAATAATCCTGCTAGAGCTGCAACAATAACGTAAGCTTTAAAAGGAATATAATTATATCCAAAAGTAGCTACCAAACCTGAAATAATTATTACAATCACATTTATAAATTTTCTAAAGTCATTAACTAATAAAGCTAAAAATGTTAAAGGAACTGCAAAACTTAGTCCAAGTTTTTCTGGAATTGCTGATCCAAGTATAATTCCTAAAAATGTTGTCGATTGCCAAATTACCCAACAAGTAGCTCCTCCACCTACTAAGTGAAGGTATCTATTATGGTCCTTATTCTTTTTTAAATATTCATTTGAAATTGCAAATGCCTGATCGATTAAAAAATAGGATATAATAATCTTCCAAATCAATTTCAAATCTGACAAATGCTCTGATACCACAGCTCCGTAAAGCAAATGTCTGGAGTTCACTGCACCAACTGAGCTAATTATTACTAAAGAAGATGCACCACCAGAAAATAATTGCAATAAAACTATCTGAGAAGCGCCACCAAAAATAATTAAAGACATTGCCATTGTTTCAATTGGAGTAAATCCAACATCAATAGCAAGAACTCCAAAAATTAAACCAAAGGGAACAACCGGAATCATCAGTGGGCTTACATCAATAATTCCCTTTAAAAAAACTTTTAAGTTACTTTTCATTTTTCTAAAAGGTTTTTATTAGAAGCAAACTATATGATCAATATGAATTGGTCTTTTAATCCCAAATTTTTCACTAACTTCATGTTGATGAATATGATGAGAGTGAACAAATACCGGAATTAATCTATTGCTGGGTGTCTTTAAAGTATAAATAAAATTTGTTCCTCTAAATTTTCTATCAACAACTTCTAATTTTAAATTACTTTGATCATCATGATGCAAGTCTTCTGGTTGAACTAATAACTGAACATTTGAACCAATTGGAAAAGGTTTAATAAAATTTCCTGTAATAGTTCCAAGATCTTTATTTTCTAAACTTTTGGGACTTGTTACCTCTGCTGGAATCAAAACACCTCTATTTAAAAAATTCACCACCTCTACTGAATTTGGAAGGTGATAAAGTTTATAAGGGTCATCAAACTGTCTTAGCTCTTGATCAAAAATAATTCCACATTTTGAGCCTAAATAAAAAGCCTCGTAGGAGTCATGAGTCACAATTATTGTTGAGATTTTTAAAGTTTTTAAAATTTTTTTTAACCTAATTTGAATTTCCTCTTTAAAACTTTGATCAACATTAGACAAAGGTTCATCTAGCAACAATAGATCAGGTTGGGTAAGCAAAGTTCTTGCTAAAGATGTTCTCTGAGCTTCGCCAGCACTAATTTGGTGAGGGTACTGTTTTAATATATTAGAAAGATCTAATAAATCTAAAATTTCCTTTAAATCAATCTGCTTTTCTTTTTTTCCTTTATTTTTTTCTAAACCCAATAAAATATTTTTTTCTACTGTATAATGTGGAAACAAACTATTCTCTTGGAAAGCTAAAGAAATATTTCTATCCTCAGGCTCAACATTCACATCACTAGAGGATATAATTTTACCTTTTAGCTCAATAGATCCATTTTTAATTTTTTGTAAACCAGCTATTGTTCTTAATATAGTTGTTTTGCCTATTCCCGAAGGACCAAGTAGACATATAACATCACCCTCGTTTTCAATTGCAAAAGACATGTTTCTTACTTTTGTTTTGCCTCCAGCAACAAAATCAACATTTTTTACCTCAAAGAAATTATTATTCATTGTTTTCTCTTAAAATATATTTGGATGCAATTATAATAAAAAAAGATGCAATTAAAATTAAAAATAATGATGGCACAGCTGCAGCTTCAAGTAAATCTTCTGATGCAGAAATATAAGCAGTTGTCGCAAAAGTTTCAAAATTAAAGGGTCTTAGAATCAATGTTATTGGTAATTCTCTTATGATTTCAAGTGAAACTAAAATAATAATGAATAACAAAGAATTTCTCAAAAAAGGAACGTGAATATTCATAAATGTTTTTCTTTTTGAGTAACCCAGTAAGTATGCACTTTCATCAACTGCAATATTAATTTTTTCATACCCTGACTTTATCCCATTGTATGCAAGTGAATAAAATCTAACAAAGTAAACTAGAACTAATCCAATTATTGAACCTATAAATATTTTCTTTATTGAAAAGAAACCAAGACTTTTAATTACATTTTCATCAAACCAAGCAATGAAAGTAATGTATGCAACTGCTAATATTACACCTGGTATTGCATAACCTGAAATAGATAGAGTAGACAAGACATTTAAAACTTTATTTTTAGTTACTCTATTTCCATAATTAGAAATTAGTGCGAAGACAATCAAAACTAAACTAGATAAAGAAACCAAATATAAGGTATTTTTTAATAGATCTAAAACTTGAAGTTCAAATAAATTTTCAGGGAATTTTACTGTCCAATACATCATCTGACTCAAAGGGAATAAAAAACTTAAGAAGAATACACAAAAACAAAATAAGAAAGCTAAAAAGGATTTTTTTCCTTCGAGTTTTATTTTCTGCTTTTGCTTAAATCCACCCCTCGAATTAAAGTGGTATTTTGCCTTTTTTCTTGAAAAATTTTCTATAATGAAGAGTGCAAAGATAAAAAGTAGCAAAAAAAATGATAATCTATTTGCAAAAGCTAAATCATCAAAGGCTATCCAAGAATTATATATTCCTGTCGTTAAGGTATTTATTGAAAAAAAATCAACTGCACCAAATTCTGCTAGAGTTTCCATTGCTACCAATGATAAGCCTGCAATTATAGCCGGTCGTGCTGATGGTAAAATAATTGAATATAATGTTTTTAATTTTGTAAATCCTAGGTTTTTACCTAATTCTATTATATTTTGTGATTGATACAAAAAAGATGCTCTGGCTAAAATATAAACATAAGCATATAAAGAAAAAGAAATAGATAAGATAACACCAAATAAACCATCAAATTTAGGTATATTTTGATTGTAGTTACCATCGCCAAATAAATTTTTTAAAATAGTATATGCAGTTCCATAATTTTCAAAAAAAGCTGTCAAAGAATAGGCGTAAATATACGGGGGGACTGCAAAAGATAATATTAAACCCCATTTAAAAAAATTACTTAGTGGAAATTCGTAAAAAGAAACTAAATAAGCTGACCCAGTGCCAATTAAAAAAGTTAGTAATAAAACAGAAAATAATAAAAAAATTGAGTTAAATATATATTCTACTAAAAAAGTGTCTTTTAAAACTTGGTAATAATTTGAAGTATCCTCAAAAAAACTCGAAAAGACGGTAAGTATTGGGATTATTACAAAAAGTGAAATTAAAAAAGAAGATATATGCCAAAAACTAATTCTCATAATTTATAATCCGCCTTATAAACATGAAAGTATTTGTGCCCATACTAAAAAGAAGGAGACAACTTCTCGGTCAAAGTATGGGCACTCCAGAAAATTTAAAGATCAAATACTTTTAGGATATGCGGAACCTCCTTAGCACTTAATTCTGAAAGTTTTCTATTATTCACTCTTTTATCAATTTTTTTACACTCTAAATTACATGGTGAACATGCCTTAGAAGATTTATTATAATCGATATCAGATATAAATTTTTTTTCTCTCATTGTTACTTCCAACCAGCAGCCGTCATTACTTCCACTGCAGCAGCTTGATTTTTTCCATAAGAAGCGAGTTTAGTTTTCATGTCTTGTTTGAAATCTAACCCTAAGTTATTAACTACTAATGGACTTGGCGAAACACCATCAATCATCGGAAACTCAAAAGTGTTATTTGTAAAATGCTCTTGAGACTCTGGAGTTAATAAAAACTCTACTAGTTTAACTGCGTTACCTTTGTTAGGAGCACCTTTTACTAGAGCTGCGCAACTTACGTTCATGTGTGTTCCTCTATCATTTTGATTAGGAAAGAACGCTTTAACTTTTTTTGCAGCCTCTTGTTGTTCTGCACCCTTTTTACCTGATAACATCAAAGCTAAGTAATATGTATTAGCTACAGCAATATCAGCTTCACCAGCTGCTACTGCCATTATTTGCGCTCTATCATTGCCTGTCGGTGTTCTTGCCATATTGGCAACAACTCCTTCCGCCCATGCGGCTGTTGCAGCTTTTCCATTATTTTTAATCAATGAAGCAACAAGAGATTTATTATAGATGTTACTTGATTTTCTTATTACGAGCCTACCTTTCCACTTGGGATCAGCTAAACCCTCATAGGTCATTCCAGATAATTCTGCACCAGTAACTCTTTCAGGTGAGTAATAAATTATCCTAGCTCTTTTTGCGATTCCAACCCACTTGTTTGTTCTAAAACTTTTTGGAACGGCATTTTTAATAGCTTTAGATGTTAGACCACCTTGAAGTGTACCTTTTGCATCCATGGCACCACATCTACCTGCATCTGCCGTAATGTATAGATCAGCAGAAGAGTCTGCACCCTCGCTTATTATTCTTTTTTCTAAAGCACCCGATTTTCCGTTTATCAAATTAACTTTAATTCCGGTCTTATTTGTAAATTTTGAATAAAGTTCAGAGTCTGCTTTATAGTGTCTTGCGTTAAAAACATTAACTTCCTCTGCAATTGCAAATGATGATGCAATTATCGAGAGGACTAACGTAAATGTTGATATTATATTCCTCATATATTCTCGGTTTTTTATGTTTTTCCGCATGATTCTTAATGAGAATGAGAACTATTCTCATTGATAATGATTATCAATCGCAATAGTGTCGCAGGCTAAGAAGATTTCCAGTCGCCTATTTTGCTGAATAAAAAATTTCTAAAAGCTTGAACTCTTGCAGTATTTTTTAGTGATTGGGGATATACGAAATGAGCTTCTGTTATTGGGCCCTCAGATTTAGGTAAAACTTTAATTACCTTATTGGAGTCACTTACTAAATATTCTGGTAAAGCGGCTAATCCAACACCCGTTTCAACCGCAAGCAACAAACCCATTACACTGTTGACCTTCATAATTGGTTTTCTTTTCTTGCCTTCTGGCATTCCTAATTTTAATGCCCAATCTGGATTATAAACTGGAGAGGGAGCTCCTCTTCCAAAAGAGATAAATTTATGTTTGTTTAAGTCATTTATTGACTTAGGCATGCCGTTTTTCTCTAAATACCTATTAGAACCATAAATATAATACTTCAAATCTACTAATTTTTTTTGAATATAGTTTAATTGTTTTGGTCTTCGCATAAAGATGCCAATATCTGCTTGTCTGGTGCTCAAATCTAGCTCTTTATCCTCAAAAATAAGCTCAATCTCTATATCAGGATTTAATCTCATGAATTCTTGAATTCTTGGTGTCAACCAATGAGTACCAAAACTTCTTACTGTCGTAATAGTTAATTTTCCAGTTGGCTTATTTTTTTGATCTCCTAAAGTGGTTTCTACCTCTTTTAATTTACTTATGACTTCATGAGCTGTTTTAAAAACATACTCACCATTTTCTGTAAGAGTAAGGCCTCTCGCATGTCTTTCGAATAATTGAACTTGTAAATCTTGCTCTAATGATTGAATTTGCCGACTAATAGCTGATTGACTCAAATTTAAATTGACTGTTGCATTTGTAAAACTTCCAGCCTCAGCGACTGCATGAAATATTTTTAATTTGTCCCAATCCATTATTTATTTAAATCTACTAAAACTCTTCCTGAAATTTCACCTTTTAATATCTTCGGATAAGTTTCAATTAACTCCTCCAAGCTTACAGTTTGAATAGAATTTTCTAATAAATCAAAATTAATCAATTTTGAAGCCTCTCCCCAAATAAATTCTCTTCTACGAATGCTACAATTGGCCGAGTCCATACCCCAAAGTTTTATTCCTCTTAACATAAATGGTATGACATTAGTGTTTAATTCATTGGTGCTTGCATTACCACAAACAGCAATAATTCCGTTAGAATTTGTTTGAACAATCGCATTAGCTAAAATTTTTCCACCAACTGTATCAACAACTCCATCCCATAAACCTTTATCAATCATTTTTGGATCTTTATCAAATTCGGCCCTGTTTATTACGTTTTTAGCACCTAATGATTTCAAATAGTCAGCTTTAGATTCTTTTCCAGATACGGCAATAACCTCGTACCCCATTTTATTTAATATCATTACAGCAATACTGCCCACTCCTCCAGATGCTCCTGTTACCAAAACATTTTTTACTTTTTCGCCTAATAGAATTTCTTCTCTTGCCTTGATTGCAAATGCTGCCATTAGAGATGTAAAACCTGCAGTGCCCAATATCATTGCTTGCTTTGTCGTTAAACCAGTTGGTTTTTTAACCAAAAAATCTCCGTTAACTTTTGCAATTTGAGAATAACCACCATAAAAAATCTCCCCAACTCTAAAACCAGTCAAAATTACTTCGTCACCTGATTTAAATTTTGAGTTTTCACTTTCTAAAACAGTGCCTGAAAAATCAATTCCAGGAATATGAGGAAATTCTTTAACTAATCTTCCTCCATTTTTAAGGATCATTCCATCTTTAAAATTTAAGTCTGAGTAATCTACTTTGATAGTTACATCGCCATGTTTTAAAAAACTTTTATCAATTAATTTTACATCCCTTGTGAACTTGTCACTTTCTTGATTTAGTATTAATGCTTTAAATTGGTCAGCCACTTTAATCTTTTTGCGTGCTTATAAATCTTAAATACCTATTTTGATAACTTAGATCTTCTTTAAACTGACCTAAGTAATAATTCGTTACTGTTGAGGCTTGTTCTTTTTTAATTCCTCTCATTGTCATACACTGATGAGTTGAATCAATAGTTACAGCTACACCTTTTGCATCTAAAGATTTCATAAGTGTATTCGCAATCTGCATAGTTAATCTTTCTTGTGTTTGTAATCTTTTTGAAAAAACTTCTACCACTCTTGCTAATTTACTTAATCCTACCACTCTGTCTCTTGGAATGTAAGCTACATGGGCTTTTCCAATTATTGGTGCCATATGATGTTCGCAATGACTTTGAACCGATATATTTTTTTGAACAACCATATCATCATAGCCCTCAACATCTCCAAAAGTTTTATCTAATACTAAGTTTGGATCTTCTCTATATCCTTTAAAATATTCCTTAAAAGCTTTAACTACTCTTTTAGGTGTTTCCAGTAAGCCTTCTCTTTTAGGATCTTCACCTATCCATTTCAAAATTGTTTTAAAAGCTTCTTCAGCATCCTTATCGGATACAATTTTAGTTTTTAGTTCTTCGTTATTATTTTTAACAAGTTTCATTGCGGTTTTTATACCTATAAATTTATATTTTTAAAATATTTAATATATCTAGATATATGCTACATAATTACCTTGTATGTTCAAAAAAAGAGAAAATGTCCATGAAATTGAGGAAGGCGATCTTCTTTCTCCAAAATTTGACAATGATGGTTTAATTCCTGTAATTACAATGTGTGATAAGACCAAGGATATTCTTATGCATAGTTATATGAATGTCGAAGCTTTAAAAAAAACTATTGAAACTAAAGAAGCTCATTATTTTAGTAGATCAAGAAAATCTATTTGGCACAAAGGTAAAACTAGTGGATTTGTTCAAAAAGTAAAAGAAATTCGAATTGATGATGATCAAGACTCTATTTGGTTAACTGTTGATATTGGTGAGGGAGCAAGCTGTCATGTTGGATATAGATCTTGTTTTTATAGATCTATACCTCTAGGAGTAATTCATAACGGTAGAGAGGTTAAAATGAAATTTTTAGAAAAAGAAAAAAAATTTGATCCAGAAGAAGTATACAAGGATCAACCCAACCCTACAAAAATTTAAACTATGGAAAATAATTATGGTTTAATTAAAGCTTTTGGCCCCTCCATATTTAAAGCTAAGATTCCAGAAGAACTGTTAAGTAAACTCAATAAATTTATTGATGATACAATTAATGATGAAGAGCAATCAAAAAAACTAGATGTTGGTAAAGGTCTTGTAGGAGATGTAAAACAGGAATTTAAATTAGACAAAAAAACTGTACAAGAAAGTGGATGGTTAAAATTTTTGGGTGATTCAGTTGCACAATGGATTTATAAAGATACCGGAAATAAAATTTCAGAATTTAGATTAATTGAGTCGTGGGTAGTAAGACAATTTGAAAATGAATATAACCCGATACATTGGCATTCAGGCCATATATCTGGTGCAGGGTTTTTAAAGTTACCTGAAACTTTTGGAAAGCCCTATCAAGATAATAAGCAAGACTACAGAGGTGGAAACTTAGAATTAATTCATGGTAACAGAATGTTTTTGTCTCAATGTAGATATCCTATAAAACCAAAAGTAGGAGATTTTTATTTTTTCCCTCATTATTTGATGCATACGGTTTATCCTTTTAAAGGAACAAAAGAAGAGAGGCGTTCAATTTCATTTAATGGACTTATAGATAGTAAAATTTTTAATATATTTGGATAAATCAATGCAAAAAAATGTTTTGGGTGAAAATTTAGAAAGTTGTTCATTGGATCCACTTACTGGATGGTATAGAGATGGCTGTTGTAACACTGATGAAAATGATAGAGGTTTACACACCGTTTGTGCAAAAGTAACAACCGAATTTTTAGAGTGGTGTAAAGAAGCTGGTAACGATTTAATTACGCCACATCCGGAATACGGTTTTCCTGGTTTAAAGGATGGAGATGGATGGTGTGTATGTGCCACCTGGTATGCAAGAGCTGTCGAAGCTGGTAAAGGTTGTCCAATTTATTTAAAAAGCACACATGAAAATACTCTGAAAATTCTACCTATCGAAACATTAAAAAAATTTGCGATAGATCTATCTTAATTACATATTCCCGTATTTAGGGCCGCCTCCACCTTCAGGTGTTACCCAAGTGATATTTTGAGAGGGTTCTTTTATGTCACAAGTTTTACAATGAATACAATTTTGAGAATTAATAACAAATCTGTTGGATCCATTCTCCTTTTGAACTTCATATACCCCTGCTGGACAATACCTTTGCGCGGGTTCATCGTACTCATTTAATGTATAGTTAATTGGTAATGATGGATCTTTAAGTTTTAAATGAACAGGTTGATTGTCTACATGGTTTGTTCCAGTTAGATAAACTGAACTCGTTTTATCAAAAGTAATAACATTATCTGGCTTAGGATAATCAATTTTAGGCATTTTATTTGCTGGTTTTAATGTTTGATGGTCAGCATGTTTGTGTTTTAATGTAAATGGTAATTTACCTCGAAACAAAATTTGATCAATTCCAGTAAAAATAATTCCCAAAATTAAGCCCCAACTAAAACTAGGCTTAACATTTCTTGCTTCATAAAGTTCTTTGTATAACCAACTTTTTTTTAATTTTTCCTCAAAAATTGATAGCTCTTTATTATCTTTCAAATGGTCATTAATTGCTTCTGCTGCAATTATTCCACTTTTCATTGCAGTATGCGATCCTTTTATCTTAGGCATATTCAAAGTACCTGCATCACACCCGATCAATAATGCCCCAGGCATAAACATTTTTGGCAAACTTTGGAAACCACCTTCTATCAAAGCTCTAGCACCATAAGAAATTCTTTTTCCACCCTCAATTATTTTTCTTATCGCAGGATGTGTTTTGAATCTTTGAAATTCATCGAATGGTGACAAATGTGGATTTTGATAATCTAAACCGATTACATAACCTAAAAATATTTGTTTTTTTTCTGCGTGATAGATAAAACTTCCTCCATAGGTACTATTATCTAACGGCCAGCCAGCAGTATGCATAACTAAACCTTCTTGATGATTTTTTTCATCCACTTCCCATATCTCTTTAAATCCTATTCCATATTGTTGTGGGTCTTTATCTTTATCAAGTTCAAATCTTTTAATTAATTGTTTTCCTAAATGACCCCTACAACCCTCTGCAAAAACAGTCACCTTTCCCAATAAATTGATACCTGGCTCAAAACTATCTTTTTTGTTTCCCTCTTTATCAATACCCATATCTTGAGTTGCAACACCTTTTACAGAACCATCATCATTAAATAAAATTTCACTTGCTGGAAATCCGGGAAAAATTTCAACGCCAAGGGTTTCTGCTTGTTCTGCAAGCCATCTACATAAGTTTGCAAGACTAATAATATAATTTTTGTGATTTTTTTGAACTGCTGGTAATAACCATGTTGGCCAACTTAATGATTTGTTTTTACCTAAAAATAAAAATTTTTCTTTAGTAACTTTAGTTTTAATGGGTGAATTTAATTCTCTCCAGTTAGGAATCAATTCATCTAAAGCTCTTGTTTCAAATACATTTCCACTTAAAATATGGGCACCAATTTCTGATGCTTTTTCTATCAAGCAAATATTTAATTCTGAGTTTAATTGTTTTAACTTTATAGCTGTAGCTAAACCTGATGGACCACCACCTACAATCACTACATCATATTCCATTGTCTCTCTGGACATAATTTAATTTTTTACAGATTATATTATTTTTGTATAGTGTTTAATTTGTTCAATTCCTCTAAGAATTGAGGCACTGCTTCAAAAAGATCGGCTTCAAGACCATAGTCCGCAACACTAAAAATTGGTGCTTCTCCGTCTTTGTTTATTGCCACTATTACTTTACTTTCTTTCATTCCTGCTAAATGCTGAATAGCGCCTGAGATACCAACAGCAATATATAAATCTGGGACAACAACTTTACCTGTTTGACCAACTTGGTGATCGTTACTTATATATCCAGCATCAACTGCTGCTCTAGATGCTCCTATTGCTGCATTTAATTTATCAGCTAAAGAAGTAATAAGTTTAAAATTATCTCCACTCTGCATTCCTCTTCCACCTGATACAACAACTCTAGCAGTACCAAGTTCTGGTCTATCCGATTTTACTTCTTCTCTTTTGACAAACTTTGTTTTTGAAAATTCCTCACTTGCTTCAGCTTTTTCTATTGATGCTGACCCACCAGTACTTTCACATGCATCAAAAGATGTAGGTCTTATTGTTACACATTTTTTTTCATCTTTACTTTTTACTGTTGCAAAAGCATTTCCTGCATAAATTGGACGCAAAAAGGTGTCGGGAGCAATAACTTTAGTTATATCACTGATTTGAGAAGTATCTAGAGCAGCAGCTATTCTAGGCATTAAATTTTTACCAAAAGTGTTTGCTGAACTTATTATATGTGAATAGTTATCTGCTAATTTTACAATTACTGGTGCAAAATTTTCAGCAACAAAATTCTCGTAGTAAGCTGCTTCGACTTGAATAACTTTCTTAATAAATTCTAATTTTGATAATGCTTTAGCAGCTTCTTCACAATTATGTCCAATAATTACAGCATGAACATCATTATCTATATGTGATGCTGCAGTTGCTGCATTAAGTGTAAATGGCCTCAATTCTTTATTGTTATGTTCTGCAATTAATAAAACTGACATTTAAATTACCTTAGCCTCATTTTTTAATTTCTGAACCAGCTCAGATACACTTGATACTTTTATACCAGCTTTTCTTTTAGGTGGCTCTTCAACTTTAATTTGTTCGATTCTTGGGCTTATATCTACTCCTAAATCTGACGCATTTAATTGTTCAATAGGTTTTTTTTTAGCTTTCATTATATTTGGTAGCGAAGCATACCTTGGTTCATTTAATCTTAGATCACAAGTTACTATTGCTGGAACATTTATTTCTATTGTTTCTAAACCTTCATCTATTTCTCTTGTCACCTCTAACTTACCATCTTTAATCTCAATTTTAGATGCAAAGGTGGCTTGAGGCCAATTAAGAAGCGCGCTTAACATTTGACCTGTCTGATTACAATCATCATCGATTGCCTGTTTACCCATAAAGACTAAATCTGGTTTTTCTTTTTCTACAATTTTTTGTAATAATTTTGAAACAGAAAGAGGTTCAACAACACCTTCTGTTTTAACGAGTATTCCTCTATCAGCTCCAACCGCTAATGCTTTACGAACTGTTTCTTGTGCTTTCTCTTCACCAATACTTACTGCCACTACTTCTGTGGCTTTACCAGCTTCTTTAATCTTTACCGCTTCTTCAATTGCATTATCATCTGGTGGATTAGTCGACATTTTAACATTGTCAGTTACTACACCCGAGTTATCTTCTTTCACTCTGATTTGAACGTTGTAATCAATCACTCTTTTTACTGCTACTAAAATTTTCATTAAGCTCTCAACAATTTATTTTCAGAATCATAAGGACTTTCATCAAGAATTGTAGCCTCATACATCTTTCCAAGAATATCAACTTTTAGTTTCTCTCCAACATTAGCTAGATCAGGTTTTACCATTGCTAAAGCTATCGATTTATCAATTCTAAATCCATATTCACCACCAGTTGCTCTTCCAACAACTTTATTATCTTTATAAATTGGATTATTTCCTAATACATCAGAGTCAGTAGTATTGTGAACCTCAAGAGTGACTAATTTGTTATCAAAACCTTTTTGTCTCCATTTATTTAAAGCCTCTAGGCCAATAAAGTTCCCTTTATTTGGATGAACAAATCTATCTAAACCAGACTCATACGGAGAATACTCAATTGATAATTCAGTTCCTACGAGCTTATAAGATTTTTCAATTCTTAAACTATTCATTGCTCTAATACCAAATGGCTTCATTCCCAAATCTTTACCTGCATCCATCAATTTATCAAAAATATGGTTTTGATACTCAATTGGGTGATGTAACTCCCATCCTAATTCTCCAACAAAATTTACTCTCATAGCATTAACTGGTGCGTATCCAACATTAACATTTTTTGCAGTTAACCATTTAAAATTTTCATTTGAAAAATCGTCTGTTGAAACTTTTTTCATTAATTCTCTTGCTTTAGGACCTGCAACAACAAGTACTCCTGTGCTGTTAGTTAAATCCTCAAAAATTACAGAACCATCTGTTGGCATCCATTTTTGTATCCAGTCATGGTCTAATCGTAAATTTGCTCCAGCAGAGACGAGATAATAACTATTTTCTGCCTCTTTCATAATTGTAAATTCTGAATGAACACCACCCTTGGTATTAAGTGCATGGCATAAATTTATTCTACCAATTTTTTTTGGAAGTTTATTTGCAACTAAGTAATCAAGAAATTCTTCAGCTTTTGGTCCTTTAATTCTACATTTTGCAAATGCGGTCATATCTAAAAGTCCAACATTTTTTTTCACATTCTCACATTCTTTTTTTATTGCATCAAACCATTTTGATCTTCTAAAAGACCAGTCATCTTTTTGTTCCATGCCATCCGTTGCAAAAAAATTAGGACGTTCCCATCCAAATTTTTGTCCAAATACAGCTCCTAAAGCTTTCATTCTTTCATAACACGGTGCAGTTCTTAAAGGTCTTGCTGCTGGTCTTTCTTCATCAGGATAATGAACTATAAAAACATGGCTATAAGCCTCCTCATTTTTAGCTTTCAAATAAGACTTAGTGGCATAATTTCCATATCGTCTTGGTTCTACACCTAGCATGTCTATAGTTGGCTCTCCATCTACAATCCATTCTGCTAATTGCCAACCGGCACCGCCTGCAGCTGTTATTCCAAAGCTATGCCCCTCGTTAATCCAAAAATTTTTTAAACCCCAAGCAGGACCAACTATTGGATTACCATCTGGGGTATAACAGATTGCTCCATTATAAACTTTTTTAACTCCTACTTCTCCAAATGCAGGTACACGATGTATTGCACCCTCAATGTGTGGAGCAAGTCTATCTAAATCTTCCTGAAATAATTCATACTCTGAATTTTTTGAAGGTCCTTCGACATAACAAGCAGGAGCACCATCCTCATATGGACCTAATATTAATCCACCAGCTTCTTCTCTCATGTACCATCTGCTGTCACTATCTCTTAAAACTCCCATCTCTGGAAGGCCTTCTTTTTTTCTTTTTTGAATCTCTGGATGTGGCTCCGTTACAATGTATTGATGTTCAACAGGTATGACTGGAATATCTAATCCAACCATTTCTCCTGTTTGTCTTGCAAAATTACCTGAGCAAGAAATCACATGTTCACATTCAATTGAACCTTTATCGGTTTCAACTATCCATCCGTCTTTAGTTTGTTTCATAGATAAAACAGTTGTGTTTCGATAAATTTCAGCTCCTCTGTTTCTTGCACCTGTTGCAAGGGCTTGGGTTAAATCTGCTGGCTGAATATATCCATCTTCAGGGTGTTGTATTGCTCCAACTAAATCATCTGTATGACATAAAGGCCAAATTTCTTTTACTTGTTGAGGTGTTAAAAATTTTACATCAACTCCTATAGTTTTTGCTACTCCTGCATATTGATGATATTCATCCATTCTATCTTTTGTGCTTGCTAAACGAATGTTAGAAACTACACTAAAGCCAACATTTTTTCCTGTTTCTTCCTCTAATGTTTTGTATAAATTCACAGCATACTTATGAAGTTGGCCCACCGAATAACTCATGTTAAATAATGGCAGCAACCCAGCAGCATGCCAAGTTGAACCTGAAGTGAGTTCTTTTCTCTCTACTAAAACAACATCTGACCAACCTTTTTTTGCTAGGTGGTATAGTGCACTTACTCCTACGACACCTCCACCAACTACAACTACTTTCGTTTTGGTTTTCATAGTCTGATTCCTACTAAATTTTCATTCATTCCGAAACAAAATTGTATCAAGAGCATTATATTGAGCTACCCAATGACACAGGGCTTGAAACCATAGTTGTCAACCAGCAGTTTTTTAAAGGTCCATCCTCAATATATTTTTCTACTTGCCAATTAAATTTATGATAAATTTTTTTTTTATCCAATATTATAACCTCAAATTGAGCCCAGCTAGCCCCACTTCTTACCTGAGTAATTGTATGGCTTAAGTGATCAATCATCATTTGATAATTATCACTTTTTATCATTCTTTTAAATCGATCTAAAGGACCGGTGACCTCTTTGTTATTAGGATGAGCAAAATTCCAGGTCTGTTCTATCCCGCTATCCTTAAATCCTTCATTATTTTTTTGTAAACCAAGCAATTGTATTTTCACAACTTCGGAAGGACTAATTTTACTATTTGGTTTAATTAATTCTGCATAAGATACAGAAATAGAGATAAAAAAAATTGTTAGAAGTTTTAATAATAAAAATTTTTTTCTAAACATAAGCTATAATTTTAATTAATTCAGATGTTTTTCTACTTCAAGCTTAGTACATTTATCTTCAATATAAATTATGTTATTTGCCTCAGCTATTTTCTTGGCTTCAGAGTTCTTTATATTTAATTGAAGCCATAAAACTTTTGCATTGATTTTTATGGCATCATTAACTATTTCAATTGCCTCATCTGATGGTCTAAATACGTCAACTATATCCACTGGCCCATCAATTTCTGAAACTTTTCCATATACTCTCTCACCTAATATTACCTGACCTATAATAGTTGGATTAACGGGATAAACTTTATATCCATAATTTTGCAGATATTTCATTACTATTGTTGAAGTTTTTTTTAAATCTTTGCTGGCTCCAACTAAAGCAATATTTTTATAATTTGATAGAATGTCCTTGATATTGACCATATTATTTATTTTTCCAAACAGGTCTTCTTTTTTCAAGAAATGCTGTTATCCCCTCTTTTGCGTCCATTGCCATCATATTTTTTGTCATCATTTTACTAGTATATGCATAAGCTTTTCTTAATGGCATTTCTAATTGTTTATAAAATGTCTGTTTGCCTATTTTAATTGTAAGATTTGATTTTGATGCAATTTTTTTTGCAATCTTTAAAACCTCATTATTAAGTTTTGATTTTGGAAAAAAGTCATTAATCAATCCAATTTCCTTTGCATATTTTGCTGAAATCGGTTCGCCAGTTAATAACATTTTCATCATAGGTTTTCTTTTAATTTTTCTACTTACTGCAACCATAGGGGTACTACAAAACAAACCAATGTTTACTCCTGGCGTTGAAAACAATGCATCTCTAGAACTAAAAGCTAAATCACAACTTGCAACTAACTGACATCCAGCAGCATATGCAGCCCCATGAACTTTAGCAATAACTGGCTTTCTACCCTCCACAATAAGTAACATAAGTTTTGAGCATAAATTGAATAGCTTTTGGTAATTCTTTTTTTTTTTTAAACTTTTTACTTCTTTTAAATTATGTCCTGCACTAAAACCTTTACCTGCTCCCTCGATAATTATCACTTTAGTATTATTATCTTTATCTAACTTTTTTATTACTTTAATTAAATCTTTTAAATTCTTGAATGATAGTGAATTATAAGTTTTAGGATCATCTATTATTATTCTTGAAATATCTTTTTGGTTAATAACCTTAACACCCATATAGTTTTATTTAAGTTTACCTTCTTTTCTCATTTGTGCTCGAATTTTTGTTGCAGAGATTTCCTGTATTTCTTTTGATAATTCGATTTCTTCAATTTTATAACCAACACCTCTTCCGTAACAAATATTAGTTATATTTGGAACTAACATAACTTTAAAACGTCCCTCAAATTCTGGATTAAGTCTATTTTCAATATTTTTTTTGACTGTCTCAAAATCAAAGGGATTGTCGTCCACCCCTTGAACGTCTCTTACTTGGATGCAAACTTGACCAGTTTTTTTTATTATTTCCTTAAATAAATTATAGTGTCCATCATGAAATGGTTGCCATCTTCCTAACATTTGAGCAGTTGGTTTTTTATTATCCCATTGATAAGACATTACTTTAACTCCTTATATATTTTTAATATAATTTTCATTATTTTACTTTATACAAACCTAACCAAGCATTAACATCTTTGCTAGCAATGTAATCAGATTTAAAAAACTCTATTTCACTCCAAAGATTTATTTTATTTAATTCCTGTATTTTTTTATCAAATCCATAATCTTTGTATATACCCTCATTTATAGTGAAACAAATTAAACCACCTTTTTTAGTTATTCTTATGAATTCATCCAAAGCATTTGGCTTTACGTGGCCAAAAGTAAAAGTGCCTACACAAAAAGTTGCATCATAAGTATCATCTTTTGAATTGATTGGTTTGTTTAAATCAGTCCTAAGCAGTTTTTTATATAAATTTAGCGGAATGGTATTTAGTAATTTTTGTGATAAATCTGCGCCATGAAAGTTTTTGAAACCGAATTTTTTTAGTTCTAAGCCTACCAAACCAGTTCCACAGCCAGCGTCAAAGATCAAAGCATGTTTATTTTTCTCATATTTTAGGAAAGTATTAACAGTTTCTTTTGGTCCAGTATAATTCCAATCAACCATATCTTTATTATATTTGTCATTTTCACCCCACTCATCGTAGTAATCCATTACCTCTTTTGTGGTTTTCAGTTTATAAATTGGTACTTTGTTTCCTACGTCTTTTTGTGTCATCAGATAATTATATTATAGGATAAATTTCTTTGACAGTATTTTCAAAAGATATAATTATCTAAAAATGAAATTTTCTATTGAAATAAGTCCGAAAACTGACTTAAACACAGTTCCAAAAGTTAGTGATGTTTATATCACAATGTTGCCTGGTGGTGACTACAAAGAAACAGCTCAACAAGCAGTTGATTTGGTTAAAAAAGGCTTTAACCCAGTTCCTCATTTCCCTGCTCGATCAATGCAAGATGAAAAGCAGCTAAAAGATTATGTTTCTAGATGTAAAGATGGGGGTGTAAAACAAGTGCTAGTAATAGGAGGTGGAAGAGAGCCGATGGGAAAATTCGATAGCTCCTTTCAACTTTTAGAGACTGGTTATTTTGAGAAGATGACAATAGGAATTGCTGGACACCCAGAGGGGAGTCCTGATATATCCGACTCAAATTTAGAAAAAGCTATGATAGATAAAAAACCTTACGCTGATTATATAGTAACACAATGGTTGCTAGATCCTCAGCCTATTATAGATTTTATCTCAAAACAAAGTGTACCAGTCCATGTGGGGATTACTGGGCCTCTAAAGATATCGAGCCTAATAAAATTTGCAAATATTGTTGGAGCAAAAAATTCCTTAAATTTTCTTAAATCTAATTTTGGCAAGGCATTAGATTTATTAAGACCTAAAGACCCAAATGATTTGATTGGAAAAATTAAATCTCATACTGATTTTTTCCACATTTATACATTCGGCGGCTTGACGGAAACTAACAAGTGGTTGAAGGAGAACAATTATGTCTAAAGAAATTGATTATACAAAATTAAAACATGTAACATCAGTAGATCAATCTGATCGAGAAGTACCTTATAACTTAAGACAAAGTGGACCTACCAAAGTTGAAATGCTTATATCAACAAGAGTTAGAAAATCACCTTATTGGCATTTATCAATGCAAGCAGGATGTTGGAGAGCAACAGTATATAATCGAATTTACCATCCAAGAGGATATGTCAAACCTGAAGATGGTGGTGCGATGGTTGAATATGATGCAATCGTAAACCATGTTACAATGTGGAATGTTGCTGTCGAAAGACAAATAAGAGTTAAAGGTCCAGATGCAGAAAAATTTGTAGATTATGTAATAACTAGAGATGCAACAAAAATTTCTCCAATGAGAGCAAGATATGTAATTTTATGCAATGCATACGGTGGAGTTTTAAATGATCCAATTCTTTTAAGAATTTCAGAAGATGAATTCTGGTTTTCTCTATCAGACTCAGACATTGGAATGTATCTACAAGGCGTAAACGCTGATGGAAGATTTAATTGTAAAATTGAAGAAACTGATCATTGCCCAGTTCAAATACAAGGTCCTAAATCTAAAGCTTTAATGAAAGATCTTTGTGGTGATCAGTTTGATTTAGATAATATGCCTTTTTACGGATTAGCTGAGGCAAAAATAGGAGGAAGAAGTTGTGTAATTTCACAATCTGGTTTCTCTGGAGAAGCTGGATATGAGATTTATTTAAGAAATGCAACACTATACGCGGATGATATGTGGAACGCTGTTCTAAAAGCTGGTGAAAAACATAATTTGATGGTTATTGCTCCAGCTCACCACAGAAGAATCCAAGCAGGTATACTTTCTTGGGGACAAGATATGGATCAACAACATAATCCTTTTCAGTGTAATCTCGGTTATCAAGTTTCTTTATCTGGTAAAGGCGAATGGAATAAAAAGTCTGACTATGTGGGTAAAGAAGTTTTAGAAAAAATGAAGTCAGAAATAAAAGCAGGAAAGAAACCTTACAAACTACAATTGGTTGGTTTAGAAATGGGTGGAAAGCCAATAGATGATTATGCACCTGATTTTTGGTTAATCTCAAATGCTAATGGTGGTGATCCTGTTGGATTTATTACCTCTCCTTGGTGGCATCCTGAAAAGAAGACTAATATTGCAATGGGCTACGTTCCTTTTGACGGGACTCTGAATGCAAATGGTTTTCCGAAGGGAAAAGTTGGAACCAAATTTAAAGTTCATCTTCCGGAGAAATATTCAAATAGTCCAGGTCAGCCGGTAGATGCAGTTATAGTTGATATACCATTTAAAGAGTCTTTTAATGCAAATACAAGAGAGGTGGTTTCAGGTTAATAGTCTTTAAAAGAGCTAGATTATTTTTAATCTAAATGTCTAAAGGTTTTTTAATTGGAATTTGCATTATCATAATTATTGCTTTAATAGTCTTTCTATTGATTGTTTCATACAAAGAGCAAAAAAATAAAAAAAATTAAATGTTTGGAGAGTTTTTAAATATTATCTTTAAGTCTATTAAATTAGACAAGTCTCTTTATACAGATAGTAGAAATTTTGGTGAAGCCTCAATTTATTTTGCTGGATTAATTATGATCTTAGATGGAGTTGCGGGTGCTGTAGCTGCAAATACAGTCATCAAAACAGCTATTGGGATGTCAGGACTAACAGCAATTTTGACTTGGTTTATTTGGGCAATTTTAATTTATGTTTTGGGAGTGAAGATATTTCCTGATAAACAAACAAAAGTCTCTTTTAAAAAAGTGTTAACTTTTGTTGGATTTGCTCACGCTCCTGGTCTACTGAGATTCTTTGCTGTTACTCCTGAGTTAATGATACCAATAATTTTTATTACTCAATTTTGGATTTTCGCTGCGCTAATTATCTCAACAAGACAAATTTTAAATTTTAAATCAAATTTAAAATCTTTTGGAATTGTGTTCTTATCTTTTCTAATTATTGTCTTCTTATCTATTTCTTTTGTAATGAGTAGAATGAATGCTTTACCAGTAAATAGTATTTAAATCGGAAAAATTGTTTTTGAAACTCTGCACGATTTGCAAATTTTAAATCCTGTTAAAATTAAATTTTGAGTAACACTCTCATCTTCCTTTTTACACTCATCACAAATATCGTCTAACTCTTTTAAATTATCAAAATCTTTATCATTGTTCATTTTATGAAAACATTATTAATTATATTAACACTTTTTTTTAATTTTATTTATTTTATTGAAATTTTTATTTAATTTTGAAATAAGATTATACTCAAATTTTTCGATGAAAAAAAACAAAAATCAAAAAGTAGCATTGGTGATGGGTAGTCAATCGGACTATAAAACAATGAAATTAGCTGCAAAAGTACTTAAAATTCTCGGTGTTAAATTTGAAACTAAAATAATTTCAGCTCATAGAACACCTAAAAGAATGTATGAATTTTCAAGTAAGGCAAAAAAAAATAATATTAGTGTTATAATTGCTGGTGCCGGAGGATCTGCACATTTACCTGGAATGATTGCAGCTTTAACTTCTATTCCTGTTTTGGGTGTTCCAATTGAAAGTAAAAAACTTAAAGGCTTAGATAGTCTTTTGTCAATTGCTCAAATGCCTAAGGGTATCCCAGTAGGAACATTAGCTATAGGAAATGATGGAGCGATAAACGCAGCATTACTTGCTGCATCAATAATTGCAAATAATAATTCTATTGTAAGTAAGAGATTAGAAAAATGGCGTGCATCACAAACAAGATCTGTAAAAAAAAGACCTAAGTAAGATTAATGTCAGAGATAAAGTTAGGCATTATCGGTGGTGGTCAACTCGGAAGTATGCTTTCAAATGCTGCACAAAAGTTGAATGTAAAAACAGTAATCTATTGTGATGATTTAGATGCACCAGCAAAAAATTTTTGTGATGAGTTTATTTGTGGTAAATATGATGAAAAAGAAAAAATTAATGAATTTATTGAAAAGGTAGATATCGCTACATATGAATTTGAAAATATTCCATTTGAAACTCTCAATGAAATCAATAAGACAAAGCCTGTATTACCAAAACCATCTATCAATAGACTGATACAACACAGGTTAGCTGAAAAAGATTTTGTAAATAAACTTAATCTTAGAACCACACAATATGCATCTGTTGATAAAAAGTCTGACTTAGATTCTTTAAAAGATTTGCTTCCAGGTATTTTAAAAACAACAACTATGGGTTACGATGGTAAAGGCCAATACCCTATTAAAGAAATTACAGAAGTGGATGCGTTAAATATAGATTTTTCCAAAGGCTACATACTTGAAAAATTAGTAAAACTTAAAAAAGAAATTTCAGTGATTATTACAAGATTTGGAAATAACGAATATGAAATTTATGAACCCATAGAAAATATTCATGAAGATCAAATACTTAAATACTCCAGTATACCTGCTGATATAAGTGAAAATATTTTTAAACAATCAAAAAATTGGGCTATGGATATTGCTGAAGAGTTAAAGTTTATAGGAACTCTTTGTGTAGAATTTTTTATAGATAGAAATGAAAATTTATTTGTTAACGAAATTGCTCCTAGAGTACATAATTCTGGTCATCTCACTATCAACGCTTACAATGTTAGCCAATTTGAAAATCATGTAAGAGCAGTTTGTTCTCTAAAAAAAGTCTCATTAAAAAAACTATCTAATGCAAAGATGGTTAATTTAATAGGAAGTCAGATTGAGCAATATAGAAAAAGTAATAATTTAGGTGAAAACGAATTTTTTTTTGATTATTTAAAAAAAGAAATTAAAGCTAAAAGGAAGATGGGACACATCACTACTTTGATAAAATGATAGAGTCAATAGAAGGAAATTTTGATCATCCAGAAGTAAATGAACTTCTTACAAAACATTTTAAAGAATTAAGAGCTGCATCCCCAGAGGGAAGTGCCCATGTTCTGGATATCCCTGGTCTAAAGGTTTCATCTATAAAATTTTGGAGTTTATGGGAAAATAATAACTTAATGGGATGTGGTGCACTTAAATTTTTAAGTAAAGACCATGGTGAATTTAAGTCAATAAGAGTTCATGATAACTTTAGAAATAAAGGAAACGGAATTAAGATAATAAAACATTTAATCAATGAAGCAAAAAATCTAAATATTCTTAGAATTAGTATTGAAACAGGTTCTGGAGAATTTTTTGAACCTGCAAGAAAGTTATTTAAAAGTTGTAACTTTCAGCCTTGTGCGCCTTTTGCGCATTATAAAGAGGACGTAAATTCTCTTTATTTTACAAAACTAATTAGCAATGATTAATATTTAAACTAGTAAGTATATCAATTTAGTTGACAAAAGACTTAAAATTTTAAAGAAAGGCACAATTACTTAATTATAAGTGATAAATTAACATAACAATAAGTAAAAATATGAGTCTACAAGGTAAAGTAAAATGGTTCAATCCGACTAAAGGTTATGGTTTTATTGAACGAGAAGACAAAGAAAAAGATGTATTTGTTCACGTTTCAGCAGTGAGAGATGCTGGCATGAATGGTTTAGATGAGGGTCAAGCTTTGACTTTCGATGTTGAAGATGGTCCTAAAGGTCCTTCAGCAGTTAACTTAAAAACTGCATAATTTTCAAAAATTTTATTGGCTGTATCAATCAAATAATTTAAGTATTTCATTTTTATGGCCAATAAACTTTTATCAAAAAGAAGCTATAAGTTATGATTGGTATTCTTGGTGGAATGGGAACACAAGCAGGTCTTGATTTCTGTAATAAACTTGCAGTGTTAAATAGAGGAAAAATTGATCAAGATTATCCTCTATTTTTACTCTATAATAAATCTAACATACCTGGTCGACCTGAGTCGATTGGAATTCAGACAAGTAGATTAACAAATAGATTTTCAAATTCAAAAAATAAAAAAAAATATAGATTAGTCTTAGACAGTTTGCTCAAAGGATGCAGATTACTTAAAAAAGATAAATGTAAGTTTATTGTCATTCCATGTAATACAGCACATTATTGGTATGATGATTTAAAAAAAAAAATAAAATTACCAATAATAAATATGCCAAAAGAAGTCTATATTCATACAAAAAGGACGTGTAAAAAAAACTCACCTATAGGCTTACTAGCTACAGAAGGAACTATAATGACAGGTGTATACAATAAATTTTTCGATACAAATTATAAATTGATACACCCAAATAAATTAATTCAAAAAATTTCTGTAAACCAAGCAATTAAACTCGTTAAAATGGGAAACGTAAAGGCAGCAGCTAAGAAAATTAAACCAGCTATAAACTTCTTGATTAAAAAGAAGTGTAAAAAAATTATTCTTGGTTGTACAGAATTACCCATAGCAATATTTGCCTTTAAATCATTTGATAAAATCAAAAAATCAAAAATTTTTTTAGATCCAAATTTAATTTTAGCAAATGCTGCAATGAAAAAATATCGAAAATAATCAATGCAATTTAAAGACAAGCCGTATGTTTTATATGTTGCAGAGGTAATCTATTTAGAAATTTCAGAAATTAAAAAAAAGAACTCAAATTTTTCAAATAAAGAGGCTATTAATGCTTTTATTGGTAACGGGACTTATAAAAATATTAGTAGCGGAAAATTTCATGATGATTGGCTAAAAGAATTAAAAAAAAATAATTTTATCGATTTAAAAACAAATAAAAAAATTCCTGAGGAAACAATAAGACTGTTAAAAATTCAAAAAGATGTGATGGTAAAACAACTTATCCAGTTTCCAGATCTTTATGATACTAAAAATAATTTACCACTTGAGATATCCCAAAGAGCATTTGAACATATTTGGAGAATGTGTGAAAGTTATGAGTTATGGTGCAAAGAGACTAAACAAAATGAATATATTCAATTAAATATTACTGATTAGTAAACTGTATAAATGATAATTAACCTATCAAGCTAAAAGTGATTAGAATATATCCTCTTATTTTTATTCTGCTATGGTCTTCAGCATTTATAACCACTAAGCCAATTGTAGATAATAGCGACCCTTTTGCAGCATTGGCTTTTAGGTTTTTTTTTGTAGCTCTTGGTTTCTGTTTATTCTCTTTTTATTTAAATCAATCATTAATTACAAATAAGAGAAAAATAGCCGAATCTGTTTTAAGTGGTGTACTTTTTCATGGATTTTATTTAGGTGGAGTTTTTTATTCAATCTCAATTGGAATGCCAGTAGGAATAGCAGCTTTAATAGTCACTCTTCAACCGGTTTTAACAAACATCTTAAGTGGACCCATCCTTGATGAGAAAATAACTACCCAACAATGGATTGGAGTTTTACTTGGTTTCACAGGTGCCTCTTTAGTTTTGGGTTTAGATATAGGTTCTGGTATTCCTTTATTAGGTCTTATCGCAACAATCATAGCTTTATTATCAATTACAATATCTACAATTTGGCAGAAAAAGATAAGTAAAAACTTACCTTTATCAGTAAGTAATTTTTACCAAGCATTTGGGGGATGTTTGTTTCATGTTCTAATAGTAATTTTCCTTGCTGAACCATATATAAATTTTAACAAGGTTTTTATCATTGCAATGAGCCATCAAGTACTGCTTGTCTCTTTTGGTGCTTTTACAATCTTAATGCTTTTAATTAAAAAAAATTCAGCAAGCAAAACTGTCTCGATATTTTTTTTAATTCCATCAACTTCAGCTTTAATGGCCTGGTTTTTTTTAAATGAAAAATTAACTAATTTGGATATTGTCGGCTTTATTGTAACATCTGTTGGAGTTTATATTGCTACAAGAGACTGAAAACACTATATTTTAATTTTAGATGAACTAAAAACACGTATTAAACAAATATTATATTTTGAATAAATGGCTAAAGTAAAATCAGATATAGAAATAGCAAGAAAAGCTAAAATGAAACCGATAGGTAAAATTTTAGCAAAAATTAAAGTTCCAGATAAGAGCAGTGCTTTCAGTCCAATGGGTAGACATATCGCAAAAATTAATTTTGAATTTTTAGATAAACTGAAGAAAAAAAAGGATGGTAAACTAATTTTAGTCACTGCAATAACGCCAACACCAGCAGGTGAGGGAAAAACAACAACTTCAGTTGGTTTAAGTGATGGCTTAAACAAAATTGGTAAAAAATGTATCGTTTGTCTTAGGGAACCTAGTTTAGGTCCATCATTTGGAATGAAAGGTGGTGCTGCTGGGGGTGGTTACGCCCAAGTTGTTCCTATGGAGCAAATAAATTTACATTTTACGGGTGATTTCCATGCTATCACTTCAGCACACAATTTACTTTCAGCAATGATAGATAACCATATTTATTGGGGTAACAAACTAAATATAGATGAAAACAAAATAGTTTGGAAACGTGTAATGGATATGAATGACCGCGCTCTTAGATTTATTGATATTAATACTAGTGGGGTTGCTAAAGATTTCAAAAGAGTTGATGGTTTCGACATAACAGTTGCATCAGAAGTGATGGCTATTTTTTGTCTTTCTAATGATTTAAAAGATTTAGAAAAAAGAATTGGTAATATTACTTTTGCATATGATAAAAAAGGAAGCCCACTTTATGCAAGAGATATAAATGCTCATGGTCCAATGACTGTTTTGCTTAAGGAAGCAATAAGACCAAATGTAACTCAAACTTTAGAAAATAATCCAGCAATTATTCATGGCGGTCCATTTGCGAACATTGCTCATGGGTGCAATTCAGTTATTGCAACAAAAACTGCTTTAAAACTATCTGATTATGTAGTTACTGAAGCAGGATTTGGTGCAGATCTTGGTGCAGAAAAGTTTTTAAATATTAAATGCAGGAAAGCAGGATTAACCCCCAGCTGTGTAGTAATTGTTGCAACAATAAGAGCATTAAAAATGCATGGAGGAGTTGAAAAAGAGGACTTAAAAAAAGAGGATATATCGGCGTTAGAAAAAGGATTGGTTAACTTGGAAAGACATATTACAAACATAAAAAAATTTGGTTTAGAACCGATAGTAGCCGTAAATCATTTTGCGCTAGACACAGAAAAAGAAGTTAAAACTGTTTTAAATTTTTGTAAAAAAAAGAAAGTTGAAGTCAGTGAATGTAAGCATTGGGCTAAGGGTGGAAATGGGACCAAAGATCTTGCCAAAAAAGTTGTTAAAGTCTGCAAAAATAACAAAAATGAATTTAATTTTTTATATAATAACAATCTTAAACTCTGGGATAAGATAGAGTTAATTGCTAAACAAATCTATAAAGCTGATAAAATAACAGCTGATGACAAAGTTAAAGAACAATTAAAAGTTTTCGAGGATAATGGACATGGAAATTTACCAGTTTGTATTGCAAAAACTCAATTTAGTTTTTCAACAGACCCCAAACTCAAAGGTGCCCCGTCAAATCATGAAATACCAATAAGAGAAGTAAGATTATCTTCAGGAGCAGAATTTGTGGTAGTCATTTGTGGGTCAATAATGACGATGCCAGGATTACCAAGAAAGCCAGCCGCTGATACTATTAAATTAAATCAAAAAGGCCAAATTGAGGGTTTATTTTAATTTAGTTCTTTAAGCCAATTTTTAAGTTCTAACATTTTTTTTTCTTTAACTGTGACCTGAATTTCTTTTTCAATAAAAGATATGTGATTTTCAAGATCATTTTCATTTTTGAATACTTTTCTATATTCAATTAATTTTTTTCTTCTAAAATTTATCAAACTTATCATTTTTTCATAAGTTATTTCAGGATGATATTGCAAGCCCCAAACTCTAGTTTTATTTATTTGAAAATATAAACTTTGGATTTTATTAATTTTATTAGATGCAAGACAAATACCGTTTTCAGGTATTTTCACAACTTCGTCATAATTAAAAGCAGGAGAATTAAATTTTTTTTCTTTATCTTTGTATAACGGATGCTTTAAACCATATTCATTTATTTCAATTTCTTTTGCAATACCTACATGAGATGTATTGGCTTTTTTTACCTGACCTCCTGCAGCAGTTACAGCCACTTGCATGCCCCAACAAATTCCTAAAATATTTTTAACTTTATTTTGACAATTTTTCATAAATTCAATTTGTTTTTTTATTTCTGGAGTATCGTTATAAATATTCAAACTGCTTCCTCCCCAGATTAAACCATCAAAGGTGTGCAACTTATCGTTGAAACTATCAATATTTTGATCTGATGATGGGTTAACAACATCTATTACTAAATCTTTAGATATATATTTTAAACTTTCCCTTAAACTTTCAGTATGAGTTTTAATACCAGCCTCTGTAAAATTCCCGTTTTCCTCAGCTGTATTGCCCTCAACTATTAAAATTTTTTTCATTTAATAAAACATATTTATTAGACTTTTATAAATTTCTTAGAAAACAATTCCTATTTAAAATTTTATTAACAATCTATAGTTGTAATTGTTTTTTTGTGTGACGATTTTATTTTACTTCTTAATAATGATTATTAATTGCAGAAAGCCAAGCTATGTGATTAGATTATATCTTATTAGAATGTTTAACATAACTAAACATAAGGGAGGAATAATGTTAGCAAAAATAATTAAAAGGCTAACTTCTACTCTAACAGTAGTTATCGCTTTATTTTCTTCACTTACTTTACCTCAAAGTGTATCTGCTGCTGAGACGCAATATTTTCCAGTAGCAAGTAGTCGTGTTGGACCTTACTCAGCAATGGGTACAGGTTACTACGGGGCTCAAATTGATTACATGAATTATGTAAACATGACGGGTGGAGTAAACGGAGTAATGCTTACATGGCAAGAGTGTGAGACGGAATATAACGCTGTTAAAACGGTAGAATGTTACCAAAGACTTTTAGAAAAAGATGGTCAAAGAATAGTAGTGTTTGATACTTTAGGAACACCAGGAGCATACGCTGTGATTAACCGTATGGCTAAAGACAATGTTGTTTTAGCTCAATATGGTTATGGAAGAACTGACGGTGCTGATGGAAGAGTATGGCCTTGGGTATTTAATGCTGCAAGTCACTACTGGTCACAAATAGCAGTTAAACTGAAGTTTATGGCTCAAGTAGAGGGCGGTATAGATAAGATGAAAGGTAAAAAAATCGTTCACTTACACATCGACTCTGCTTACGGAAGAGAACCACTTCCAGCAATGAGAAAAATAACTTCTGATTGGGGAATGAAATTAATTGAAATCTCAATTCCACCTCCAGGATTAGAGCAACAATCTCAATGGCTGCAAATCAGAAAAGAAAAACCTGATTGGGTTACTTTCTGGGGAGCGGGTTCTGGAATGAATTCAACAGCAATGACTAACGCTGCTAGAATTAATTTCCCAAGAGATAGAATGATGTATGTAACATTCGGTGCTGCCGAAGAGGATATGTATCCAGCAGGTGATGCAGCTAAGGGAACTTATGCTGTTGCAAATGCTTTACCAGGAGAATATCCATTAGTTAAAGACATTAAAGATAAAGTATATGGTGCCGGAAAAGGTAACTTAGCTGATCCAAATAGGATTGGTTCCGTTTACTGGAATAGAGGACTAGGTGCTGCCGTTATGTGGATTGAGGCGTTAAGAATTGCTCAAAAAATGCATAACAAAGTTGGCAAAGCAGTAACTGGTGCTGAGTTTAGAGATGGTTATGAAAATTTAAACATGACTGAAGCTAGACTTACTGAACTTGGAGTTGGAGGAATGTTAGCTCCATTTGCTATTTCATGCGCAAACCATGAAGGTGCCGGTAAATTTGCTGTAATGCAGTGGGATGGAACTAAATTCAATCAGGTAACTGGTTGGGAAGCTCCAGGTGATCCTGCATTCATTAGAGGTCTTGTAGAGGCATCTGCAGCGAAATTTGCTAAAGAAAACAACATTACACCGAAAAAATGTGGATAATTAATTTAGAAATAAATTAATATCTACTAAAGGGGGAGTTTAGATAATTAAGTTATTCTAACTCCCCCTTTAAATAAAATTTAATATAAATATAATTGAAAAAAATTTAATGAGCACTTCAACCAACATACTTGATATTAAAAATATCGAAGTAACATATGATAATGTTATTTTAGCTTTACATGATGTTTCATTAAAAGTGCCAAAGGGAAAAGTGGTAGCACTACTTGGAGCAAATGGTGCGGGTAAGAGTACAACATTAAAAGCGGTTTCAACTATGCTAGCCTCAGAAAGAGGTAAAGTAACGAAAGGTACAATAGAATATGATGGCACCTCAATTGAGAAACAAAATCCTTCACAAATGGTTGGGCTTGGCATGGTTCAAGTATTAGAGGGCAGAAGATGTTTTGGCCATCTGACTGTAGAGGAAAATATTATTGCTGGGGCATACTCAAGAAAATTATCAAAAGGTGATATCAATCAAGAATTAGAAAAAATATATACTTATTTCATAAGATTAAAGGAAAGAAGAAAAAGCCAAGCTGCATTTACATCAGGTGGAGAGCAACAAATGATAGCAGTTGCAAGAGCTATGATGGCAAAACCTAAAATGCTACTTTTAGACGAACCTACAATGGGTTTGGCACCCCAATTAGTAGCAGAGATTTTTAACATCGTTAAAGAGCTAAATCAGAAAGAAGGTGTGAGTATTTTACTAGCTGAGCAGAATACCAATGTTGCACTGAAAAATTCAGATTATGGCTATATTATTGAAACAGGCAGAGTTATGCTAGATGGCACAGCCCAAAGTTTACTGAGTAATGATCAGGTGAAAGAATTATATTTAGGTATTTCAAAGAAAGGTAGAAAAAATTTTAGAGATGTACTTAAAGAAGAAAGTTTAACAAAGAAAAAAATTAATTAAAGATGACAATTGAGAGAAAATTTAAAATAGGTAAACCAATATTAGAGGTAAAAAATATTTCCCTTTCTTTTGGTGGTGTTAAAGCAATAACTGATACCTCATTCGATGTACTTAAGCACGAGGTAAGGGCTATAATTGGACCTAATGGAGCTGGAAAAAGCTCAATGCTGAATTGTATAAATGGAATTTATAAGCCTCAACAAGGAACAGTTTCTTTTAAAGGAAAAGAAATTCCAAATATTACTCCCAATCTCATGGCACAAATGGGCCTTTCTAGAACATTTCAAAACTTAGCTCTATTTAAAAGAATGTCAGTTCTGGATAATATTTTAGTAGGCCGAAAGCTTCACACGAAAACCAATTTTCTTGAAGTCGCTTTTCAACTACCTAAAGTTAAAAAAGAAGAAAAGATTAATAGAGAAAGATCTGAAGAAATAATCAGTTTTTTAGAAATAGAAGATATTAAAGATACGCCAGTTGGAAAACTTCCTTACGGATTACAAAAGAAAGTAGAATTAGGTCGTGCTCTTGCAACTGACTCGTCTGTAATTTTACTAGATGAGCCTATGGCTGGAATGAATGTTGAAGAAAAAAGGGACATGTGTAGATTTATTTTAAAAGTAAATGATGAACTTGGCACAACTATGGTTCTTATTGAGCATGACATGGGAGTAGTCATGGATATATCTGACAGAGTTGTAGTGCTTGATTATGGTAAAGTTATTGGCGATGGTACGCCTGATGAAGTAAGATCAAATCAAAAAGTAATAGATGCTTACTTAGGAGTAGAACACTAGGATAAAAATATGGTTGAAGAATTATTATTTTTTATGGAAGTTTTAGTTGGTGGTTTGCTTGCTGGAACTATGTACTCATTGGTAGCTTTAGGATTTGTTCTTATTTTTAAAGCTTCAGCGACGTTTAACTTTTCTCAAGGAGCTATGGTTTTCTTCTCAGTTCTTGCTTTTGTTGGATTTATGCAAGACTTCAATATACCTTTCGTGCTTGCATTTATTTTGGCTGCCCTTTTGATGGTAGTGGTAGGCTTGTGCACTGAAAGATTTGTTTTAAGACCTTTAATGAACGCTAGCGAAGATACCGTATTAATGGCTACAATCGGTTTAGGATATGTTTTGGAAGGCTTGGCTCAAGCAGCATGGGGAGTAGAAGTAAGAAGATTAGATTTAGGTATAGGAGATTTTCCAGTGCCGTGGATTGCTGATAACTTAAAATTATTTATTAGTGCTCTTGATATTACTGCAGGACTTGTTGCAGCTATAATGATTATTGGTTTATTCCTTCTATTTAAATATACAAAAATTGGTCTGGGTTTGAGAGCTGTTGCAGATGATGCGGGCGCCGCAAGTTCAATAGGAATTCCTTTAAAACATATTATGTTATTAGTTTGGTCTGCTGCTGGAGTTGTGGCATTAGTTGCAGGATGTATGTGGGGTGCAAGAGCTGGTGTTCAATTTGCCCTTGTTGATCTAGCTCTAAAAGCTTTACCAGTTTTAATTATAGGTGGTTTCTCATCTATTCCAGGTGCAATTATTGGTGGCTTGATCATTGGTGCAGTAGAGAAAGTTTTAGAGGTATACATTGGACCGTTTTTTGGAGGCGCAATTGAAGGTTGGGCTCCTTACGTCTTAGCAATATTCTTTTTATTATATAGACCGGAAGGTTTATTTGGAGAAAAAATTATTAGGAGAGTTTAATTTATGATGAAACCAGTATTTATGACTTATACAAAAAAAGACCTAATTAACTTAGCTGTTTGTATGGTTCTGAGTGTATTAGTAATACCATCATTTATTACAACAGAATATTGGTACACTTCTATATTAATACCTTGGCTTTGCTTAGCTCTAGCTACAATCGGACAGCAAATAGTTATGGGTTACACAGGACAATTAGCTTTAGGTGCCGCTGGCTTTATGGCTGCAGGTGCTTTTGCGATGTTTAACCTTATTTTACGAGTGCCTGATTTAGGTTTCGTCGGTTCATTAATAGTGTCAGGTTTGATTGCTGCCGCTTTTGGAATTTTATTTGGTTTACCAAGTCTAAAAGTAAGAGGAATTTATCTGATGGTAGCAACATTGGCCTCACAGTTTTTTATTATATGGATGATAGATAAATTTGGTTGGTTTAAAAACTACGACTCATCAGGAATTATAACTGCTCAAGACATAGTTATCTTAGGAAAACCATTTACAACACCATTAGCTATGTATTTTGTATGTCTTGCCGTTACAACAGTTTTAACTTTACTCGCGATGAATATGGCTAGAGGTAGCACGGGTAGGAATTGGATGGCAGTTAGAGATATGGATATCGCTGCGGAATCAATGGGAGTTTCGTTATTAAGAACAAAAGTACAGGCCTTTGCAATCAGTGCATTTTATTGTGGAGTTGCAGGTGCACTTTTTGCATTTTGTTATTTAAAATCTTTAGAACCAGTTGCTTTTGATATTAAATTATCTTTTAAGATATTATTCATGTGTATTTTAGGTGGACTTGGTACAATTAATGGTGCTTTTATTGGTGCAGCGTTTATTCTACTTTTTCCAGTTCTTCTTAATGCCATTGGTAATAATGTTTTTCATGGTGCCATTGATGCTACAATTATATCCTCAATTGAACAGGTAATATTTGGTGGGTTGATGATTATTTTCATGATCTATGAACCTTTGGGAATGGCAAAATTATGGGAAAATATAAAACAGAAATGGAAGACAAAAATCCCATCGTCTACAAATTTAAAGTCTTCTCTTGGTAAAAAGACCTAGAAAGTGGATAAAAAAAAATTAATTTTCGCGTTGATAGTAGGAATTATCATCGGATTGCTTGTAGAAAATAACTTTTTGATCGGTTAAATTTTTTTATTGTATAGTATCGTCTTTAGCAAATGAGCCATAAGTGGTATATTTTTTTTATTAATTTTTTTTAGGATATAAGGAGCAATCTCTCTAGCTAATTGCTCACCTTCCACTGTATCTTTTGGCATAAACTTTTTTTTGGCTGCTGCAAATGTAAAACCTTTACCCAAATACTCTCCCATTTTGCTATTTCTTCCTCCAACAGCACTCACATAAAGATCACCAATACCAGCTAGACCTAATATAGTTGTTTGATCGCCTTTGAAATATTTTATTAAAAATTTCATCTCATTTACACTTTTTTGGAATAAGTCTGATGAAGAATTTAAATTTTGACCTGAACCTATAACCATTGCATATATATTCTTAATTGCTGAGCAAATTTCTACTCCGACAACATCTTTAGAAAATTCTGTTAGATAGTATTTGGTAGATATTTGTTTTCCAATCCATTTAGCTATTTTGATATTCTTATTTGCTATTACTACGCTTGTCTTATTTTTTCTTGCTAATTCTTTAGCCAGACAAGGTCCTTTTAAAACTGATACATTTGCAACATTATAATTATTTTTGAGTAACCCTGAAATAGTTAAGAGTTTTTTTCTTTTTTTGTCATATTTTAGTCCTTTAGTAAGAACTAGTAATGGTGTTTTTATTTTTAAGTCTTTCAACTCCTTTCCAATAAAATCAATTCCCGCAAGACTTAAGGCAATAACAATTAAATCAAATTTTTCCTTTAAAATATCTTTTGAATATTTTCTATACTGTAACTTTTTTGGAAGATTAAGTTTTAGTGAGGGGTGAAATTTTTGCTTTGATGATAAGTTTTTAATAAAAATTTTATTATATGGTTCTGTAATAGTAACTTTATTATTATTTTCCAAACACGGAACTGAAAAAGCAGAACCCATTGCACCACCACCAATAATTAATATTTTTTTCATATAGTTTTTCTTTGTACAAATATTAATATAGGTTTATTTATAGTTTGAATATAAAAAAAATTTAAAATGAAAAATTTCAAATGGAAATACTCCAAATTTTTATTAAATAAAAACTTTCAATTTAGTAGAAACTATGTCCTAAAATATTTACCATCAAATTTATTGGTCAATTCTCACAAAAGTATATCTAAATGGAAAGGATATAATCCAACTCCTTTATTGAAATTAAATAAATTAAATAAAAAACTTCAGCTTAAGAATATATTTTACAAAGACGAATCGAAACGATTTCACTTAAAATCCTTTAAAGCACTTGGTGGTGCCTATGCAGTAGAAAAAATTTCAAAAAAAACTAACAAAATAATTGTTTCATCAGCAACAGCTGGCAATCATGGGAGATCAGTAGCTTGGGGGGCAAAAAGACTAAAATTGCAGTGTAAAATTTTTGTTAGTCAATACGTGAGTGAAACAAGAGTAAAAGAAATTAAAAAATTTGGCGCTGAAGTAATAAGAGTAAGGGGAAATTACGAAGCATCCTTAAAAGAATGCCAATTACTCTCAAAACAAAATAACTGGAAAATTGTTCAAGATGTATCTACAAAAAATTATAAGTATATTCCTCAATTAACAATGGCAGGATACTCTATCTTAATTAAAGAAATTTCTAATCAAACTAATCAGTATATTACTCATATTTTTCTTCAAGCGGGTGTTGGTGGTTTGGCTGCAGGTTTGGTTGCTGGAGTAGCAAAATATTTTAAAAAAATTCCAAAAATAATTATCGTTGAACCAGATAGAGCCGATTGTGTTCTTCAAAGTATTAAAAATAATAAGTTAAAAAAAATAAGAATCAAAAAAGAGAGCATTATGGGTGGTATGTCTTGCAATGAAATGTCTCTTGTGCCTTGGCAAATATTAAAAAAAGCTAGTAATTGTTGTGTATCAATTTCAGATAAAAATGTAGCTAAAACAGTAGCTGGTTTAAAAGATAAAAAATTCAGCAAAACTTCAATTGTAGGTGGTGAATGCGCTACTCCAGGAATTATTGCTTTGGTTGGAATATGCAATAACAAAAAGGCAAGAAAATTTATTAACCTTGATGAAAATTCTAATGTTTTAGTTATTGGATGCGAAGGTAATGCAGATGTTAAACTCTACAAACAACTGCTATCTAAAGGTAGAAAATAATTTTTATGACAAAAAACGCGATCACTTGGATAAGAGAGGATTTTAGAATTGAAAATAACCCTGCCCTTTCTTACGCAACCCAAAATCATGATAGCGTGCTTGCCCTATACATTTACAATAAAAGCGACTTTGATGCCAAGAGAGAGGCACAAAAATGGTGGCTTTCAAAATCATTAGAAATCTTTAAGTCTGAATTATCGAAGTTTAAGATCAATCTTCAAATATTAGCAGGTGACGAGCTGGATATATTTTCAAAGATTAAAAAAAAAGATAATATTTCGATATATTGGAATAAAATTTACGAACCAGACGTAATTGCAAAAGGAAAAAAAATTAGAGATATTTTTGTTAAAAATCAGATTAATTACAAATATTTTAAAGGAAATATTTTAAATGAGTTTCAAGAAGTAACTAAAAATGATGGAACACCTTTTAAAGTATTCACTCCATTTTGGAGAAATGCTGAACAAAAATTTTTAGGATCACCGCCGAGTAAAAATTATAGTATCAAAAAAAAAACAAAGTCATTATCATTCTTTAAAGGTTGTATAGAGCCAAAAGATATTCTTCCAAGAAAAAATTGGTATAAAAAGTTTGAAAAATATTGGAAGGTTTCTGAGGAAGAGTCTAAAAAAATTCTAAAAAATCTAATTGATGGCAAAATTAAAGATTACGGAACTGCAAGAGATTATCCTTCTGTCGAGGGTACATCGAAATTGTCTCCTTATATCAAACATGGGCAAATTCACGTAAATACTATTTGGAAAAAATGCAGTGAGATTAAATCGAAAGGAATTGGTTACAGAAAATATATTAATGAGCTAGGTTGGCGTGAATTTTCACATAGTTTAATCAATTATTTTCCAGAATTTTTGAAAGGAAATTACAGAAAAGAATTTGATAAGTTTCCTTGGGTCAAAAATGAAAAATTTTTAAAAGCATGGAAATCAGGTATGACGGGTTATCCAATTGTTGATGCTGGGATGAGAGAACTTTATGAAACTGGTTGGATGCATAACCGGATAAGAATGGTTGTCGGTTCGTTTCTAGTAAAACATCTAAGAATAAATTGGACTGAGGGAGAAAAACATTTTAGAAATTGTTTATTAGATTTTAATAAAGCTAATAATGTTGCTCAATGGCAATGGGTTGCTGGTTGTGGCGCTGATGCAGCTCCCTATTTCAGAATATTCAATCCTATCCTTCAAGGTGAAAAATTCGATAAAGAGGGAAAGTATGTAAAAAAATGGGTGCCAGAATTAAGTAAGGTTCCACAAAAATTTATTCACAAACCATGGGAAATGGAAATTAAATATCAAGAGGCAATAAATACAATTATTGGAAAAAGTTATCCAAAACCAATAGTTGTCCATGAAGAGGCACGTAAAGCTGCTCTAGAGGCTTTCCAAACCTTAAAAAAAAATTAAATCTCGCCTAAAAAATGATGAATGATAGATCTTGTTTGAGGATTTATTCTATGTTCAAACAAATAGATTCCTTGCCAAGTTCCAAGTAACAACTTTCCGTCTTTGATGCTTAAAGATATTTGATTATTTGTTATTGATGATTTTATGTGTGCAGGCATATCATCTTTACCCTCTGTAGTATGAATATACAATCTATTATCCATTGGAACTAAATTATTGAAATAATTGATCAAATCTTTTTGAACATCTGAATCTGCATTTTCTTGTACAATTAATGATGCACTAGTATGCTGGATACTTAAATTTATCATACCATTTTTAAAGTCATTTTTTTTAATCCATTCAATGGTTTGATCAGTAAAATCATATAATTTCTGACCATTGGTATATATTTTTAAATCATAAAATTTTTGTCTCATAAATTATATTTCATGGAGGTTAATTGATATAGTCTACTAATTGTACGTTTAAATGGCTCCTTTAATGATCTCGAAGAGGTAAACTTGCTTGCATCTTGACTTGCAGTTACTGCTATAGGTAAATTTTTATCATATATAATATCTATTAAAGTTATAAACCTTTGCTGTTGATTAGAATTGATATCATTAAATTGTGGTATTCCATCAATAAAAATAAATTTTGAATTCTTAACTATCTCTAGATAATCCTCCGCTCCTAAATTTTGATCACAAAGCTCATCAAAATTAAATCTGCAAATATTTTCGTAAAAATTTTTTATTATAAAGTCTCTACCCTTTATATTCAAAACCTTACGAGAATTTTTTTTTTCTTTTGTAATAATTCTAAAAAATTTGTTTATCTTAAAATTAGTTTCTTGATTTAAGGGAAAAAAATATCTTTGTTTTTGATTTTCTTTTGATTTTCGATAATCATCTTCAATAGTTAGTTCGTGATTGATAGAGTTTTTTTTCATTATGTCTATGAATGGTAAAAATTGGTCTCTCTGCAATCCATCTTTATACAACTCAGATAATTCAATATTTGAAGTTAGTATGATCTTAATGTTCTCTTTAAAGATTTCCTCAAAGAGCTTTCCTAAAATCATAGCATCTACGATATTAGTAACTTGAAATTCATCAAAATAAATAAGTGATACTTTTGATTTTAAATCTTTGACAAAAGTACTTACTACATTCTCTTGATTTTTATCTTTTCTAGCGTGAACAAAATCATGAAACTCTAACATAAATTCATTAAAATGAAGTCTTTTCTTGTCTTGGTTAACTAAATCAAAAAAAAAATTTAAGATCATCGTTTTGCCAACACCAACACCACCATGCAGATAAAATGCCTTTTTAGCATCATTCTTTTTAAAAAATTGAAATAAAGTAAATGAAAAATTTTTATTGAAATAATCTTGTAATTTTTTAATTACTTGAATTTGACTTTGATTCACTTCTAGATTTTCGGATTCACAATAAAGTTTAAATTTTTCTTCAAGATTTTTTGGCATCAATCTTTTTTGGTCTTAAAATCAATGCCATATTCTGATCTTGGACCCTTTCTAAGTCCAAAAGGTCCAGATATGAATATTGTTAAAGGTCTTGTACCTGGTTTTATATCAACTCTGTGAAGATTATTTGCTGATCTGAATCCAATATATCCAGGTGGTCTCCAAAATTTTCCTGTACTTAAAGTCTCCCAGTAACCATCTCGTAATATTATTGTAATATAAGGAAAAGTATGATTATGAACTCCTTCTCCATGGTCATCTGCTAACATCTCATGAATTAAAATATTGAATGGGAACCATTTTGGTCTATGCCTCATTAAAACATAATATCTATTCATCCAAGGTTTTGCTTTATGGAATTCTGGATGAGAAGGCCCCCTATCTAGGACAATTTTTTTTCTACCTATTTTTTCTAAAAATTTTAAGAACATTTTATTCGTATTGTATAATGGCACCATTCTTAATCATAAATAAATGATTATTATATAAAAACGGTTTAGACATTATTTTTCCAGTAATTTTTTCGACTTTTTGTATATTACCAGTTTTAAGATCTAAAATAATTAATTTACCATCACTATTAGATAAATATATCTTATCCTGACTTATTGAAAATCCTATTGGTTTAATTTTTTTCCTATCTTTTTCTTTGTAAATTTTATAGATGTCTTTAATCTTAATTATGTTTCCTTTTTCTTTGTCTATCACAAATAAATAACCGTTATCTGAAAATGTAATAATTAAGTTTTTGATAAGAATGGGGGTCAAACTTGAGCTGACACCATTAATCCAATTTAGTGAGCCATTTTTTAAATCTACTGAATAAAATTCATTTTTATTATTTGAAAAAAAAATACTTTTTCCCTCTGAAACCAGCTTCGAATTTTTAAAATTATAAGTAATATTAATAATATCGCTGCTTTGAGTTGGAAGTTGCCACAATAAATTTCCCGAGGATGTATCTACTGCTGTTAAGTCACCTAAATTATTTATAAAATAAACACTATTTTCAGACACAAATAAAGAATTTTTTGCGTTTGTTATTGTCAATGCTTTTTCAGTCTCATAATTCCAACATTCAGAACCATCTTCTATAAAAAAACACCTTAGAACATTCTTAAGATCAATTGCAAAAAATCTATCATCAACTGTTTTAATTTCAGAATTAAAAGGATAATCATTCTTTTTTTTCCAGATTAAATTTCCATTTTTTAAGTTAATTAGAAATATGTTTGATAAATTATCAACAACTATAAGTTTTTTTTTAATCAAGGCAAAAGAAAGTTTTGGATTATTTTTTTTTTCAAATTTGGAATAATAGTTTTTTTTCCAAATAATTTTTTTATCGCTATCAAATCTGATAATTGACCCTTTATTATCAAAAAAAACTATCCCATCTTTTAAAAATAAAGGAGTTAAATCTGTGTCATTTTCATTGTTGAGCTTGGAAAATGTGAAGTTTTTGATTTTTTTTAATTTACCAGAATAATTTTGTATTCCAAAATTATTTCTATTATCTATAATTTTATTTTGAGTATTTACCTGTGATAAATCTAAACTAATATTAGGATTTAATTCCTTATAGGAAATTTCTTTTTCATCTAATATAATTTTAATATTCTTATCAACTTTATTCTTTTCTTTATTATTCCAGATCTTTGAATTTTCATTTAAGGAACAATTCGCTAAGATTAAAGATACTAAAAAAAAAATAAGAATTCTAATCACTTAAATCTCTGTTTAATCTTTTTCGTGCTTCTGTAACTATGCTTGGGTTTGATTTTTTTAAATTTATAATCTGATTAAAAAAATCCTTAGATTTCAATTTTTGATCTTTCGAATAAAAAAACTCTGCTAACAAATACAGAGCATGAGAACTCCATATACTCTCAGACTTAATAATCGGATTTAAAATTTCTAGCAATTCATTTTCTGAAATTTGATCAGCATTAAACAAACCTTTTTTATAGATTATCAAATTTTTAATTTCTTTTTCTAAAGACGTATTTTTGATTAAAAAATCAAATAAATTATTTATTTGATCTCTGCTTGAAATTAAATCGTTATCTAAAATGAAATAAAGAGAAAGTGGAGAATAAGTTGGATCTTTCAATTTAATTATTTGTGTTAGTTTTATAGCGGTTTTTTCTTTATTATTTTTCTCGTAATCTGTTACTGTTGAATAAAATAAATTAGAAACTTTTTCTCGCTGGTAATCTCTGAATTCTTCATATCCAAAGAAAGATATAATTAATAATATAATAATAGTTAAAAAACCTAGTAACTTTTTTTTATTATTTACAAAAAAACTTTTTATTTTTTCTTTTCTGGTATTAGAATTAATTACTGAAATATCTTCATCCATATTAAATCATGTTTCGAAGGACGTACTGTAAAATCCCTCCATTTTTGTAATACTCAAGTTCATTTTTAGTGTCTATTCTACACAATACCTCTATCTTTTTAATTTCACCTGATAAATATTTAATTTCTAGCTTTACTCTGTCCGATGGGTTTAATCCTTTTTCTAAATCAATAACACTGATTAATTCAGAACCTTTTAAATTTAAATTTTTTCTATTTATATTATTAATGAACTGGAGCGGCAATACTCCCATACCTATTAAATTAGATCTATGAATTCTCTCAAAACTTTCAGCTATTACAGCTTTGATACCTAAAAGTTTTGTACCTTTTGCGGCCCAATCTCTTGAAGATCCCGTTCCATATTCTTTACCACCAATCACTACTAAGTCGGTCCCCCTTTTTTTATACTCTACAACAGCATCATAGATTGGCATCACTTTTTCATCAGGGTACAATTTGGTGTAACCACCTTCTGTTCCAGGCGCTATTTCATTTCTAATTCTTATATTTGCGAATGTGCCTCTCATCATTACCTCGTGATTTCCACGTCTAGAACCATATGAATTATAGTCCTTGGGAAGAATTTGATAATTCATAAAATATTTACCTGTTGGACTATCTTTTTGTATATTGCCAGCTGGAGAAATATGATCAGTTGTAATCATATCCCCCAATATCAATAATGGTCTTGCATTTTTAATTTCTTTAAAACCCTCAGGCTTGTCATCAAGATTTTCAAAAAATGGAGGTTTTTTTACATAAGTAGAATTTTCATCCCAATTATAAATACTACTCTTTTTTGTTTTTATTTCTTGCCATTGTTTTGGTCCCTCAGATACATTTGAATATCTTTTGACAAACATATCTGCATTTAAAGAGTTCTTCAAAGTATGATCTATTTCTTTATTTGAAGGCCATATATCTTTTAAAAATATATCTTTCCCGTTTTTATCTTTTCCAAAAGAGTCTTTGAATAAATCAAATTCCATGTGACCTGCAAGCGCGTATGCTACAACAAGTGGTGGTGAGGCTAAATAATTTGCTTTGATATGAGGTGAAATTCTTCCTTCGAAATTTCTGTTACCTGATAAAACAGATACCGCGTATAAATCATCTTTTTGAATAGCCTCAACTATGTTTTCTGCTAAAGGACCTGAATTACCGATACAGGTTGTACAACCGTAACCAACTAAATTAAATCCTAATTGATCTAAATAAGTATTTAGACCTGCTTTCTCTAAATAATCTGTTACTACTTGAGATCCAGGAGCTAAAGATGTTTTGACCCAAGGTTTAACATTTAATCCTAACTCAACAGCTTTTTTTGCCAAAAGGCCAGCACCAATTAGAACATTTGGATTCGAAGTGTTAGTGCATGATGTGATTGCTGCAATTAATATTGAACCATCCTTAATTTCATAATCTGTATCTTTTACCTTGGAAATTTTGTAATCTTTTTTATCTGTTGCTTCTCTAAATACTTTTTTAAAATTACTTGATGCGTTAGTTAAAAGAACTTTGTCTTGTGGTCTTTTAGGACCTGAAATAGTAGGAACAACAGTGGACATATCTAATGAAATTTTATCAGTGAACTCGATTTCATCACTTGACCATAATCCTTGATCTTTTGCGTACTTTTCGACAATTGCTACTATTTCTTTATCTCGTCCAGAGAATTCTAAATACTTTAAAGTTTCTTGATCTATTGGAAAGAAACCACATGTTGCTCCATATTCAGGAGCCATGTTAGCAATTGTCGCTCTATCAGCTAAAGTTAAATTTTTTAATCCCTCACCATAAAATTCAACAAATTTTCCAACTACACCTTTGTCTCTAAGCATTTTAACAACTGTTAAAACTAAGTCAGTAGCCGTTGTGCCCTCTGGAAGTTTTTTTGTAACTTCAAATCCAATTACCTCAGGGATTAACATTGAAATAGGTTGTCCAAGCATCCCTGCTTCAGCTTCAATTCCACCAACACCCCATCCTAGAACTGACAAACCATTAACCATTGTTGTGTGGCTGTCTGTTCCAACAAGTGTATCTGGGAATAGATATTTTTCTCCTTTATATTCTTCTGACCAAACTACTTTTGATAAATATTCTAAATTTACCTGATGACAAATACCAGTTCCTGGAGGAACAATCCTAAAATTATTAAAGGCACTTTGGCCCCATTTTAAAAAAGAATATCTTTCACCATTTCTTTTAAATTCAATATCTACATTCTTTTCAAATGAGTCTTTTTTAGCAGATTGGTCAACTTGAACAGAATGATCAATGACTAAATCAACTGCAGACAAAGGATTAATTGTATTTGGATCTTTATTTTTCTCTTTTACAGCCTCTCGCATAGCAGCCAAATCAGCTACTGCTGGTATTCCTGTATAATCTTGAAGCAAAACTCTGGCTGGTCTATAAGCGATTTCAGTTTTTGATTTTTTTGTATCAAGCCAGTTTTTTATGGCTTCAATTTGGCTTTTATTAACCGATACATCATCCTCGTATCTAAGTAGATTTTCCAATAATACTTTCAAAGACTTCGGTAATTTTGAAATACCTTGCAGCCCATTTAACTCAGCTTTTTTTAATGAATAATATTTATAATTTTTACCGTTAACCTCTAGGTCAGATAATGATTTGTAAGAATTTTTATTTCCTGGTTTCATATCTTATATATAAAATGTAATTATGCTCAAAAGAAGAAGCACTGACATAACATAATTAAAGTATTTAATAAATTTCTCATTTGTCGCAAATTTTCTAAGATATTTACCAACAAATGTCCAAAAGGTAATGCTTGATAAAGATACTATAAAGGCAAATAAAACAACTTGAGTCGCATAATTAAGATAATTTTCTCCATATTCAACATATGTTGAAACAATAATAATACCAATCAGAACACCTTTTGGGTTCAAAAATTGAAAGATAAAAGTATCTAAAAAAGAAATTGGATTTTCATTTTTGCTCTCGTTAGAAGATTTTGAGAAACTAATTTTATAAGCCAGGTATATTAAAAATAAACTTCCCAAATATTTCAAAATAGTTTGAATAATCGGAAATAGTTTAAAAACATTAACTAAACCAATTGTCAAAGCAAATACCACGGAAGTAAATCCAAATGTAACTCCAAAAATGTGAGGGATTGTTTTTCTTATTCCGAAATTAAAACCAGAGTAGGATGCGACCACGTTATTTGGTCCTGGTGTATAAGCAGCTACAATCCAAAATAGCGCCATAGATAAAAATTCTGGATGCATACTTATGCTATAGGTAAACCATTCTCTGCTTTTTGTGAGGGATGTAATAATGTTACCTTTCCTTCAGAATCTATTGAGCCTAAAAGTAAAAATTGAGATTTTACACCTGCAATATTTTTTTCTGGAAAATTACAAACACCAATCACTTGCTTACCAACTAAATTTTCCTCATTATAAAAATGAGTAATTTGCGCGGAAGATGTTTTGACACCTATTTCTTTTCCAAAATCAACTTCAACAACTAAAGATGGTTTTCTAGCTTTTTCATTTTTTTTGACTGTAAGTACTGTCCCAAGTCTAATGTCTATTTTCTCAAATATGTCGTAAGTAATTTGTTCTTTCATAAATGAGATATTTATATTAATTATTACTAATGAGTACAGAAGTAAATTTAGATGAATTATACGAAAATTCTATTAAGATTTTATCTGATTTAATTGGATTTAAAACTATTTCTGGAGAGGATAACAATGATTTAATTAATTATTGTGAGAAATATCTAAATAATTTAGGTGCAACTTCATTTAAAACATATGATGATGAAAAAAAAAGAGTAAATCTTTTTGCAACAATAAAAGCAAAAAAATCAAATGGGGTTAAACCAATAATTTTATCTGGTCATACTGATACAGTTCCTGTTTCAAAGAGTTGGAGTACAGACCCTTTCAAAGCAACAATTAAAGAAGATAAACTTTATGGAAGAGGTTCCTGTGATATGAAGGGATTTATTGCATGCACTTTAGCATTTGCTCCAATTTTTTCTAAAGTTGATCTGAATAGAGATATTCATTTTTCTTTTACTTTTGACGAGGAAACTGCATGCTTAGGTGCACCAATATTAATTAAAGAACTTAAAAAAAGAAAAATTCAAAACGGAATTTGTATAGTTGGTGAACCTACAAATATGAAAATCATAGATGCACATAAAGGATGCTACGAATACACTACTTATTTTGAGGGACTGGCTGGACATAGCTCAATGCCACACAAAGGAGTCAGTGCAGTTGAATTTGCATCAAGATATGCCAATAAATTAATAGAGCTTAGAGAAGAATTAAAAAAAAGAGCACCAGAGGACTCTATATTTAATCCTCCATTTTCAACATTACAAGTTGGAGGTATATTTGGAGGTATAGCTCATAATGTAATAGCTGACAAGTGTCGCGTTGAATGGGAGACAAGACCAGTTGTTAAAGAGGATGGTGTCTTTCTAAATCAACAAATAGATAATTATGCCAAATATGTTTTATTACCAGAAATGAAAAAAATTTTTCCTAATTCAAAAATAACAAAGAAAATAATTGGCGAGGTTACTGGTTTCGATCGTGTAAATAACTCAGAGGCATGTGAATTAGTCTCAAGTCTAACTGGTGATAATTCTAGGGAAGTTGTGTCATTTGGAACTGAAGCAGGATTATTTCAAGAAATAGGTATTAGCACAGTTGTTTGTGGCCCGGGTTCTATAGAGCAAGCTCACAAAGTTGATGAGTTTATAGAACTAAATGAGCTTAAAAAATGTTTAAAATTTCTTGAGGGAGTTAAAAATAAATCTATTCTTAATTAGTCCACCCACCAACTGATTTGACTTCTAAGAATTCTTGAAGACCATGCTCACCAGCTTCTCTTCCTATTCCTGAATGTTTAAAACCTCCGAAAGGTGTATCGATTGCTATACCTGCTCCATTTACATCCACCATTCCTGATCTGAGTTTTTTTGCAACTCGTTTAGCTTTTTCTTGGTCCTGAGTTTGGATATAATTTGTTAGTCCGTAAGGAGTATCATTTGCAATTTTGATTGCGTCTTCTTCTGACTCAAATGGTATAACTGACAATACAGGTCCAAAAATTTCAGTTCTAGCAATTTCCATACTATTATCAACATCGACAAACACAGTTGGTTTTACAAAATAGCCTTTTTCATGACCATCAGGTTTTCCTAGTCCGCCTGCAATTAGTTTTGCTCCTTCATCAATTCCTTTTTTAATTAAATCCTGAATCTTATTATATTGAGACTCTGATACAACTGGCCCAATATGTTCCCCCTTCTTTCTTAGGATCTCCTACCTGAATAGTATCTGTGTATTCTTTAAGTTTTTTTATTGCCTCAGAGTAATTTGATTTTTCAATTAACATTCTTGTTGGAGCATTACATGATTGACCTGAGTTTTTAAAACATCTTAAAGCGCCCCATTCAATAGCTTTTGGATCAGCATCTTTAAAAATTATATTTGCTCCTTTGCCACCTAATTCTAAGCTCACTCTTTTAAAATCATTGGCTGCATTTTGTGAAATTAAAGCACCAGCTCTAGTCGATCCAGTAAAAGAAATCATGTTAATATCAGGATGTCGCGTGAGTGCATCACCAGTTATATTTCCATCGCCATTAATTAGGTTAAATACTCCTGGTGGGAATTTTGTTTCATCAATAATTTCAGTCAAAACCATTGATGATAATGGAGCAAGTTCTGAAGGTTTTAAGACCATTGTACACCCTGATGCCAAGGCAGGTATCACCTTAAGACAAACCTGATTCATTGGCCAATTCCATGGTGTTATCAATGCACAGACTCCTTTAGGCTCGTATAAAAGTCTTTGATTGGGAGCATGATAGCCCAAAGGTTTTTCAAATTCAAAATTCTTAAGGTGTCTAATAAAAGATTTTATGTGAGCAGCTCCGGTACCTACTTGAAGCTTCGTTGCAAAGTCTTTTGGTGCACCCATTTCAGTAGTAATTGCTTCAGAAATATCTGCCCACCTTTTTTTATAATTTTCGTAAAGTTTTTCTAAAAGTTTTATTCTTTCTTCTTTGGTTGAAAAAGCCCAAGAGTTATAAGCTTCTTTAGCTGAATTTACAGCAATATCGACATCTTCCTTATTACCAAGAGTTATGATCGCACATTTTTCTTCGGTGGAAGGATTAATAACTTCAATTCGTTGTTTGCTTTTTGGAACCTGCCATTTTCCATTTATATAAAAATTTTTTTTATCTTTCATAATTTTTAATAACTTTTTGTTATTTTTTTGCAAATAAATTAGTTAATTCATAAACAATTGTAGCAGCAGCAAGTGATGTAACTTCAGCATGATCATATGCAGGTGAAACTTCAACTACGTCTGCTGATATAAGATTTAAGCCCGACAAGCCTCTTAAAACGTTCACCATTTCCCTTGAGGTCATTCCAGCAATTTCTGGAGTTCCAGTTCCAGGTGCAAAAGCAGGGTCTAATACGTCTATATCTATAGATAAATATAAAGGATTTTTACCTACTCTTTTCTTTATTCTCTCAGCAATATTATCGGTTCCCTCTGATTGAAATTCATCGCAATGAATAATTTTAAATCCAAAACTCTCGTCATTCTTAATATCATCTCTGCTATATAAAGGACCTCTAATTCCAACATGCATTGATGCATCATCTAAAAATAAATTTTCTTCCCTCGCTCTTCTAAAAGGAGTTCCATGAGTGTATGGAGCTCCAAAATATGTATCCCAAGTATCAAGATGAGCATCAAAGTGCACTAATGCGACTGGTCCATTGTTAATCTTGTTCACCGCTTTTAAGAGAGGAAAGGCAATTGTATGATCTCCACCTAAACAAATAATACCTCCAACCTTTTTTAATAACTCTTCAGCTCCTACTTCTATCTGTTTTATCGCTTCATTTATATTAAATGGATTACAAGTAATATCTCCAGCATCAGCTACTTGTTGAATTTTAAATGGTTCAACATCATAACTTGGATGATAATTGGTTCTTAAATGCCTTGAAGCCTGTCTTATACTTTGAGGTCCAAATCTTGCGCCAGGTCTATAACTCGTGCCAGCATCGAATGGAACTCCAACGATTGCAACGTCACAACTCTCTACATCTCTTAGCTCTGGTAATCTAGCAAACGTCGAAGGCCCTGCAAACCTGGGAACTTTTGTTCCACTAACTGGTTGAATTGGATCTTTATTAGTTTTTTTTTTCACACTAAAAACTGTATCACATTCTTTTAATTTGGAATATCTTCTATATAAAGATTTATGATTTATTTTAGATATATAATATTATTCTTTATAGTTTTTAATTCAGCACAAGCAGATACCATTTATAATCTCATCAAGATTCCAAATTTGGAAATATATGATATTAAAACTCCAAATAAGCTTAGATACTTGTACGCTAAACAACCTTTTACGATAGGAGTTGATAATAATATAAATTGTTATGACCCTGAAAAAAAATCTTTAGATAAAAAGTATAAAGTTATTCAGAAAAATTTGAACAAATACGATCAAGTATTTTTGAAAAAAATAAATTTAAAATATATTGTTTTATGTGAAGATTTATCAATCTCAAATATTAACACAGCAGGTATTCCAGATAATATAATGAAAACATTAATTCTTGATATAGAATTTAATGAAAAATATTTCGAACGAGTAATTCATCATGAAGTTTTTCATATAATAAATGATAGTTATAAGGATATATTTAATGAAAGTGCCTGGTCGAGCTTCAACTTAACAAATTTTGAGTATGCTGAATGTTCCACATGCACCGATAAATTAGGTCTAGAAACCTATAGCAATACTAAGGGATTTTTCTCAGAATACTCTCAATCTACTGCATCTGAGGATATGGCAGAAGTTTTTTCTCATTTAATGATTGGAACAAACTTAAATAATAAAGACCCAATTTTAGAAAAAAAAATAAATTTTATAAAAAAAAATTTGTTAAGAATTGATCCAAATTTTATCTTATGATCAAAAAAATTAAGGCAACAAGATCAGAAAAAATAATTCTAATATTTTTACTATCCTTAGCAGTATTTTCTTTTGGTTCTTTTTTTTTAATAAAGAATAAGTGTTTATTTGTAAAAAATTACGACCCAACAAAAATTACTTTTGAAAATCCCTCAAATATTGTAATTTTGAATGTTCCTTGCGGGAATGTTATAATTGAACTCTATCCTCAAATTTCTCCTAATGCTGTTCAAAGATTTAAGAAATTAGTTGAGTCTAAAGCCTATGATAATTCTGCCTTTCATAGAGTAATAAAAGATACACTTGTACAAGCGGGTGATTTAGAATTTGGTAAAAAAGGAAGCTTGAATTATGCAAAGATTGGCACTGGTAAGTCTGGTTTAGGAACAATAAATTCAGAGATAGACACTCCATTTGATTTCAAAAAAGGGAGTGTGGGATTAGCAAGATCAAAAAGTTACAATACGGAAGATAGTCAGTTTTTTATAATTTTAAGAGATGAACCGTTATATGAATCTGAATACACTCCTATAGGTAAAGTAATTTACGGTTTAGAGGCGCTAAAAAAAATTAAGTATCTTGATAAATCTCAATATGTATTAAGACCTGATTTTATTAATTCTATAAGAATGCTAATTAACTAATGGCTTACCGGTTGCTAAAGTGTGTTTTATTCTTTCTTGTGTTTTTTTTGTTTCGATTAATCTCATAAATGCATCTAGCTCTAACTTAAACAAATCATCTTCAGTTAATGTTTTGTCTATTGTTGTGTCCCCGCCACTTAAAACATGTGCTAATTCTTTTGCAACTTGTACACCATGGTCTAATATCACTTTTTTATTATAAAGTTTTTCTATAATCTTATTCATTTCACCTCTGACACTTTCCCCAGGAAGTTTAAATACAAGCTCCTCGGGTTCTTTAAAACTTTTATTTTCATTAAGGATTTTTTTTGAGACTTCTAATAAACTGTTTCTATTCATAATTTTTTTATCTTGAGGTCTCAGATATTTCAGCGGTTCTGCTTCCACAGGTGAGGTCGCCGTCTTCCCATAGCCAATAATATCAAAAACTTTAAGTGGGGCAAAATTTGGATCTTTTTTTGCTTGTTCTGTATCTAACCATCTTCCTAACATCTCCTTACATCCTCCGCCTGCAGGAATTAATCCAACAATGGTCTCAACAAGACCTACAACAATATTTGTATGAGATGCTACAAAATTACTTTGAACCATAACCTCAAAGCCACCACCAAGCGTTAAACCGGATGGAGCAGAAATTACAGGATATTTTGAGTATTTTAAATGCTTACACGTCTCTTGAAAATATTTAATAAATTTTTCTATTGATTTAAAATCATTTTTGTCTGCAAATTGCATAGTATAAGTTAAGTTTACGCCGGCAGAAAATTGCATACTCTCATTTATAATTATTAATGGTTTATCTGTAGCTTTTTTAAGCGCATCCATTGAGTCATAATCTAAAGCGTTAGCTTTAGTTGTAAACTCAACAATATTGTAATCTTGAAATCTATATATCTTCGCAGAGTCATTACCATCTAAACTGATTGCTGTTTTTTTAACTTTGCCTAGTGTTTCTATATTGGTGTATTTCTGTCTTTCTCCATAGAAATCTTCATTTTTATTTTTATTTAATTCCTCTAAAAAATTATTCCCACTAAAATCATCAACTTTGTTAAAAAAGTTTTGAACACCAATTTCCTCAAGCATTTCAAATGGTCCTTTAGCCCAATTAAAACCTAACCGCATTGCCTCATCAATATCGTTAAATTGATTAGTAATCCCTGGAACTAGCGATGATGCATATTTTATTATTTTTGAAATCACAGACCATGCATACTCACCGTATTCATCTTTTCTATTAATTAATCCATTAAGATCTACCTTATCAGACTTGATATCAATTTTTTTGCTTGGTGAATAAACACCTGTTTCAAGATTAATTGCCTCCATAACTTTAGTAGTTCCAGATTTATTCATTCTATAAAAACCACCCTTGCCTTTTCTTCCCGTATAACCCGTCTCAATTAACTTTTTTACCAACGGAATTTCTTTAGCAACTTCATGAAATTCATCTGTTTCTGGCAGCTCTTTAATGAAACTTTTTAATACATCAGCCATTAAATCAATCCCAATTAGGTCATAGAGACCAAAAACACCTGTTTTTGGAATTCCCATCGGCCTTCCAAAAATAGCGTCCGCCTCCTCAACTGATAACTTCATTTTAAAAGCTTCTGTCATTGCAATTTGCATGGCATAAACTCCCACTCTATTTCCTAAAAATCCTGGTGTATCATTACAAACAATTGCACCTTTACCTAGCTCAGTTTCACAAAATTCTTTTAATTGATTAATCTTATTTAGATCGTTGTTCTCATTTTTAACAATTTCTAATAGCCCCATATATCTGACAGGATTAAAAAAATGAGTTATACAAAAATCTTTTTTTTCTATATCTGTTAAATTTTGAGATAAAACTTTTATAGGTATAGAAGAAGTATTAGATGAAACAATTGCGCCTGCTTTTCTTGATTTGAATATTTTTTCATAAATTTGGTGTTTTACATCTATTCTTTCAACTACCGCCTCAACAATCCAATCAGCATTTTTTACAACATCAAAATTATCAGATATATTTCCAACATTGATATTATTTATTTTAGTTTTATCAATTAATAATGGAGGTCTAGATTTATGAATTCTTTCTCTAGCCTTTTCACTAATTTCAGTTTTTAAATCTAATAATGTAACCGGGATATTTGCATTACATAGATGGGCTGCTATACCGCTTCCCATCGTACCAGAACCAATCACCACAACATTTTTTATATTCATGTAAAGAAATTTTTATCTATTTATACCTCTGAGTCTTTCAGATCTTCTTCTTAAAAGTTCAGCGGTAACTAATATTAATGTTGATAAAATAATCAGACAAGTTGCAACTGCAAGAATTGTTGGACTTAGTTGTTCCCTCAAACCTGTCCACATTTGAATTGGTATAGTTGTGTTTTCTAATCCTGCTAAAAATAGAACTACTACAACTTCATCAAATGATGTTACAAAAGCAAATAGCCCTCCAGATATCACTCCTGGTAAAATAAGTGGTAAAGTGATTTTCATAAATGTATTTACTGGGTCACTACCTAAACTGGCTGCAGCTCTTGTGACACTATGATCGAACCCTGATAGAGTTGCGGTTACTGTAATAACTACAAATGGCGTTCCTAAAATAATATGTGCTAGTACTATTCCTGTGTGAGTGGCTGCTAATCCAACTTTAGCCATGAAGAAAAATATCGCTACGCCTGATATAATTAGAGGAACTATCATAGGTGAAATTAATACTGCCATAATTAAACCTTTGTACGGCATATGCCTGCTACTCAAACCCAAAGCCGCAACTGTTCCAAGTATTACCGAGCCTATTGTTGCAAAGATAGCAATGATAAAACTATTTTTGGCAGCTAATCCCCAAGGATTTTTAGTCCCATAAATCATATCTTGATACCATCTTAAAGAAAACGCATCAGGATCTAAACGTTTCATCCCATCAGAAAAAACTAAAAATTCCTCAGCATTAAAAGATAATGGAAAAATAACAAACAATGGCGCAACAAGAAAAAAGAATACTGCTGCACAGATTGTCAAATAAACGTAGTGCCAAATTCTATAATGTGGTTCTGTATATTTGGGTAAAGCCATTTTCTTTATCCTAATTTAATGTTATCTATTCCAACTAATTTATTGTACAGCCAATAAATGACTAATACTCCACTTAACAACATAAGTCCCATTGCTGAAGCAAAACTCCAGTCGAGAGTACTTTTCATATGAAATGCTATCTGGTTACTTATTAACGTACCAGAAGCTCCACCAACTAAAGCTGGGGTAATGTAATAACCTATTGCTAAAATAAAAACTAATAAGCATCCCGCTCCAATGCCTGGGATAGTTAAAGGGAAATAGACTTTCCAAAAAGCCACAAAAGGTGTTCCACCTAATGACTTACCGGCTCTCATCAAACTTGGAGAGATTGTTTTCATCACGCTGTAAAGTGGAAGAACCATAAAAGGCAGTAAAATTTGTGTCATTGCAACATAACTACCTGTTTTATTAAACATCATTTCTAGCCTGTTATCATCACTAACCAGTCCTATCATAACAAAGAAATCATTTACTATTCCTTGCTGTTGTAGAAGAATCATCCAACTAGCAGTTCTAACTAATAATGAGGTCCAAAAAGGAAGTAAGACACAGATCATCAAGAGGTTACTGTACTTCATCGGTAATGTTGCCAGTAAGTGTGCAATTGGATATGCCATTAAAAAACAAAACACCGTAACAAAGAATGCAATCTCCAAAGTCCTCATCCATAAAATTCTATGAACTCTTCTATCTTCAGGAACATTGATTATTTCTCCTTTTTCATTTTCATACATATCAATCCCCTTTAAATATTTTTGATAAGTATATGCAGGAGCTCTTCTTTTAATTGCTCTCCAATATTCAACATCAGCCCATCTTCGATGAACAGACATAATTTGTTCTTTATAATTACCCTCTTCAAAAGATTTAGACTTTCTTCTTAATTTTTTAATAATACTTTTGAAACCATTTTTTGTGTAATTTAGTTGTGTTGAAAGTTTTCCTTCTCGTTCCTCTTCAATCAATTTTTGAAAATCAAAATAGAAAGCTTCGAATACTTCTTCAGGAGGAAGATCCTGTCCGTCCCATTTTTCCATGGATTTAAAAGTTTTAGGAAGCATCTCAGTAACCATTTTATCGTCAACACTTCTCATAAGCATATCGCCTATTGGAAACACATATGTAATAATTATGAACAACAATAATGGAGCAACAAGTAAAAAAGCTTTAATCTTGTTTTTCTTTTCTGCTTTTTTAAGGCTAACTTCTAAAGGGATTCCGTCAGTTGTTAAAATTTGTTTTGTTTCTGAGCTCATAAATAAAAAGGGCGGTTAGTAATAACCGCCCTCTCAATATAATATAAAATTTTAATCTTTAAAACTTAAAATTAAAATCCTGCTTTCATTGCTTCCCATTTTTCACCAAGTTCTGTTCCGTTATCAGCCCAGTAAAGTGGATCTACTAAGAAGTAATTTTTAGTGTTTGCTGGTGCAGTTGGCATATTAGGTACCATGTTTGTCTTACCATCTTTGTACCATGGCTCACCTTTTTCCATTACAGCAATAGATGATTTTCTCCAAGGTGCATATGCAATGTATTTTGCACTTCCTGCTAGACCTTCTGTACTTGTCATCTCAGCTAAAGCTTTTTTAGCATCAGCTTCATTTGGCGAACCTTTAACTAATACGAAATACTCGTAGTCTAAACCTTGAGCATCCCATACTTGTACGATTGGAGCACCTTCTCCAACAGCAGCATTAAAGAATCTACCATTCCAGCCAGTTGCCATAACAACTTCACCACTCATTAATAGTTCTGGTGGTTGAGCACCTGCAGACCAAAATACACATCCACCTTGTGGGTCTGTGCAAAGTTTTTTGATCTTATCCATAGCTCTTTGAACACCTTTGTCAGTGTTTAAAGCTTTATAGATTTTTGCTCCACCTTTACCTGGTTTGATACCATCTGCAGCTAAAGCAATCTCTAAGTTTGTTAGAGCGCCTTTGTAGATAGCTCTTTTTCCAGGGAATTTTTTAGTGTTAAAGAAATCTTTGATAGTCTTTGGAGTACCTTTAACGTTATCTGAGTTATAAGCGTAGTTCCAAGAGTATAAAATATTTCCTACAGCACATTCACTAGGCATGCTAGTAAAGAAATCTTTACTTGCAGGAGTTCCATCTGGAGCTGCTGGGAAGTCTTTATCAAAATCAAATTTAACAAATAAACCTTCATCACAGCCATTTATAGTATCCATAGCAAATACGTCCATTATATCCCACGTAATTTTGCCAGCTTCTTTCTGTGCTTTAATTTCTGATAATCCACCTGAGTAGTCGACCCAATTGATCGGAATACCTAACTTTTTAGCAGTAGGATCACCATAACCTAATTTTTGACTTTCAGTATAAGCTCCACCCCAAGACGCAACTGTTACTGCGAATGCTGATGTAGTTATAGAAAATAAAAAAGATAGGGCTAGTAATAATTTACTAATTTTTTTCATTTTTCCTCCGTTTAAACGTTTTGTATAAATACTATTACAACAAGATCGATAATGAGAGTCAACAGCCCTTTTTTACTTGTTAAATTGAGATATTTCTGGTGTTTATTTTGGATCTAGTGCTCTAGCATCTTCACTGTTCCAACCAATCTTAATTTCATTTCCTAGTTTAATATCCAGATTAGACGAACTATTGGGGACTTTAAGAATAAATTCAGAATTACCTAATAAATTAATTCTAACTCTTGTGTGATCTCCATGGTAAATTACTTCTTCAATTTTTCCTTTATGAATATTGTCCATTTTATCACTTGGATTAATTAAAGCTCTTTCAGGTCTTAATGAAACTGTCGTTCTCTCACCTTTTCCTTTAACGGAAATTGGGTTTGCCAATATATCCGCACTCGCTAACTTAACTTTACACTTTCCATCTGAAATATCAGAAACTTCTCCTGCAAAAGTGTTATTCTCTCCAATAAATTCTGCTACAAAAGAATTAACAGGTTTTTCATATAACTCATCTGGACTTGAAAGTTGTTGAACCTTTCCGTCATTAAAAACTGCTATTCGATTAGACATAGTTAATGCTTCGCTTTGATCATGAGTTACATAAACAACTGTCACTCCAATACTTTCATGAATATGTTTGATTTCATATTGCATACTTTCTCTTAAATTTTTATCTAAAGCTCCAAGAGGCTCGTCCATCAAAACTAATTGTGGGTCAAAAACCAAAGATCTTGCTACTGCTACTCTTTGTTGCTGTCCACCTGATAATTGACCTGGCATTCGTTGTGCAAATCCTTGTAAGGACACCATGGATAAAGCTTTATCAATTTTTTTATCCGCTTCATCTTTTGGAATTTTCCTAACTCTCAATGGGAAAGCCAAATTCTCATATACTGTCATATGAGGAAATAAAGCATAGTTTTGGAAAACCATTCCTATACCTCTTTTATGTGGAGGAATACTGGAGATCGCATTTCCATCAAGGTATATTTCTCCATTAGTTGGTGTTTCAAATCCAGCTAGCATCATTAAACAAGTGGTTTTACCTGATCCGGAGGGACCTAACATGGTAATGAACTCACCTTCAGCAATGTCTAATTGGAGGTCTTTGACAACTAAAACTTTGCCATCATAACTTTTATCTACCTTATCAAACTTAACAAATTCTTTATTCACCGACATAAATTAAGTAACTATAAAACATTTGTAAGAAAAAATATCAACCTTAAATAATTAGCTTTTAACGTGAAGTTCTTTTGACATATTACAAAATAGTTCTGATCCTTTGTCAGTAACTCTAATAGCTTCTGAAGCTTCAACGCCCCAATCTCCAAATTGCATAACAGCAATCATATGAAAACAAACATTTGGTTTTAGAACAGTCATATCACCTTTATAAATATTTAATGTATGCTCTCCCCAATCTGGTGGATAGCCAATACCAATTGAATAACCAGTTCTTGATTTCTTTTCTATTCCATACTTTTCCAAAACTTTCCAGAAAGCTTGCGCTACATCATCAGCAGTATTACCTGGTTTAGTAGCGCTTATACCTGCATCAATTGCCTCTATAGTTTTTTTCATTGTATCGATTTTTAGTTGATCAGATTTTCCTAACAAAACTGTTCTAGCCATTGGAGCATGATATCTTTTAAAAACCCCTGATAATTCAATAATAGTTGCCTCACCCTCAACAAATTTGTCTTGTGATGCAGTCAAATGTGAAGCTGAAGTACCTTTTCCAGTTGGTAATAAAGTAGTGATACTTGAATACTCCCCACCAAATTCAGGCGATCCATAAAATAAAGATTTTTGAATTTCACCAACAGCATCACATTGTCTAACTCCTGGTTTTATTACGTCAAAAGCTGTTTTCATTCCAATTTCAGAAATTTTTGCTGCAGATTTCATATAATTTATTTCAACGTCAGATTTTACTAACCTCGCCCAATTAACCAGTCTCTCTGAATCTTTCAAATTCGCATTTGGTAAACCTTGTTTAATTTTTTCATAACAAAATGCTGTAAAATAATGAGCATCCATTTCTAATCCTATAGAAAGCTTATCCCACTTCTTATCTTTAATAACTTTAACTAAATAATCGTAAGGATGTTTTGGCCAACTATGAATATAATGTTCATCATAAACAATTATGTTTTCTTTTTTTAAATATGTTTTTATGTGAGCCCCTACAGCATCTTGATCTCTTACAAAACATATAGGTTCATCAGCATTTATATGAACCATTGCACATTGAGCGTAATAAAATGACCAAGCATCATACCCAGTGAGGTAATTGATATTATTTGTGTCATGAGAAATCAAAAGTTCAATACCTTTTTCTTGCATCATTTTTTGAACTTTAGATAATCTTTGTTTGTATTCTTCTTTTGTAAAAAGCATAATTAATAATTGGTAAACAAACTTCCAAAACCTTTGATATTATTATTTTTTCCAATTTTTTCTAAAGTATCCCAAATCAATGTTTGATTGCTAGATAAAACAGGTTTGTTTAATTTTTTTTCCAATCTATCTATAATGTTTAAAACCGGCAAGGCTGTACAAGAAATGAATAAAGCATCAGCATCTTTAATATTCATATTTACTAGAGAGTCATAGATGAAATCTTGATCAACTTTTCCAATGTCATAATCTGCATCTATATCTAAATATGAATTTGAGACCACTTCAAATTTTTCCTCTTTGAAATATTCAACAACCTCATTATTTAGTTTTTTACTATACGGGGTAAAGATCGCTAATTTTTTTACCTTTAATTTTTTTAACGCTTTTATTGCAGCTGTGCTGGGAGTTGTTAACTCAGCCTTAGGTTTTGCTGCCCTTACTTTTTTCTCAATCACATCATGACCTGTTGCTATTGTTCCAGAGGTACATCCATAAACGACACAATCTATTTCCTCATTGGGTAAAATATTATTTGTAACTTCAGTTACTTTATCAGACATTTTTATTAAATTTTCTTTTGTTAAGGGATTATAACATTCAATTCTGTTAACAAAAAAATCAATCTCTTTATCTTTAATTACGTTTATAAAATCCTTCTCAATCATAAAATCAGTAGCTAAAGCAATTAATCCAATCCTAGGATTTGAGTTTTTTTTAAACCGAGGTTCTATTTTGTTTAATTTCATACTAAATTAATATGAGGTAAGTCTAAATTAATTAAACGCATTATAAAATAAGATAATTTGCTTGTTGAAAATCTTTACAAATCGGATTTAATTAAATTTATATAAAATAATTGTTAACTAAATATAGAGGATAATAATGAAAAGACTAATTGTTGCTGCTTTCATATTTGTTTCAACTTTTTCAACAAATGTTTTGGCAGAAATTAAGATGGGTGTAATTTTGGGTTTCACTGGCCCTATTGAATCTTTAACCCCCGCTATGGCTGCATCAGCCGAGCTTGCTTTCAAGGAAGCTTCAGATTCTGGATCTCTACTAGGTGGAAAAAAAATTTCGGTGATTAGAGCTGACTCAACATGTGTGGACTCTGCCGCTGCGACTGCAGCCGCTGAGGGAGTTATTTCACAAGGAGTTGCAGCAATAATGGGTGCTGATTGCTCAGGAGTAACTGGTGCGATAGCATCAAATGTTGCGGTTCCAAATGGTGTTGTGATGATTTCACCATCAGCAACATCACCAGGATTAACAACTCTTGATGATAAAGGATATTTCTTTAGAACTGCTCCATCAGATGCAAGAGGTGGTCAAATCCTAGCTGATATTACTAAAGACAGAAAAGTTAAAAGTGTTGCAATTACCTATACAAATAATGATTATGGAAAAGGTTTAGCAGATGTTTATAAGGCAGCTGTCGAGGCACACGGAATTAAAGTTACTACTGTAACTGCTCACGAAGATGGAAAAGCAGACTACTCTTCTGAAGTAGCAACTCTTGCCTCAGCAGGCGGAGATGCAGTAGCTGTAATTGGATACTTAGACCAAGGTGGTAAAGGAATTATTCAAGCTTCTTTGGACTCTGGTGCATTTGATAAATTTATTTTATCTGATGGAATGATCGGCCAATCATTAGTTGATGCTTTTGGAAAAGACTTAAGAAAATCTTTTGGTTCAATGCCAGGATCAACAGGAAAAGGTGCTGGAGTATTCTCTAAAGTTGCAAGTGCTGCAAACATAGATAGCTCTGGTCCATACACTGGTGAGTCTTACGATGCTGCTGCTTTAATAGTTTTAGCAATGCAAGCTGGTAACTCAGCTGATAGGGCATCAATTGCAAAAAATGTAATGGATGTTGCTAACAGCCCTGGAACAAAAATTTATCCAGGTGAACTAAAAAAAGGTTTAGATTTATTAGCTAAAGGTAAAAAAGTTGACTACGAAGGTGCAACTGGAGTTACTTTTACTAGCGTCGGTGAAGCTGAAGGTTCTTTCTTAGAACAAGAAGTTAAAGGCGGAAAATTTAAAACTAAAAAACAAAGATAATTTATCTTAAAATTTAAACCCCTAACATTAATTTGTTGGGGGTTTTTTTTAAAAAAATAAATATTTATCAGCCATATATAAAGCCCAAGCCAATGCAGCACCTGTAATGATATATTTCATAATTTTATTTTATTTCTATTTTTTCAGGAAGTATACCTTTTGGTCTATATCTCATTATGACCAAGAGACCTACTCCCATCATTAAAAATCTAAAATATGGAACACTTTCAATTAAGTGTACTTTTAAAAAGTGTGTGTCATCTAATCCAGCAGTAGTTAAATTAACTAAGTAAAGACCAATTGGTGCGGCCTCAATCCATAAGAACCAAACAACAAAACCTCCAAGAATTGCACCAAAGTTATTTCCACTTCCACCAATAATAACCATTACCCAAATTAAGAAAGTATATCTCAAAGGTCTATAACTTCCTGGGGTAAACAAACCATCTTGAGTAACTAACATGGCACCCGCAATACCAACAATGGCTGAACCTAAAACAAAAATTAAAAGGTGTTGTTTAACAACATTTTTACCCATTGCATTAGCTGCTTCCTCGTTATCTCTAATTGCTCTCATCATTCTTCCCCAAGGAGAATATAGAGCTTTTTGAGTTAAGATTAATAAAATAACTACTACAATTAAAAATAATCCAGAGTAACAAAGTTTTACAAAAACTGATGATCCCTCGATTACAAGTTGATTTAGTGTAGCTTGTCTTTCTGTTAAATCAGTAATTAGATTTAATTTACTTGAGTTAAATTTTTCAACAAGACTTATAAACCAATCTGTTTGTTGTAAATTTACCTCATAAGGTGCAGGTCTTTTTAATCCAATTACATTTTTAACACCTCTTGTTAACCAATCTTCGTGTTTTATAATTGCAATAACAATTTCTGATATTAGTAAAGTTGCTATTGCAAGATAATCAGCTCTTAAACCTAAGGCAACTTTTCCTATCACAAAAGCTAATCCGCCTGCAAAAAAAGCTCCAACAACCCAAGAAAAAATAATTGGAAGACCTAATCCACCAAGAAAACCAGTTTTTGCAGGATTAACTCCCTCAATAGCTTCAATTCCTGGTTCAGAAATAAATCTTATGATTACAATTCCTAAAATTATAATAGCAGCTACTATGTAAGTTCTGTTTTTTGATTTCTTATAATTTTTTAAAATATACCTAACAGCTAATACCATTGCTATTATAAGAAAAAGACTTAATATAATATTAAATCCGCCTGCACTCCATGCTTCTTGAACAGGATCTACTGAGATTAAAACAGCTGCTAAACCACCTAGAGCTGTAAAACCCATTATCCCAAAGTTAATAAGACCAGCATAACCCCATTGAATGTTGGCACCCATTGTCATTACTGCTGAAATTAGACAAAGATTAAATATTGATAAAGCTATGTTCCAAGACTGGAATATACCAACAAGGATAATCAGCCCCATCATTATACTGTATGCAGCAATTACATTTAAATTTTTTCTCACAACACCTTCCCTTTAAATATACCTGATGGACGATAAAGTAAGACGATGACTAAGATTGAAAAAGATACTGCAAATTTATAATCTGTAGAGAGTAATTGAATTAGACCATCTGGCTCCATACTTTCAGGTAAAACATACATGAAAAATTTTCTATAAGCGTAAGTTAACAATATTTCAGAGAAGGCAATTACATATCCACCGAGAAAGGCTCCAAATGGATTACCAATGCCGCCCACTATAGCCGCTGCAAATATTGGTAGCATATTATTAAAGTAAGTGAATGGTTTAAAGCTTTTATCTAAACCATATAAAGCACCACCAATTGTTGCAAGAATGCCTGCTATGACCCAAGTTATCATAACAATTTTTTTGGGATCGATACCTGATAATAATGCTAAATCCTCATTATCAGAGTATGCTCTCATACTTTTTCCAGTCTTAGTTTTATTTAAAAACCAAAACAAAGTTGAAACTAAAATCAACGTAACAATAATCGTAATAACTTGAGTAGATTTTATTGCAAGACCCTCGTTTAATCCTGTCATTTCTTTAAATTCACCAGCTTTAATTAAAAATTTTTCTCCATCAAAAAATCTTCTATCTGAAGGGCCAATAATTATACGAACCACTGCCTGAGTAACAAACATCACGCCAATACTTACCATCGCTAATTGCACAGGGGGACTTTTGTTTATTCGGTAATATTTAAATACTAATTTATCTACTATCAGCATGTAGCCAACCATAAAAATAATACCAAAAGGAATTGCGAGAAGGGCTGTAGGTAAAACCCCAAAACTAATTCCAACAGACTGAAAATAGAAAGTGAATAAAATCACAAACATTGTCCCAAAAGACATCATGTCCCCTGTAGCAAAGTTTGCAAACCGTAAAATTCCGTAAATCAATGTTACAAAAATTGCACCAAGTGCTAGTTGAGATCCGTACGCTAAAGCTGGAACAAAAATATAATTTAATAAAAGTATAATTGCATTTACAAAGTCCATATTAACCACCTAGAAAAGAGCTTCTTACTCTTGGGTCTTCTAATAGTTCTTTTCCAGTGCCAGAGTGCCGGTTCTCCCCAGTCACCAGAACATAACCCCTATCAGAAATATTCAATGCTTGTTTTGCATTTTGTTCAACCATTAAAATTGCTACGTTCGTTCTTTTTACTTTTACGATATGATCAAATAATTCATCCATCACAATAGGTGATACGCCAGCAGTTGGTTCATCCAACATTAATACAGAGGGCTTGATCATAAGTGCTCTACCTAATGCAACTTGTTGTCTTTGTCCTCCAGATAACTCACCAACTAATTGATTTTTTTTTTCTTTTAGAATTGGAAATAATTCGAAGATTTCATTAATAGTCTCTTTAAATTCGGTGTTTATTAAGAAAGCACCCATCTCTAAATTTTCCTCCACCGTCATACCTGAAAAAACATTTTTTGTTTGTGGAACGAATGAGATGCCTTCTTTTACTCTGTCTTGTGGAGAAAGTTTTGAAATATCTTTACCATTGATAATTACTGAACCAGATTTTAAATTTAATAAGCCTAACATTGCTTTCATCACGGTAGATTTTCCAGCTCCATTAGGTCCAAGGATCGATACTATTTCTCCTCTTTCAACATTTACTGAACATGAATTAATTATGTCAGGGCCATTTCCATATCCACCGGTCATGTTATTCCCTTCAAAAAATGCCATTTAATTATCCTTTAATTTTGAGCCTCTACCTAAATAACTTTCAATAACTTTTTCATCTTTTTTTGCATCCTCAACTGAACCTTCGAAAAGGACTGAACCTTCTGCCATTACGATCACTGGATCACATAATCTTCCTATAAAATCCATGTCATGTTCGATCATACAAAAAGTGTAACCTTTTTCTTCATTAAGTTTTTCGATAGCTGTTCCAAGATCCTTTAGTAAAGTTCTATTAACACCAGCACCAACCTCATCTAATAATACTAATTTTGCATCAACCATCATTGTTCGACCTAATTCTAACAATTTTTTTTGTCCTCCGGATAAATTTCCTGCTAATTCATTTTTCAAATGACCAAGATTAAGAAAATTAATGACCTCCATAGCCTTTTCTTTAATTTGACTTTCTTCTTTTGCAACTAATGAGGGTTTTAACAAAGCATTAACCAATTTTTCTCCAGATTGATTTCCTGGAACCATCATTAAGTTTTCTAAAACAGATAAATTTGTAAATTCATGAGCTATTTGAAAAGTTCTTAGCAATCCTTTTGAAAATAATTCATAGGAAGGAACATCAGTAATGTTCTCATTATTAAAAATCACACTGCCAGCAGAGGATTTTAAATTTCCAGCAATAAGGTTAAATAAAGTGGTTTTGCCAGAACCATTCGGTCCAATAATACCTGTAATAGTTCCCTTTTTAACTTTAAGAGAACACTCCGATACTGCCGCTAGTCCTCCAAAATATTTTGACAAATTATTAATTTCTAAAATATTTTGTGACATTAATTATTTGCTTAGTCTTTTGTGTATATCATTCAAAGTTTTTACAACTGAATTATAAACACCTTTACTTCTCATAAGTTTAAGACCTTGCTCATTTAATCCTTTAGGGGTTTGAGACTCTTTTACTAAATATTTGAGTTCCTTCTTCGAGTTTACGACTGCATCTTCAGACAAAGCTACAAATAGAGAAGTAATATATTTCTGTGCATCTTGTCTCTTTACTCCTTTTTTTACCAACCAATCACTCATGATCTTTAAAATTTCATAATAAGCAGCCATCATCCCCGATGTTGACCAGAAATTAATTGATAACTTTTCATTTTTAATCTCTACAGTTGAGCCAAGTTTATCAAAAAAACTTTTTACTTTTTTATTTGGAGGACAAATTGGAACTGGTCCTTTTTTTAAAGAAATCGGAGGTAACGGTATCGCTCTTACTATGTCTGATTTAACTTTTATTATTTTTTTCAATTGGGGTATCGTGATTGTTGAAATAAAACTTATTACAGTTTGATTTGATCTAAATTTAAGATTCTTTAATATTTTTTTACCTACAGTTGGTGTGACAGCTAGAAATATCCAACTGCAACTATCAATTATTTTTTGATTATTTTTTTCGATAGAAATTTTTTTAAATCTTTTTTTGAGATTTTTGGAGATTTTATTATTCCGTGAAGAAACAAATATCCTGTTATATTTTATAGATGAATTACAAATACCAGTTATAACTGATGATGTAATTTTACCCGTTCCAATAAAACCTAATTTCATAATTTAAATACCTATAAAGAATTGTTTATATTAATTAATAAAAAAAGAACCCCTTATTCTTAATAATTCTCTACTTAAATCTTTATTTTCTTTAAAAGGTTTTCGTCCATGAAGCCAAAAATAGTTGTTTGCTACAATTGAAGATCCCACTGGAAGTTTTGTGATTATCTTATTTTTACTCTCTTCTAAGTTGTCAGATAACTTTTGTAAAAAAATACCTTGTTTCATATTTTTTGGTTCTGGAAACTGATCTATATAAGAAATTTGAGCTCTACCGTTTTGATCTGTTGAAAATATAGGATGTTCAACTTTATAGTCTATATTTTTACTTTTTGGTGATCCCCAAAGAAAGTTTTCCTGTCCTGTTGGATCATTAAACAATTCATCACAATGTTCCCAATCATCGAGATGCAACATGGCAGTTTCACCACCTTCTGCATTTCTTTCCTCTAATTTTGACATTAATAGCCAATCAGTTTTCTCTTTTACGTAAGTGCCATCTGTATGAAGATCCATGTTTGTATACGCTTTCCTTAAATAAGAGTCGCTTTTATCGACGTGCTTTACATGAAATCTTGCATAATATTTACCAGCCATAGCATCGTAATTAGGTATACCTACTAAATGAGAGATGGCAGTTGATAATTTAACTAAAAAATTATCATCAATTTTTGAATTTAAATTTTGAGGTTTAATAATAAAACATCCTGTATTTCGATCTTTTAAAATTTCATTTAAAAATTTTGATAATTTATTATTACTCAAGTCGTCTAAACTTTTTGCAATAGTGAATCTTGTAAAAGGTTTGTATTCTAGAGCAGTAATATCGAACTTATTAAATGGAAAAATGAGTTTACTCAAAACTTCATCGCTGATGTCAATATTGACAATTCTAGATGACAGTTCGTGTTTTTCTATTTGAAATCCATCAATCTTTTCGCTCATACAAAACTTGTAATAAGAGATAGTATGATAGCAGAGAAAATTGTAGGGTAAACTAAATTTTTTTTAGTTAAAAAGAAAATAATTATACATAAAGAAACCACAAAAATTCTGACTGATAAATCTACTTCTGCTAAAGATCCTAATGGAAAAATAACTATTCGAGCAATTAATGCAGCAAGAGTTGAATAAGCAAGACAATTAAACCATCTGAACATTTTTGAGGTTTCTTTAATTTTTTCTGAACTAACAACTCCTAAAAATCTTGATAAGTATGTAGCTAGAGATGTGACAAATATAACAATTAAAATATTACTTGCCATTTTTTTCTCCAATTAAAAACGCTATAGTTCCAGCAGTGAAGCCACCAAACAAGATACACCACTCAGCTGATAAAAAATAAAAAATAGGACCAAGCGTTGCACCTAAAATAACCGATAAACTTATTTGAAAAGTTTTCATAGCTCCAACCATCATGCATATAAAATATATTGGATTTATAATTGCTAGACCAATAAGTATGTCTTTGTTAAAAAAATCAGAAGCTACATAGCCAATAATTGTTGAGAATATCGCAACAGACCAAGTTGCTACTCCAATTCCAATCCAAAAATCAATTCTATTTTCTTTTTCTATATTTTCATAATTATCCTTCATTATCAGCCAAGAAGAAACTGCTATAAAATGACAGGACAAATAATATTTCCATCTTGGTTGGTCTCGGTGCATCAACAACGGCATTAGCGCGACAGTCATTGGATATAATCTCGCATTAACCAACCAAACGGCTAAAAAAATATTTATCAAAGATGCTCCGATTAACATTGACTCAGCCATCACTAGTGAGCCAGGTAAAGCGTATGTGAGGAAAGTTGAAAAAATGCTTTGTTGAATTGTGAAACCTAAATTTTTTAATAGTGCGCCTATAGCTATAAAACTTGCACCTAAAGCTATGGCAGGACTACCAACACCTTTTATAGCACTGAAGCCTTTTAAAAAATATTTTGAACTAATCATTAACCACCCAAAAACAGGCGACCAACATCCGGATTATTTAAAAGATCATCCCCTTTACCTGCAATTGCAGTCTGACCAGATACTAGCACGTAACCAATATCTGCGAACTCGAGTCCTTTTTTAGCATTTTGTTCAACTAAAATAATTGTCTTTTTTTCATTCTCTTGGAGATCTCTTAAAATTTCAAATACCATATCAATATACCTTGGTTCTAGACCAATTGATGGTTCATCAACTAATAAAACTGATGGCTTCATTACCAATGCTCTTGAAATTTCTAACAATCTTCTTTCTCCACCTGATAATACTTTTGCAGGTTGGCTTCTTCTGTTTCTTAATCTTTCATATTTCTCAAAAATTCGCTCAGCTTCCGCGTAAGACTCTTCCGTTTTTTCTTTAATAAATCCACCCATTAATAAATTTTCCTCCACGGTCATATCTGGAAAGACAGAATTATCCTGTAGTATGTATGCTATTCCAACAGTTTTCAATTTTTCAGCTGGTGTTAAATTTGTGATTTCTTTTCCGTCTATTTCTATTTGCCCTGAAAAAATATTTGTAAAACCATAAATAGAGTGAAGAATAGTAGATTTACCAGCTCCGTTTGGTCCAATCAGACATAAAGATTGAGCCTTACTAACGAATAGATCGAAATTATGAAGAATTTCCATTTTGCCATATCCAGCATTCATATTTTTAATAGTAAGATGAATATTATTTGGGGATAATTTTTTTAAATCTTCTGCTACTGGAGCTTTTCCTAAAACTTCGTATTGATTTGACATTATTGTGCTCCTAAGTACGCATCTATTACACGTTTATCATTTTTAATTTCGTCAGGTGTTCCATTAGCAAGCATCTTGCCATGTGCTAAACAATAAATACTTTCTGCTAATTGCATAATTACTCTCATATTATGTTCAATTACTAAAAGTGTAATACCAAAATCTTGATTTACTTTAATCAATCTATCGATGATACCATTTATAAGAGTAGGATTGATCCCTGCAGTAGGTTCATCTAATAATAACATTTCAGGTTCATTCATCAGTGCCATTGCTAGCTCTAGAAGTTTTTGTTGACCAAAAGATAAATCTCCAGCCCTTAATTTTCTTTTTTGATAAAGTCCAACGAAGTTCAGAAGATTTTCTGCCTTTTCTGTTAAATCTTGTGGAATTTTTGAGAATATTTTTAATATACTTTCATCACTACCTTTATGACTAATTAACATATTGTCTACACAATTTAGTTTTCCATAAATTCTAGTTTGCTGAAAAGTTCTAAGTAAACCAAGTTTTGCAATAACAGGCACGGGTAAGTCTGAGACTTCTTTGTCATTAAATTTTATTGAACCATTATCTATCGGATATGTTCCAACAATAGAGTTGAACAGTGTTGTTTTACCAGATCCATTTGGACCGATCAGTCCAAATATCTTACCTTTTTCTACTGACATTGATATATCTACATTGGCTTTTACTCCGCCAAAAGATTTACTAACATTGTTTACTTCTAAAATACTCATTTAAGTTCTACTTGAGCCTTTCGATCTTTTTCATCAATTACTTCACCAAATTTTTCGGGATATTTTTCTCTTAACCAGCCCATAATCCCTTCAGGAAAATAAATTACGATTACAACAATTAAAACTCCTAAAGCAACATATTGCCAACCTAAAAAGAATGTCCAAAACCCTTCTTTAAAAATATGAAATACTGTTGCACCAATAACTGGTCCCCATAAAGTTCCTTTGCCTCCTAGGATTGCCATTAAAACCATGAACACTCCCATTTCTCTACCGTCAAAGGCAACATCAGTTGAGTCGATGTATCCAACTAGTCCTCCCATAATACCACCTGCTAAACCACAAAAGAATGCAGATACCATCCAACCAATAATTTTATATTTCATTGTTTCAATACCCATTGCCTCAGCTTTATCCTCATTATCTCTAATCGCATTTAAGATTAATCTAAATCTTGTTGAATAGATTGCTCGTACCGCAACAAAAGTTAATATGAGGGCTCCAAAACTTAAAAAGTAAAAAAATTCTCCCCTTGCTTCAAGTCCACCAACCTCAGGAAATGGAGGAGTGGTAAACCCCTGACCTGCACCTATAATTTCTATACCTCCAGAAATTTCTCCTGCTGCAACACCTAAACCTAAAGTACAAATAGCAAAATAATGTCCTCTTAAACCTAAAATCGCATATCCAATTAACCCAGCTACTATTGTTGGAACTACTGCAGCTACAACAAGTCCAACAGCCATACCTTGAAAAAATTGAGCTGGAGTATGAACAAAAGTTTTTTCACCTCCACTTTCTGTCCATTCTGCAAGAGGGAAAAACATACCAACTTGAACAGATGCACATAAATACATGCCTAAACCATAAAATAGTATATTCCCGAATGTATTGTATCCCATTTCACCACCCTGAATATTCCAAGTCGTAGCTAAAACTATCAATACACATAGAATGGACAATTGAACTTTAAATGCAGGAAAAACAAATGGTGCCACCAATCCAAAGATTAGAATAGCTGAATATAAAAGAATATTTTTACTCATTATTTTAGATACTCTCTCTTCCTAGACAGTTTAAATCTTCTATAAACGAGAATTAAAACTAATAATAAAAATACTGCCCCAATTCTAAATTCAGTTCCTAAAATATAGTCAGCAAATTCCTCAAAAACCCCAAGTCCCATTCCAGACATTGCTACTCCTGGTAAATTGCCTAGTCCTGCAACAATTACGATCATAAAAGACCTTATTGTATATGGTAATCCCATGTATGGATGAATTGTAAATGTAATAGATATTAAAGCACCTGCTACTCCACAAAGCGCAGCATTAATTCCAAATGTAGCTGCATAAACTTTTTCAGTATCAACTCCTAAAATCTTTGCGGCTCTTGAGTTTTGTGCTGTTGCACGAATTGCTCTCCCTAATTTTGATTTTTTCATGTAAATAACTAAACCAATTGCAAAAACAATACTGATTACTGCTGAAAAGATTTTTGAGTTAGGTAAAGTAACATTATTATCAAATAACATAGTTGTTCCATAACCTGAATTAGCTAGAACGACATCTGCGCCAAATGCAAAATTCATTAACTGCATAAATAAAATACTTATTCCAAAAGTTGCAAGAATAGAGATGAATAAATCTCGATCGACTACTTTATTAATTACTAATTTGTAAATTCCAACTCCAATAAAATACATTATTATTGGAGAAACAATTACACCCCAGGCTGGATGAATTCCATATAGATACATGAAGTAAGCAATATAGCCTCCAAGAATGACTAGGTCACCTTGTGCAATATTTATGATATTCATAACTCCCCATTGCAATGCCATACCGTATGCAATCAATGCAAATAAAATACCAAGAAGTAACCCGTCCAAGCAAGCTTGGACAGTAATCATTGGATATTGGAAAACCATGAAATCCATAATCAACTCTTAAAAAAAAATACCCCCTAGAATTTAGGGGGTATTTATAGATTAGTTTTTATCTTTCAGACCACTTAGGAATTGGGTGAATTAACTTCGCTGAAGCCCATTTAGTTGGAGCTACAACTTTGTTTTCACATTTTCCTGAGCCATCACACATTACCTGGAAAAGAACCATCGGCTTGTCAACGTTCTGACCACCTTCTGCGAACTTTATATTTCCATAAAATGTTTGCATGTTAGTAGCTGCAAGAGCATCTCTTACTTTTTTTTGATCAAAAGAATTAGCTCTTTCAAATGCATCTTTAAATACTAACAGCGCAGCTGAAGACTCTGCTGACTGATATGGTGGATCATAACCAAACTCTTTTTCAAAGTCTGCTGCATATTTCATACCATCTTTAAAGAAATTATCTTTATAAGTTAATGTCTTATGCCATTGTGATGCACATAAAGCATACTGTGAATTCTTACCATGTTGTTTTGATAATTTCGCAGCATCGCAGTGTGTCATCGCTAGCATAGGTACATCTACCTTCATTTCAGCTATTTGTCTAATTGCAGTAAGTGCACCTTTCGTATGACCTGATACCACAAGAACATCTGGCTTCATTTGTTTTACTTTAACTAATGTAGCAGCCATATCGTTTAACTCTTTCGGTAATTTATCATCTATTACTTTCTTAGAGCCTGTTCTTTTAATTGCATCAAGCACTCCCAATCTTACATCTTGAGAGAACGCATCTTGTTCAAATGCCATTGCAACTGTTACTGGTTTACCATTATTCTTTTCAACTGCTAAATCTATAGCAACATCAAGATATAAGTTTGCTGGAGCTAATACTGCAAATAGATATTTGTATCCTTTTGTGAACAAAGATCTAGAAGCACCATTTGCTTCAACCATTGGAACACCATATTTTTCTGTAACTGGTGCAATTGCTTTTGTTAAACCTGAACTATATGGTCCAAGCATAAACTCAACACCATCTTGTGAGATTAATCTTTCTGCTAACTGAGCTGCTCTTTTTGGGTTTGATTCATCATCATAATAAATGATTTCAAACTTATAAGTTTTTCCACCAACTTTTACTCCACCCATGCTGTTAATTCTATCAACAGCCATATTGTAACCGTTTTGTGTATGAACACCATTAGATGAGTATTTTCCAGTTAATGAAATGGCAGCACCTAAGACAATCTTATCTCCAACAACTTTTGCAAATGATGTAACCGAAGTTGAAAATAAAATTACTACTGCAGAAATAAAACTCAAGATTATTTTAGTTATTTTCATTTTATTTCCTTTTGTTATTAATTAATTAATACTTAATTTAATAAATAATTTTAAAGTATTGCAAGTGGCAAAAAAACTTTACATACGTGCTAATACTGTTGTGTAACAATAATAATTAAGGCAATGATTACCAAAACACTCGCTGAGATTGTATTAATTGTTTTTGGATTTGCTTTTATCCATGTAATAAGTTTTTGCGCCAACAGAGCGTAACCAATCAAAGAAATAAAATCTAAAACAACATAAGTAGTAATTAAAATAAAAAATTGGATGATATAATTGGCACTAAAGTCAATAAATTGTGGGAATATTAAAGGAAAGAACAACCAAGCCTTAGGACTTGTGCCTGCAACTAAAAAACCATCTTTATAAAAAGAAAAAGTCCCTTTTGAGCTAATTATTTTTGAATTAACATCTTTTGGTGAAGACTTATAAACATCATAAGCTAAATAAATTAAATAAATTACACCAATCCATTTAAAAATATTTAGGATATTTGGATTGTCAGATAAAAAAGAACCGATGACAAAAATTACTAAAGTTGCCTGTAATAAATTTGCGGTAACATCTCCCAATGCTGTCCAAATACAATTTTTAACTCCATAATTCATTGAATAAGAAATGATTACTATTCTAGGGGTACCAGGGGTAATAAATAAAAAAATAATGATCTGTAAAAAAAGGATAAAATCCAAGGGGAGCATAAAAAAAAAGATAGTCCTTAAAAACCGGGAGCTAAAGATGGCTAAGAAGGACTATCAATTTACAATATATCAGGTCTTAAAAAAAATGCATTATAGATTTTTTTGAAATATAAGGGATTTATGAAAAAAAAAGGTCACAGGCCTATCACTAAAGTCAAGAATCCTGAGCCTAGCGTTGAAAGTCCAGATTGGGTCATATGGGCTGCCTGGGCTGATAGGGTCACATTTGAGGAAATTAAAAAAAAAACAGGTTACGCAGAATCTGATGTCATAAGAATAATGCGAAGATCACTCAAACCCTCCTCATTTAGATTATGGAGAAAAAGAGTTCATGAAAAAAGTATCAAACATAGAAAAAAATTTGAATACTCTCGAAAACAAATATCTAGTAAAATTAAAAAAGGTGATTATCTATAGTCTATGAAAAATGTTACAATATATACTGGACCATACTGTAATTATTGCGATGCAGCAAAACGATTATTAGCAAGAAATAATGCAACTTATAAAGAAATTAATGTAGCTGAAGTCGATGGTGCAAAAGAAGAGATGATAAAGAAAGCTAATGGAAAAAAAACAATACCACAAATATTTTTTGATGATCAGCACATTGGTGGTTATGATGAAGTTAGAGCTTTAGAAAAAGAAAATAAACTACAAGAAATGTTAAAATAATTTTATTTTTGTTTAAAGATTAAACAAATACCATTATTACAATACCTTTTGCCAGTTGGTTTTGGCCCATCGTCAAATACATGACCATGATGAGCTTTACAATTTTTACAATGATATTCAATTCTAGCATAACCTATTAAATGATCTGTTTTTGTTTCAAATACATCCGGTAAGGATTCATAAAATGAAGGCCATCCAGATCCACTTTCATATTTTGTTTTTGAGTCAAATAACTTTATATCGCAATTAGCACAGTGATAAGATCCTTCTCGCTTTTCATTATTTAATTCGCTTGATCCAGGTCGTTCAGTGCCTTCTTCAAACATAACTAATTTTTGTTCTGCTGTGAGATTTGGATTTTTTTTATTCATGATTACTAAATCAATTTAGCACATGACTGGTGCAAAAAAGAGTGTAATTCAACAAGTTTATCAATATTTTTATTGTAACCACCGCCTAAAACTCCACAAAGAGGAATTCTTTTAGAAAAAAAATTTTGTGTAACAATTTCATCTCTTTTTTTTATACCATCATCTGAAATCTTTAATTTACCTAAGCGATCGTTAAAATGGATGTCAACCCCCGCAATATAGAAAACAAAATCAAAATTTTCTCTATTTAATTTATTTAAATGAAATTTAAGTATATTCAAGTATTCCTTATCCTCCGTATCATTTTCAAGCTCCACATCGCAATCACTAATTGATTTTTTAGCAGGATAATTTGATTTTGAATGCATGCTAAAAGTAAAAACATTTTTATTGTCCTTGAATATATCTGAGTTACCATTTCCTTGATGAACATCCAAATCAACAATTAATATTCTTTTTGCCAATTCTTTATCTAGTAGAAATTGAGAGGCAACTGCTACATCGTTAAAAACACAATATCCTGCACCACTATCATAATTCGCATGATGGCTTCCTCCCGCAGTGTTACAAGCAATACCATGATTTATTGCAAGTTTAGATGCAAGCACTGTTCCTCCTGTTGCAACTAACGACCTTTGAATTACGCTATCAACCAATGGAAAACCAATTTTTTTAACTCCATTTTCATCTAATGTTTTATTTTTGATTTTATTAATATATTTTTCAGAGTGGGCACCCTTTAAAGTTTCATCTGAACATGGATATGGTTTATGAAACTTTGTTACTATCTTATTTCTTAATAAAAAATCTGCAAGATCACCAAATTTATTAATAGGAAATTTATGATCATCGCCAATTTTAGCAAAATAATCTTTATGATTGACTACAGGTAAATCCATTTTACTCAATCACCCGAATTGGTTTACCATTAACGCAGGCCTCTAGTGACTCGATCATTTGAGTAAAATAAACGTGATAATTTTCAGCCGTCACATATCCAATGTGAGGTGTGAGTAAGGCATTTGGCAAAAATCTTAATTTATTATTTTCTGATAAAGGCTCTTTTTCATAAACATCTAATCCAGCACCTGCAATTACATTTGTTGATAATGCAATTATCAAATCGTCTTCATTTATTATGGGACCCCGAGAGGTATTAATTAAAAATGAAGTCTTTTTCATCTTATCCATTTCTTTAAGAGTAATACAATTTTTATATCTCTCTCCACCTTGTACATGAATAGATAAAAAGTCAGAGTTTTTTATTAGATCTTCTTTACTACAAGGCAGAACGTCTAATTCTTTACAAGTGTCTAAATTTAAATTTTCACTCCAGGCCATCACTTGCATACCGAATGCCTTACCAACTTTAGCAACCTGCGTTCCTACTTTTCCAAGGCCAATCAAACCAAGAATTTTACCTTTTAATTCTACACCGACTGAAGTTTGCCAATAACCTTGATACATATTATCAATTTCCTCTTTTAAGTTTCTTGCCAATCCAAGTATTAATGCCCAAGTTAATTCGGGTGTTGGATTAGTATTGCTCTCAGTGCCACTGACAATAATTTTTCTTTTTTTTGCAGCATCTAAATCAATTGATTTATTTCTTAACCCACTAGTGACTATAAATTTTAATTTAGTTAAATTTTCTATCAAGTTTTTTGTTATAGGAGTTCTTTCTCTCATTATAAGGAGAGCCTCAAATTCTGTTAATTTCTCTATAGTATCAGCTTCATCTACAAAAGGCTCACTAAAAATTTTTATTTCATATTTTCCTGATAATTTTTTTAGATCCACAAATTGTTGTGAAACATTTTGATAATCATCTAAAATTGCGACTTTAAGCATAAACTTTTTTATTAGATAAATAAATGCCAGACAATATGAAAAATGCTCCTACAAAATGATACATTTCAAATTTTTCTTTGAAAATAATAATAGCCATAATGGCACTAAATAACGGCATTAATTGAATAAACATAGAAGCTCGATTTGGACCAATTAACTCAATACCTTTTTGCCAAAAATAATAAGCAGCTATAGCTGGAAAAATTGCTACATAAATTAATATTAAAAAAAAATTTTTATCTAAATTTAATTCAAGACCGATTGATTTTTCATAAAAAAATTGTGGAATTAAAAACAGTATCCCTACAGAAACCATTAATTGTATCAATGTAAATTGTGAAAATTTAAATTTATTTTTTTTAAGTAAAGTTGAATAAAGAGACCAGGTAATTACACAAACCAACATCCATATATCACCTTTATTAAAATCTAGAGAAATTATCTTTTGAAAATCTCCATTAGAAATTATTGAGCCTATTCCAACTATTGAAAATAATAATCCAATTAACTGAAAAATATTTGTTTTTTCAATTTTCATTAATGATGAGAGAACAATTGTTGCTGCTGGAATAGCTGAAAGCATAAGCACAGCATTTATTACTTGCGTATAATTAAGAGCAAAATAAACCACAGAATTAAATGTGCTTATAGTAATTACTCCCATAAAACTAATTACAAGCCAATTTTTTTTTATATAGAGTAGATTTTTGAAAATTTCTTTGTAGGTAAAAGGTATCAGAATAAACCAAACAGAAATCCACCTAAAAACATTTAAAGTTAAAGGAGGAATTTCAAATAATGTTGCAAATTTTCCAACTATAAAATTGCCAGACCAACAAAATGTTGCAAGCACTAAAAATAGGTATGCTAAATAATTTTTATTAGACACGAAATCAAGAAAATCTTATCGAGCTATAAGGACCTAAGTTTAAATTTGTATTTTCTTTAGCTATCATTCCAGAAACTATCTTTCCAGATATTGGACCTAATGTCCATCCTAAATGATGATGTCCAAAACAGTAAAACACGTTTTTATAATTTTTAGATGGACCCATAACTGGTAAAAAATCTGGCAATGTTGGCCTGAAGCCTAACCACTCATCCTCATGTTCAGGAAGGTCCCCCAACATATACTTTGCATTATTAATTAAATTATTTATTCTTGATTTTGAGGCAGGATTATCTAAACCACCAAATTCTACGGTGCCAACTACTCTTAAACCTTGTTCCATTGGCGTTATACCGAAACCTCTATTATGAAATATGACTGGTCTACTTAAAAGATGATCACAATCTTTAAAATGAACGTGGTAACCTCTCTCTGTATCTAATGGAATTTTTTCATTCAATTTATCAGTTAGTTTCTTAGAAAAAGCGCCACAAGTTATTACAATCTTATCACAACCGAAACTTTCATTTTCACTCAGCAAAACAGGGCTCTCTCCCTCAAAATTAATATTTAAAATATTCTTATTTTCAAATTTCCCACCTTTTTTTAAAAAAAGTTCGAAAAGTTTTAATAAAATCTTTTTTGGGTTTCTGGCATGTCTTGCGTATGGATAATAAACTCCTGCATGATAAAATTTTTTAAGATTCGGTTCTAAATCATGTATATCTTTTTTATCTACGAGTTGTTGTTTAACACCTAGCTCTTCTCTTACTCTGATTTCTAGTTCTCTACTTTTTAGATTTTTATCATTCCAAACGTAGAGAATGCCTTTATTTTCAACTAAGTTTTCTAGATTAATTTCCTCAAATAATTCATCATAAGCGGGAAGAGCTAAATCCAAAATTTGGTGCATATTTTTTGCGGTGTGCATCATTTTGTTTTTAGTCGTATTAAAAATAAATTTTAAAAACCAAGGAATCATTTTTGGTACATAATTCCATTTTAAAGCTAAAGGACCTGTTGAACTTAATAACATAGCAGGAACATCCATTAAAATATCTGTTCTATTCAATGATAAGGATGCGTATGGTGAAAAATGACCAGCATTGCCATATGAGGCGACAGGACTACCAGGTTTTTCTCGATCAAATATTGTTACTTTAAAACCTTTTTTTTGTAAAAATAAAGCATTGGAAATACCTTGAATACCAGCACCAATTATTCCAACATTTAAATTTTTATTCATAAAAAAAATATACAATTATTCTCTAAAAAAATTTAAGCGACAAATTATACTTAGGCGATTAATTGTTGGCTGTGTACCCTCGCACTCATTACTATTCCAAAGCCAATCATGGTAGCTAACATTGAAGAGCCTCCATAAGACATAATTGGCAATGGAGATCCAACTATAGGTAGTAAGCCTAGTACCATACTCATATTTATTGTAATGAAAACAAAAATGGCAGCTCCAAAACCATAACAAAAAAGTTTAGCAAAATAACTTCTAGAATTAGCTCCAATAGCAATTATGCGGTAAATTATAATAATATAAATTACAAGCAGAACCACTGAACCAACAAAGCCGAACTCCTCTGAAAAAAGAGTGAAAATAAAGTCAGTATGCTTTTCTGGCAAAAATTCCAAATAACTTTGAGTTCCTTTTAAAAAACCTTTTCCAAAAATGCCTCCAGATCCAACTGCAATTTTAGATTGTATAATCTGATAACCCGCACCTAGAGGATCTTTGTCTGGGTTTAGAAAAGTTAAAACTCTTAACTTTTGATAAGGTTTTAAAAACGCTATTACAAATGGTAATGAAATTACAAATCCTAACATAGTATAGATAAAATATTTGTGATTAATTCCTGCAAACCACAAGACAGCTATTCCGCTAACAGCTATTAGCACTGAAGTACCCAAATCAGGCTGAACTATCACGAGACCCATAGGTAATAAAATTATTATGAGTGAGGTTAAAATTGTATAGACGGAATTAACATTCTCTAATTTCATCCTATGAAAGTACTTTGCCAGACACAAAATTATAAAAATTTTCATAAGTTCTGATGGTTGTAAATTTATAAAATATAAGTCCATCCATCTTTTTGACCCTGAAGATGTTATTCCAAAAAAATAGGTCCATACTAATAAGCTCACCACAACTATGTAAGATAGATAGCCAATAGAAAACCAAAATTTGATATTAATAAATGAAATAAATAGCATCATCATTGTAAAAACCATTAACTTTGTAAAATGACTTTTTGTATGAAATAAAATCTTTCCACCATCTGTCGAATACATAGTTGCTAAACTAATGAAACCGAGCAATAAAATACAAATTAGTAAAATATAATCAAAATTTCTAAATTTTTGAAAAAAAGTAAAATTGTTATTTGTTAATCTGGTATGTTGATACATTTAAATCTCCAAATATTTTTTTTGATTAATTGATTGTCTCATTTCATGTCGATCAATAATAAGTTTGAATAATCTCTTTGCCATTGGAGCAGCGGTTGTGCTTCCATTGCCACCATGCTCCACAACAATACTTAACGCATATCTTGGATTAACATAGGGACCATAAGCGATATATAAAGCATGATCTCTTTGTTCATAAGGAATTTCAGAAGTTTTTAAATCTAATTCTCTTTCTCTCTCAGTAATTTTTTTAACCTGGGCTGTACCTGTTTTACCAGCAAATTGATATTTTGGATTATCAATTCTTGATCGATAAGAAGTTCCCATTACTTCATTCGTAGAGCCAAACATTGCGTCTTGAATAATTTTTATATTTCTAGAATTTTTATAAAGAGGTGTGTAATAATCACTTGGCTTTATTTTATCTTTATCATCTATGACTATTTTTGGATATATTTTATATCCACCATTAGCAATTTGTGCTGTCATTAGGCATAATTGTATCGGTGTAGTTTGAATATATCCCTGGCCAATTCCAGTAATTATTGTTTCTCCTAATAACCATCCTTTACCTAAAGCATTTTTTTTCCATTGAGTATTTGGAATCAATCCATCTTTTTCAATTTCGAATAAGTTATCAAAAACTTTTTTTCCTAATCCAAATTTTTTTGCTGTTTCACTTAACTTATCTACTCCAAGTTTCCTTGCTATCTCATAAAAATAAGTATCACATGACATCTTCATAGCGTTTCTAAGGCTAACATATCCATGACCCTCTTTTTTCCAACAATGATAAGTTTGATCATACAATTCAGTTTTTCCAGTGCATCTGACAGTAAAGTTTGTATTTATTATTTCGTTTTCTAAAGCAGATAAGGCTACAATGGGTTTCAATGTTGAACCTGGAGAATATCTACCTTGCAAAGTTTTGTTCAATAGTGGTTTCATTGGATCATTACGGATTATTTGCCAATTATCTTGACTAATACCGAAAACAAACAAATTTGGGTCAAATGAGGGAGATGAATGCATGGCAATAACCTCACCGGTAAATATATCCATTACACATATAGATCCTGCTTTATCTTTCAATAGTTCGTTTGCTAATTTTTGAATTTCTGTATCAACTGTGAGTTTTAGGGTTTGACCTTTTTTACCTTTTTGAAACTCAAGTTGACTTATTCGTCTACCATATGCATTTACTTCGTATCTCTCGATATCATTAGTTCCAATTAATTTTTCTTCAAAAGATTTTTCTAATCCAATTTTTCCAACTTTAAGACCAGGTACAAAATTCTTTTTTATTAATTCTGTATTTTCAATATCCTGTTCATTTGCCTGACTTACATAACCAATAATATGAGTAAAGTTTTCGTCAAAAGGGTAATTTCTTGAAATAGAGATAACAGGTTTCACTCCATTTAAATCATACAAATGATTATTTATTTTTGAAAATTTGTCCCAACTTAGATTATTTGAAACAATTAGAGTTTCCCAAGGTTTAATCTCTTTTTTCTTTTTTAAAACTTTTTTGAACTCTGAGTCAGATAGCTCTAATAAATCTTTAAGTCTGTAGATAACATATTTGAAATTTTCTACTTGTTCAGGTATCACATGTAGCTGATAAGCTTCAAAGTTTCCAGCTATCACATTACCAAAATAGTCGTGAAATTCTCCTCTAACAGGTGCTAATTTCCATTCTCTAATTCTGTTCTTATCCGAGAGTGTAAGATATTTTTTATTCTCTTTAACTTGTAAAAAAAACAATCTACTTATAATTCCAACCATTATAAAAAACTTTAGTGATCCCGTTATAAACATTCTACGATTAATAGAATTTAATTTTTTTACGTTATCACTTGATGAATTAATCATTTAGACCCTTTAGATAATATTTAAATAAATAAGCGAAAAACATATACAAAATAAAAGTAAAAAAAATATTCACTAGATAACTTAAAAGTAAAAGATCGTATGAAAAAAATAAAGTCAAAATTGAATAATTTATTGAATTTATCAAACTAATTATAAATAAAAAGTAAAACCAATCTTTTATTGGATTAGGTCTAATGGTAATATTTCTCAAATAGGATGTTGCGATACAGATTAATATATAAGACAAACTGCTAATTCCTAAGGGCAACCCAACAACTGTATCATTCACTAAGCCTGCTAAAAAAACTAAAAAATAATCAAAATTTTTAAAATCTTTTAAAGTAAAGAAAAAAATTAAAATGAAAGGAAAATTGAATGAAAAGTATTCAAGTTTCAAATAATTTAGGTCAAATTCATTTAATACAGAAATAAATAACACTATTATTGGTAAAAAAGAGTAAAATTTAATGTAAAAACCTCTTGATTTAAAATTACTCATCGGTCTGTCCTTTATTCATTACACAACTTTTGTATTCTAAAGTTCCTACTTCAAAACCATCATTATTTAAGAAAGACTTACGACATGTGTGACCAAATTTTAGATTTAATCTTAAAAACTCAATTTCATCCAAGTCAATATTGTACTGAGCGATTATTTGTTTTTGATCATAAACTTCATTTTTAAAGTCTGAAATTTGTTTATTTAAATTATTAATTGTGATTTTTAATAATTCATTCTCATCTTTAAATTTTAAATTTGTTTGTTCAATAATCTTTTTTTCATCTTCTAGTATTTGTAATTTTGTATCCACTGTGTTATTTATTTGTGAATTCTCTGCATCAACTTTTTGATCTTCATTTTTGACGTCAATTTTAGTAACTAATTCGGCAAAAACATACTTTAATTGGCTAAAATCGCTGTAAAAGTCTACTTTAAATTTTTTTGAGCTTGCTGTATCCGCCACATCTACTCTTCCAATAGGAATACCACTTTTAAAAATTGCACCAGTGCCTGATGTGTAAACTATACTATCCTGTGAAATTAAATTTGAAATACCCTCTTTAATATATTTTATTTCACCATAATTCTCACCAGTTCCTGTTATAATTGCTTGAATATTTTGTGGCGCTATCGTTACCGGAACATTGGAATTAAGATCAGATAGTAATAAAACTCTCGAGGTTTTATAATTTACCTCAACTACTCTGCCAACTAAATATGATCTATCATAAATGTTAGTACCAATTTTAATATTATCCTTACTACCTTTGTTAATAATAATACTTTTTAAATATGGGCTGTCATGGTCAACAATTATTTTAGCTAACAGTTTATCTGAACTTAAAGTATAATTATTTATAAGCTCTTTTAGTTCTTCATTTTCAAATTGCGTTATTTTATCTGAGATGCTTTTAGACTTTAACTCGTTAAGCTCTTCTTTGTTTATTTTATAATTTTTAAAAAAAGTTGAATATTCCCTTATTTCAAAAAAAGTGTTTTTTAAAAAGTTTTCAGGTACTGAGACAATAAATGAGGATCTATATACCGCCTCACTAATTCCTGCTTTTAAATACCTTATAAACTTTAAATCAAAACTAGATAAAACAATTATAAAGATAGATATAAAAACTAACGTTAATAACGAAAACTTTTGTTGAGTGCTTTTTTTTAAAAAAGCAGAACGAATTGCAATTATAAAATCATCTCTGCTAGAGGCCATCTTTTAATATTCAGTCAGCATAGTAGAAAATGTTTGCTCTTGATCCAAAGCTTTTCCAGTTCCAACTGCAACACATGACAATGGGTCATCAGCTATGTGAACGGGCAAACCAGTTTCCTTAGAAAACCGTTTGTCGATATTTTTTAATAAAGCTCCACCGCCTGTTAAAACTAAACCCATATCTACAAGGTCAGCTGATAATTCGGGTGGAGTGCTCTCCAAAGCGTCTTTAATACCATTAACCATTTGTTTTAAAATATCATTTAAAGCTTCTGAAGTATCTTCCTCTGTAATGTTTACTTCTTTAGGTGTTCCTGATCTTAAATCTCGTCCTTTGACTGCATAAGTATTATTATTTGTTGGTATTGCTGTTCCTATTTCTTTTTTAATTTTTTCGGCAGTGCTATCTCCGATCATCAAATTATATTCTTTTCTCATATAGTTTACCATCGCTGCATCCATAGAATCTCCAGCTACTCTCAATGATTTTGAGTAAACTAATCCACCTAATGACATGACTGCAATTTCACTTGTCCCGCCACCTATATCTACAACCATTGAACCAGTTGCTTCTGATATTGGAAGATTGGCACCTATCGCAGCCGCAATTGGCTCCTCAATTAATTGAACTCTTCTTGCACCTGCAGCTAACGCGCTGTCTTGAATAGCTTTTCGTTCAACAGGGGTCGATCCAGTTGGAACACAAATTAATATTCTTGGGTTGGCAAAAGTACTTCCTTTATGAACTTTCTTTATAAAGTGTTTGATCATTTCCTCAGTTACAATGAAATCTGCAATAACACCATCTCTTAAAGGTCTAATAGCTTGAATATTGCCAGGTGTTCTTCCCAACATAGTCTTAGCCTCATCTCCTACAGCTAGAACTTGTTTTTTGCCTGCTTGTTCCACTATGGCAACTACTGACGGCTCATTTAAAACCACTCCTTGTCCTTTTACTACAACTAAAGTGTTGGCCGTACCCAAATCAATCGCCATATCCTGGCTCCAAACCTTTTTAATCCTCTCAAATATTCCCATTATACTCCTCCTTTAATTTTTTGATGTTCAATATTTTTATAAAGTGATTTTTTTTCTCTTTTGATTAACATCTTATTTAAAGCATTTAAGTATGCATTTGCTGAAGCTACTAAAGTATCTGTATCAGCAGATTGTCCAACCGTAGTACGATCATTTTCCTCTATTTTTACACTAACAGTTGCTTGAGCATCAGTTCCTTCAGTAACCGCATGAACTTGATATAAAGACAATTTTACATCATGAGGATAAAGCTCTTTTATACATTTAAAAATCGCATCAACAGGACCATCTCCTGTCTGTGTAGTTTTTTTAATATCTCCGAAAACGTCCAAAGTCATATCTGCTCTTTGTGGTTCTCCTGTTCCTGCAAAAACTTTTAATGATTTAAGATTAATAGCATTTATTTTATTATCTATTATTAAACTATCATCAACTAAAGCAACAATATCTTCATCATAAATATGTTTTTTCTTATCAGCTAAAATCTTAAATTTACCAAAAGCTGCTTGGACAACATCATCGGTAACATCTGCATATCCTAGATCACTTAATTTATCTTTAAATGCATGCCTGCCTGAGTGCTTACCCATTACTAGTGAAGTTTTTTTAACTCCTACGCTTTCTGGAGTCATTATTTCATATGTTTCTCTATTTTTGAGCATTCCATCTTGATGAATTCCTGACTCATGAGCAAAGGCATTTTTTCCAACAATAGCTTTATTAAACTGAACTGGAAATCCTGTAGCATTTGAAACAATTTTTGATGCTTTGCTAATTAATTCTGTTTTTATACCAGTTTGATAAGGTAATAGATCATCTCTCGTTTTTATTGCCATAACTATTTCCTCAAGTGCGGCATTGCCAGCTCTCTCACCAATACCATTAATCGTGCATTCAATTTGTCTTACACCAGCTGATAGTCCAGACAATGCATTTGCAACAGCTAATCCCAAATCGTTATGACAATGAGCAGAGATAATTGCCTTATCAATATTAGGAACATTATTCTTAATAAGATTAATCGTTTTAGCAAATTCCTCTGGTATTGAATAACCAACAGTGTCTGGAATATTTATTGTTGTAGCACCACATTTTATTGCTAACTCAATTGTCTTATACATGAAATCTAAATTGGTCCTCGTACCATCTTCACATGACCACTCTACATCATCAGTAAATTTTTTTGCATAAGTGACGCTTTCTTTGATTGCTCCTAATACCTGTTCATCTGTCATGTTAAGCTTATGTTTCATGTGAACAGGACTAGTAGAAATGAAAGTATGAATTCTAAATCTTTTCGCAAATTTTAAAGACTCGTGACAAGCATCAATATCTTTTTTGGTTGCTCTAGCAAGTCCACAAGGAATTGAATTTTTTATACTTTTACTAATTGCAGTTACTGCTTCAAAATCTCCTGGTGATGAAATCGGAAAACCAGCCTCAATGATATCAATACCCATTTCATCAAAAACTCTTGAGATTTGAATCTTCTCCTCAACGCTCATGGAAGCCCCTGGTGATTGCTCACCATCTCTCATTGTTGTATCAAAAATGTAAACTTTCTCTTTTTCGGACATAAAATTTTCTTTCAAGAAATATACAACCTATCGTTTAGATTGCAAAATAAATCAGCTAAATTAGCCCAATTTGAAACAAGAAATTACTTCTTATCACTATCCACTAATTTTTTCTTACCAATCCATGGCATCATTGCTCTTAAATTAGCTCCAACTTTTTCCACTGGGTGCTCAGCTAATTTTGCTCTAGTAGCTAAGAAATTCTTTTGACCATTTTTACATTCATCCATCCACGCTTTGGTAAATTTTCCTGATTGAATATCAGCCAGTGCCTCTTTCATTCTTTTTTTTGTTTCCTCTTTATTTATTATTTTTGGTCCGGTTTGATATTCACCATATTCAGCTGTATTTGATATTGAATAGTTCATATTAGCAATTCCGCCCTCATAAATAAGATCTACAATTAATTTAACTTCATGAACAGTTTCAAAATATGCCATTTCAGGTTCATAACCAGCTTCAACTAATGTTTCATATCCATTTTTTATAAGTTCAACTAATCCTCCACATAAAACAGTTTGTTCACCAAATAAGTCTGTTTCGACCTCGTCTTTAAAAGTAGTTTCAATTATACCAGATCTTCCCCCACCGATCGCAGAGGCATAAGACATAGCTAGATCTCTTGCCTTTCCAGATCCATTTTGGTGAACTGCAAATAAACATGGTACCCCACCACCTTTTTCATATTCACTTCTTACTAAATGACCAGGTCCTTTGGGAGCGACCATGAATACGTCTAAATCTTTTCTTGCTTTTATTAAGTCATAATGAACATTTAAACCATGTGCAAAAGCTATTGAAGATCCCTCTTTAACTCTTTGCTCAATATGATTTTTATAAATTGATGCTTGTAATTCATCAGGAGTTAATATCATTACAATATCTGCCCATTCAGCCGCATCTGATAAATTCATAACCTTTAGTCCTTTTGACTCTGCTTTTGGTATACTTGACGATCCGTCTCTTAAGGCTACAACAACTTCCTTTACACCACTATCTTTTAAATTTAATGCATGCGCATGACCTTGACTACCATAACCAAAGATTGCTATTTTTTTATCTTTAACAAGATTACTGTCTGTATCTTTTTCATAAAACATTTTCATTTTTTTTCTCCTTTAGTAAATTTATTTAAATATTTCAGAGCCTCTAGTCATGGCTATTGCACCAGTTCTTGATGTACTTACAAGTCCATTTGACTTTAATTTTTTATTCATTTTATCTATTTCTCTTCGTAGAGCAGTAATTTGAATTACTACAGATTTTTTTGTTTTATCTAATATTACTGGATTGAAAGTTTTGCAAGCTTTAAGACACTTATCAATTTTACTTCTATTTCCCACAACTTTAAGCAAAGCCATTTCCTTAAAAATGACATTTTTATCTTCTCTTTTAAAGTCCGCAACTTTGTGAACTGGGACTAATTTCTTTAATTGTAGTTTAATTTGATCAATTACTTGAGGTGTTCCAGTCGTGACGATGGTAATTCTTGATATATTTTTCATTGCATCAACCTCTGCAACAGCGAGAGACTCTATATTATAGCCCCTGCCAGAAAATAATCCGACTACTCTTGCAAGCACTCCAGCTTCATTATCTACCCAGACTACAATAATATGTGTACCAGATTTACTTTTTTTTGTTGGAATATTATAAGCTGATTTCGGGTTTGACATTAAACTAAGGCTTTTCCTTTACCTGAAATTTTATTATCTTTTTTATCATTTGGACCTAAAATCATCTGATTGTGAGGTTTTCCTGATGGTATCATCGGAAAGCAATTCTCATTAGGATCGACTCTACAATCAAAAATTACTGGACCTTTATGCTCTAACATTTCATTTATTTTGAGGTCTAATTCATCTGGATTATCAGCTTTAATACCTTTACATCCATATGCCTCTGCTAATTTTACGAAATCTGGTAATGCCTCTGAATAACTTTCGGAATAGTTTTTTTCATGAAGTAATTCCTGCCATTGCCTTACCATTCCCATATATTGATTATTCAAAACAAATATTTTAATTGGCAGATTATACTGGACTGCTGTTGACATTTCTTGCATGGTCATTAGCACTGATGCTTCGCCAGCAATATCAATTACAAGCTTATCAGGATGCGCAATTTGAACACCTACTGCAGCTGGGAGACCATATCCCATTGTTCCGAGTCCACCAGATGTCATCCATCTATTTGGTTTATTAAATTTATAATGTTGTGCGGCCCACATCTGATGTTGACCGACTTCTGTAGTAATAAAAGTGTCTTGATTTTTTGTTAATTCATATAATCTTTGCACCGCATGCTGGGGTTTAATAGTCTCTTTACTATTTATAAAACCAAGTGAATCTTTTTCTCTCCATTTTTCAATTTTCTCCCACCATTTAGAAACATTTTGTTTATTTGAATTTTTAAAACCGTTTTTTTTTTGACTAATAGTTTTAACGGCTGCTTTAAGAACCTCGTTTACATCACCTACGATTGCTAAATCAACTTTAATTATTTTATTTATTGATGATGGATCAATATCAATATGAACTTTTTTAGATTTCGGAGAAAACTCGTCTATCTTTCCAGTAATTCTGTCATCAAATCTTGCTCCAATATTTATTAATAAATCACAATCATGCATAGCATTATTCGCCTCATAAGTTCCATGCATACCAAGCATACCTATAAACTGACTATCGTCACCAGGAAAAGCTCCCAAACCTTGTAATGTTGATGTGATTGGGAAACCAATCATTCTCACGAACTCTCTTAACGAGTCACTTGCTTCTGGGCCTGAGTTGATAACTCCACCACCAGTGTAAACTACAGGTTTTTTTGCTTTTGCAATTAAGTCAACTAATTCATTAATTTCATCTTGAGAAAAATTGTTATGCAATTTTCCATTAGATTTTTTTTCTTTTTTTGGTTTCGTATATTTGATTTTTGCGAATTGAATATCTTTTGGAATATCTACTAAAACTGGACCTGGCCTTCCTGTTGTGGCGACTCTAAAGGCTTCATGAAGAGTTTTTGATAATTCCTTAATGTCTTTTACTAACCAATTATGTTTTGTGCATGGTCTAGTGATTCCTGTTGTATCACACTCTTGAAAGGCATCTGTTCCTATCAAATGCGTTGGTACTTGTCCTGAGATACATACTAATGGTACTGAGTCCATATAAGCATCGGTCAAAGCTGTAACTACATTTGTAGCTCCCGGTCCAGAAGTAACTAGAACAACACCAGGTTTACCAGACGACCTGGCATAACCCTCAGCTGCATGACCGGCACCTTGTTCGTGTCTAACTAGTATATGCTTTATAGAAGAGTGATTTTTTAATTCATCATAAATTGGAAGTACTGCACCTCCAGGATAACCAAAAATAAATTCGACGTCTTGATCCTCGAGGCATTTAAATACAATTTCAGCTCCTGAATATAATTTAGACATTTAAGCAATCTAGCTGAAGTTGTGCTTATTGGTCAAGGTAAAGTAAAAAAATATCTAAATATTTTTAAGAAAGTTGTTCAGCCTGTTATGCCTGATTTTGTTCCAATCCATCATATTTCCTCTGCCCCAAGTAACCTGTCTCTTGGCGTACTGCCTAGTCTTTATTGATATTCTTTCAATAACCTCATTAATTTCAATTTTTTTATCAATAAAGTCCTTAATTTCAATTAAGCCTATTGCCTTAGTAGCAGTTCTTTTTTTTAAAACCTTCATTTTCAAAAATTTTTTAACCTCTAAAATGGCACCTTTGTTGATCATGTCTTGAGCACGGTTGTGAATCTTATTTACTAAAATATCTCTTGGGTAATCGATGTAAATTTTATAAAAGTTTTTATCCTCAAATACTGATTTAGTTGACTTAAACCACTCAAGTAATGTTTTTTTGGTAAATAATTTCACTTCATAAGCTCTTATCAATCTTTGAGTATCAGATGGATTAACATAATTTAAAATTTCTGGATCAATTTTTTTTAATCTTTGTAGAAAACTTTTATTGCCCACAGAACTATTCAATTTCCTAACTTTTTCTCTTATTCGAATTGGAATTTTGGGAATATTAACTATCCCATCAGTTAACGTTTTAAAATATAAACCAGTACCCCCAACTATTATTGGAACATTCTTTCTCTTTTTAATTTCTAAAATTTTTTTTTTTGCAGCTTTAAGCCATTCTCCAGATGAGTAATTTTCTTTTACAGACTGAAATCCATATAAATGATGCTTAATCTTTTTATAATCTTTTTTTGATGGTCTAGCAGATAAAATCTTAAGTTCTTTATAAACCTGCATACTATCGGCGTTTATAATTTCACCCTTTAATTTTTTAGCAAGTTTTACTGCAAATTCTGATTTTCCTGATGCAGTGGGTCCATAAATTAAAATAATTTTGGATTTAAAATCCATAAATTAATCCAATTTAATACCAATATATCTTCTTTGATTTTGACTATTATAAATAACCAATAAAATTGTCTTTTGATCACTTTTCAAAACATTATTTACAACTTTAGATAAGTCCTCAATTGATCTTATTTTTTTCTTTTGAGCCTCTAAAATAATACTATTTAACTCAATAGACCCTTTGAGCGGACTGCTATTTTCAATTTTGGTAATTACCAACCCTGATGTCTGGTTTGGTAAATTTCTACTTTTAATATCTTCTTTATTGATCGACCTTACATTTATTTTTAGTTCATCTATTGAAGTCTCTTTTGGTGAAGTTTTTTTCTCAGAGACTTTAAAATCTTCTGAAGTTTCTAATCTACCAAGCGTGATCGTTTTGAATATCTCTTTTTTATTCCGCCAAATTTTTACTTTTACATTTTTTCCAACTTCCGTTCTAGCAACAATAGTCGGAAGTTCTTTCATCTCTTTTATTTTTTCACCATTAAATTCAAGTATGATATCACCTGCCTTTACACCAGCTTTTTGTGAGGGACTATTATCAGCAACACTAGCAACTAATGCACCCCTAGGCTCATCTAAATTTTCAACATCTGCAATCTCTTTTGTAACATCCTGAATTCTAACTCCTAACCAACCTCTTTTAGTTTCACCAAATTTTACCAATTGATCTATTACAATTTTTGCACTGTTAGATGGTATTGCAAAGCCAATACCAATAGAGCCACTTCTTCCAAGAATTGCCGTATTGATCCCAATTACATCTCCATTCAAATCAAATAGTGGACCACCAGAATTTCCAGAGTTAATTGATGCATCTGTTTGTATGTAGTCCTCATACCGAGTTAAACCTAACGAACGATTTCTTGCTGAAATAATTCCTGATGTTACAGTTCCGCCGAATCCGAAAGGATTACCAATAGCAATTACCCAGTCACCAATTCTTGCTTTATCAGAGTTTCCAAATTTGACTGGAATGAATTTCTCATTAGAATCTAATTTTAAAACAGCTATATCAGAAAGTGGATCTGCTCCAATTACTTGAGCTTTAAACTCTTTGTCACCGTTAACTCTTACAATGATATCCTCTGCATCCTGAATTACGTGGTTATTTGTAATTACTATTCCTTGTTCGTCAATAATAAAACCTGATCCCAATGCAGCAGACTTTCTTTCTTGAGGAGCTCCAAATTCTTTGAACATATCCTCAAATGGTGAGCCGGGTGGAAACTGAAATGGAAAGGGATTAGATTGAGTGGTAACCGTTGTGGTAGTTGAAATATTTACAACTGATGGCATTAATTTTTCTGCTAAATCAGCAAATGATCCTGGAATTTCCTTTGCAAAAGAGGTAAGTGAATTATTGCATAACAATAATATAGAGATAAAAAATATTCTTATTTTTTTTTTAAATCTTCGCATAATAAATAATTATAAAACCTATTATCACAAAAACTAATCCACCAGTCCTAAGTTGACCTGAAGGAATTAATTCTAATTTTTTTAACATACTTTTCATTTTTGATGGAAATATGGCATATAATATACCTTCAATAAATAAGAATAGACCAAATGCAATGATCAATTCACTCATTAATATTTAATTTGATTGAGGCTGTTTTATATTTCCAAAAAATTTAAAAAACTCACTGTCAGGTGATAAAATCAATGAAGTTTCACCTCCTATCAAAGCCTTTTCGTATGCTTGCATTGCACGATAAAATGCAAAAAATTCTGGATCTTGTCCAAAGGCACTAGCAAATATATTATTTCTCTTACCATCACCTTCACCTTTCATAATCTCTGATTTTTTTTGCGCGTCAGCTAAAATCACTGTTACTTCTTTGTCTGCTGTGGAAGTGATTGTTACTGCCATCTCCGCACCTCTTGCTCTAAATTCTTTTGCTTCCCTTTCCCTTTCGGTCTGCATTCTTCTGAAGATCGCATCACTGTTTGCTTGAGGAAGATCAGCTCTTTTTATTCTTACATCATTAATTTTTATCCCAAAGTTTTCAGCTTCATTATTAACTCCTTCTTGAATTAAAGCCATTTGCTTTGTTCTATCTTCTGATAATAAAGTTTGAAGTTCTTGTTGACCTAAAACATTTCTGATTCTTGAATTAATAATTGTTGCTAATCTTGATCTAGCCACCCGTTCGTTACCAACAGAAATATAAAATTTTAAAGGATCAACTATTTGAAATCTTGCAAAAGCATCTACAATTAATCTTTTTTGATCTGATGCAATGACCTCTTCAGGTGGAGTATCTAAGTTTAAAATTCTTTTATCTAAAAAAACCACATTTTGAATAAATGGAATTTTAAAATTTAAACCTGGTTTTACAATTATTCTTTTCGGGTCACCAAACTGCAAAACGATAGCTTGGTTTACTTCTTTTACAATAAAGATTGAAAAAAATAATGTTGTTGCGATTGCAACACTAATTCCAGCAATAACTTTTCCCATATTCATAATTTAATTAGTTACTTTCTTTTTTAATTCAGGTAATGGCAAGTATGGCACTACACCTGATCCAGCGTTTTTTTCTATGATCACTTTATCAATATCTGCTAAAACTTTTTCCATTGTTTCTAAATACATTCTTTCCTGTGTTACTGATTTAGCATTTTTGTACTCATTATAAATTGCTAAAAATCTGCTTGCTTCACCTTCTGCTTTTGCAACAACTTCTTTTTTATATGCCTCAGCAGCTTGCAATATTTTTGCGGCCTCACCACGTGCTCTTGGTATAACATCATTTGCATATGCCTCAGCCTCGTTCTTAGATCTTTCCATATCCGCTCTTGCTGCCTGAACATCTCTAAAAGCGTCAATTACTTGATCTGGTGGGTCAGCTTTTTGGGTTTGAACTTGGGTGATTTGAATACCACTTGTGTATTCATCTAAAATTTTTTGGATAATCTCTTGAGTATCAGTTTCTATTAAAGATCTTCCCTCTGTAAGAATAGGTTGAATATTTGATCTGGCAATAACTTCTCTCATTGCAGTTTCTGCTGCAGCTTTTACAGTGCCCTCAGGATCCTGAATCTTAAATAGAAAATTTCCAGCGTCTTTAATTACCCAAAAAACAGAGAAATCAATATTAACAATATTTTCATCCCCAGTTAACATTAAGCTTTCTTGAGGAACATCAGCAACACCACCCTGAGAAGAAAATCCACTGTCTCTCTCAGACCTGAAACCTATATCGATTCTATTCACCTTTGTAACCTTTGGAGTAAGCACAGACTCAACAGGAAAAGGTATGTGGTAATTTAATCCTGGTTGAGTAGTTTTTACAAATTTTCCAAACCTTAAAACTACACCCTGCTCATCTGGCAGCACTCTATAAAGACCACTTGCCAACCAAACAAAACCTAAAATAAGTAAAACTAAGATAGCTTGTTTTCCACCAGAAGAACTTCCACCCGGTAAAAATTTTTTTAATTTTTCTTGAAATTCTCTTATAATTTTATCGACATCTGGTGGAGTAGGTCCTCTACCTGAGCCATTTCCGCTTCCTCCGCCTGGGGGCTTACCCCAAGGACTTCCACCGCTTTGTCTGAAATCATCTGACATTATGGCAATCTATATAATGTCTTTATGCTGAAAAACAAGGTAAGATCACATTATGCCTAAAGAAAAGCCAGAATTAAGTGACGCAATGCGAAAAAAATTGGGTGGCAAATCACCTGAAAAGAAGCCGATTAACGGAACAAAATTCACTATTGCCATTTCAAGTGCTAAAGGTGGAGTTGGAAAGTCAACTTTTGCTACAAATCTTGCTTTAGCTTTAAAACAAATAGGTTGTAAGGTGGGGTTACTAGATGCTGATATATATGGACCTTCTATTCCAAAAATGTTTGGGATAAATGAAAAACCAAAGAGTGATGGTCAAAAGTTGGAGCCTATCATTAGATACGATATTCAATGTATGTCTATAGGCTTTCTAACTGATGAGAAAACTCCGATGATTTGGAGAGGTCCAATGGTAACAAGTGCAATTAAAACTTTCACTCAACAGGTAAATTGGAGAGATTTAGATTTTATAATTGTAGATATGCCACCTGGAACCGGTGATACTCAATTAACTTTTTCTCAAAGCATTAAAATGGATGGAGCAATAATAGTATCTACACCACAAGAAGTAGCGCTTTTAGATGTTAAAAGAGGAATAAAAATGTTTGATAAGCTTGGAGTAAAAATTTTGGGTCTTATAGATAATATGAGCTCTTTTACGGGAGATGATGGAAAAAAATATGCAATTTTTGGAGAAGGTGGAGTAAAAAGAATTGCAAAGGAATTTCATAAAGAATTTTTGGCAGAAATACCAATTGATCCAAATATTGGTAAATTTGGAGATCAAGGAAAGCCTATAGTGGAAAATAATCCACATAGTAAGATTTCTCAAATCTACATAAATTTAGCAAAAAAGATTAAATCAATTTATCTTTAAGTTCTAAAGCAAACATAAGCTCATTCCACTCTCTTTTTGATAAGCCAGAGTTTTCAGCATCTACTTTTTCGCCACTAATAAGTTTTTGTATTATTTTTTTTCCTTTTGAGGATACTTCTGTACCACCAACTCTGTAATCTAAAAATGCCTCATATGTAATTGGAACCCATTTTTTAACAGTATCTAACATAGCATCTGCATAAGCCCTTATTTCATATTGGGCGTGATGATCAGCTCTTAATCTTAAAAAATTCATTAAATTTAAAAGATCTGTTTTCCAATACCACTGCGTATAAGTGTTTAAAGTTAAGTTCATTCTTGCTAATTCTCTTGCTAAACCAACTTGTTTTTTATCGATTACAGAACCATCATATCTCTCATTAAGCATAGTTTCGTAATTATCATATGTTTGTTCTGCATCTTTTTTCAGTAAATCTAAAACTTTTTTTGCCTGATCTCCTGAAAGAACATCTCCTCTTCCCTGTCTATTACTTTGAGATTGTGCTGCTAAATTTTCTATTGCAGGTAAATAAAATTCTTTATCTAAAATAGAATATCTTGCAGAATATTCGTTCACATTAGCCGTTCTATGCCTAATCCATTGTCTAGCAATAAAGATTGGAAGTTTTACGTGATACTTGATTTCGCACATTTCAAATGGAGTACTATGCCAGTGCCTCATTAAATATTTTATTAAACCAGAGTCAGTTGAAACTTTCTTAGTCCCTTTACCGTAGGAGACTCTTGCTGCCTGAACAATGGACGTATCATCACCCATATAATCAATCACTCTTATAAAACCATGATCTAAAATGGGTATTGCTTCGTAAAGAATATTTTCTAGTTCCGCTACAGTAACTCTTTTTGTCTTATTTTCTTGAGACTGTTGATCTTTAATTTCTTGTTGCTGTTCTTTGGTTAATTTCATGAATAATTTATTGAATCTTCAAGAATTACTTTTATATTAATCATGTTGGTTTTCCAACTATGACGATAAACGAATTTCGTAATAACCATTACGGACGTGGGGGCAGTACCCACCACCTCCACCATTTACAACTTATGGGGGTGAACTAGATTCGACGGGTGACTAAAGGCTATTCTTTCGTTCGGAATTGTTCCTCCGTAAAGGGCTTATTTATAATTGCTAACGAAAGTTATGCACTTGCTGCTTAATTGACTTTGTTAATTAAGTAAACGGGGTCTGGGGCACCTGGCAACAGAACGCCCCTTAACCAACGGAAACCGTTATTCCAATTCAAATATCAAATTAAGAACAGCACGAAGTTTTACACGAAGTTTTTGAAAAAGTGTTATTTTCTGTATATTATTAATCAAGGGACGAGAAACAGAACGCCCATTGAATTATTATTTTATTTTTAGCTCCGCCTGTGCAGCTGCTAATCTTGCTATAGGAACTCTGTACGGAGAACATGAAACATAATTAAGACCTACTTGTGAGCAAAAATTAATGCTCTTTGGATCACCACCATGTTCCCCACAAATACCTAACTTGATTTTTTTGTTTTGTTTTTTTCCTTTGGTGACAGCTATCTCAACTAGATCTTCTACACCTTCATCTATAGAAATAAATGGATCTATTGAAAAAATCTTATTTTCAATATAATCGTTTAAAAATTTTCCACTATCATCCCTACTAATGCCAAAAGTGGTTTGTGTTAAATCATTGGTCCCAAAACTAAAAAATTCAGCATGTTTTGCAATATCCTTTGCTTTAATCGCTGCTCTTGGTAGCTCGATCATTGTTCCAACTAAAAATTCTATTTTTACTTTATTTTCTTTTTGTACTTTTCTTGCAGTATTAATTACAAGATCTTTCATTATTTTTATTTCTGCCTCAGTTGATACAAGTGGTATCATTATTTCAGGGAATGCAAATTTTTTTTTATTTTTTTTAAGCTCAGACAAGGCTTTAAAAATTGCCTCACATTGCATCTCATAAATTTCAGGGAATGAAATACCTAATCTACAACCTCTGTGTCCAAGCATGGGATTTTGCTCATGAAGTTCTTCAATTCGCGATTTTACCTCTTTAACACTTATGCCAACTACTTCTGCAACCTCTGAAATTTCTTTTTCGGATTTTGGGAGAAATTCATGTAATGGGGGGTCAAGTAAACGAACTGTAACTGGTAATCCGTGCATAATTTTGAATATTTTAACAAAATCATTTTTTTGATGTGGTAAAAGCTTCAAGAGTGCTTTTAATCTATCATTTTTATTTTTAGAAAGTATCATCTCTCGTACAGAAATAATTCTTTCTTCATCAAAGAACATGTGCTCCGTTCTGCATAAGCCAATTCCCTCTGCTCCAAAATCTCTTGCAACTTTTGTATCTAAAGGTGTTTCTGCGTTTGTTCGAACTTTAAGTTTTCTAATATTATCAGCCCAACTCATCAACTTTGAAAAGTCACCAGAAATTTCAGGTTTTACTGTTGGTACACTACCTAAAATAATTCTTCCAGAGGACCCATCAATTGTAATGATATCACCCTCTTTGATTTCCACTGAAGCAGTTTTGAAAATTTTTTTTTCATACTTAATGTCAATTTCACTTGAGCCTGAAACACATGGTCTACCCATCCCTCTTGCAACAACAGCTGCATGACTTGTCATTCCTCCTCTAGCAGTCAAAATTCCCTTAGCAGCGTGCATACCCTGAATATCCTCGGGAGAAGTTTCTACTCTAACTAATATTACATCTTGCATCATATTATTAAGTCTTTCAGCCTCTTCAGATGTAAATACTACCTTTCCACTAGCAGCTCCTGGTGAGGCAGGTAAACCATTTGCAATTATTTCTACAGAACTTTTTTCATCTAAAGTAGGGTGTAATAATGTATCTAAAGAATTTGGATCAATCCTTAAAATTGCCTCTTTTTTTGAAATTAATTTTTCTTTAACCATATCTACAGCAATCTTTACTGCTGATTTTGCAGTCCTTTTACCTGACCTAGTTTGTAGGATCCATAATTTCTCATTCTCAACTGTAAATTCCACATCTTGCATATCTTTATAGTGCTTTTCTAACTTCTTTAGAATTTTACGAAGCTCCAAATAAACTTTTGGCATAGACTCCTCCATAGAAGGTGCTTTTACTTTTGCATCCCTTTTTGCTTTTTTCGTAATATATTGTGGTGTCCTTGTTCCTGCTACAACATCCTCTCCTTGAGCATTAATTAAATACTCTCCATAAATATCATTTGATCCATCTGACGGATTTCTTGTAAACACAACTCCAGTAGCACAATCATTTCCCATATTTCCAAAAACCATAGACTGCACATTAACTGCTGTTCCCCATTCAGATGGTATTTGATTTAACTTTCTATAAATTTTAGCTCTATTACTGTCCCAAGATAAAAATACTGCACTTATTGCTCCAAATAATTGTTTATAAACATCCTGAGGAAATTCTTTTCCTGTTTTTTCTTTAACAATGTTTTTAAAATCTTTTATCAAACCATCCCAATCATCTTCATCAAGATCTGTATCTAGCAATACTCCTTTGGTTAATTTATAATTTTCTATAAGTTCCTCAAAATGATAACTTTCTACCCCAAGAACAACATTTCCATACATTTGAATAAATCTTCTATAACTATCTTTGGCAAATCTTCCATTAGAAGTTTTGTTAGCTAGTGCTTTAACAGTTTTGTCATTCAAACCAAGATTAAGTATTGTATCCATCATACCAGGCATTGATACTCTAGCACCAGATCTCACAGATAATAAAAGTGGATTTTTAAGATCTCCAAATTTTTTTTTCACATCTTTCTCAATTATCTTTAACTCTTTTTTAATTTGATTTATCAATGAAGAATTCAATCTCTTTTTATTTTGGTAAAAAATATCACAGACTTTTGTTGAAATTGTAAATCCAGGTGGAACTGGAAGACCCATTCTTCCCATTTCTGATAAATTAGCACCTTTGCCACCTAAAAAATTTTTGGGATTTTTAATTTTTTTGGAGTCTTTAGATTTAAAATTTAAAATTAACTTAATCATTATTTACTTTTAATAATTGAAAATTCATAAAATTTTGAAAGGTTTTACATAACATATTTATAAGTTCCAAACGATTTTTTCTTAAATCTTTATTATCTTCATTTACTTTGACATTATCAAAAAATTCGAAAACTTCTTTTTTTGCTCCAGCTAAGACCAATAAAGATTCTTCAAAGTTTTCATTATTATCTAAATCTGAATAGTACTTCTTTATTTCAGTAATCTTTTTAAACAAATTTTTTTCATAATCACTTTTAAAAATACCAGGATCAGTTGAATTAGTTATTTCAATTTCCCTGTTTTCCATTTCACTTTGAAGTATATTGGAAGCTCTTTTATAACTTGATGTTATATCTATACCGATTTGATTATTAATTATTTTATTTATACATCTTGCTTTTTCGAAGGATGAAAACAATTTATTAGTTGAAAAATTTGAAATTGAAGCCTCAATGATATCAAATCGAATATCTTTTTCTTTAAGGTAATATCTAAATCTATCTTTTAAGAAATTACTTAAATCTTTTTTTAATTCATCATTTACAAGAGTAAAATTTTGTTCTTGATATAAACCAATAGAATAATTCAATAAATCGTTTAATTTTAAATCTTTTTTATTTTCAATTATTATTCTAATTATGCCGAGCGCCACTCTCCTAAGTGCAAACGGATCTTTTGAACTTGTAGGTTTTTCATCAATCCCAAAGAAACCAACAAGATTATCTATTTTGTCTGTCATCGATAAAGCAATACTGAAAGGTTTTTTTGGTACATTTGAATCTAATCCAATCGGTAAATATTGTTCAGTTATTGATAAACAAATATCTTTATCAAAACCTTGTTGTGCGGAAAAATAGCCTCCCATAATTCCCTGTAATTCAGGAAACTCACCAACTAAATCAGAAGTTAAATCTGTTTTACAAATAGATGCTGATAACTCTACTTTTTCTTTACTGATTAATAATTCATCAGATATCATTCCACCTAATTTTCTCATTCGCTGAACTTTATCAAAATAGGTTCCAAGCCCCTTGAAAAAATTAATCCTTTTTAGTTCAGATACCTTTTTCACTAAATTTTGTGTTCTATCTTTATTCCAAAAAAATTCTGCATCGCTCAATCTAGCATCAACAACTCTTTGATTTCCAAGTTTGATTAACCCTTTTTTGTCTTTTTTATTTGCAACAAGTAAAAATTGATTTGTAATTTGATTATTTTTATCAATCGTTGGAAAATATTTTTGATGTGACTGCATGGTCAAAATAAGTATTTCCTTCGGAATCGATAAAAATTTTTTGTCAAAATCACATAGTAAAACGTTTGGACATTCAACTAAATCTACAACCTCATCAAATAACTTTAAATTTTCTAAAATAAATAATTTTTTTTTACTTAATATCTTTGTAAATTCCTTTTGAATAATTTGTTTTCTTTTAGTTTGATCAACAATCGTTCCATGTATCTTCAAAAATCTTTCATAAGATTTGAAATTTTTAAATACTCTTGTTTTTTCCTCATAATCCTTATCAATAAAGGTCCTATTAGACGAAGTTAGATGGTAAAATTTAAAATCTATTATTTTTTCATCAAACACTGATAAAATAGACTTTAATGGTCTTGCCCAATTAAGGTTAAATTCACCCCATTTCATTGATTTTTTCCATTGATAGCTACCTAAAAGTTTTGGTATTAAATCTTTTAACAAATCTGAAGTTTTCAATGTTTTTGAGGATGTTTTAAAAAAGTAGAATTCTCCTTTTTCTGTATCACGTTTAATAAGTTGTTTTTTGTCAATTTTATTTGATCTCAAAAAACCCTCAATTGCTTCCACAGGAGCACTAGTTTTGGGTCCTTTTATTTCCTCAGACCCAACTTTAATTTTTTTTTGTAAACCCTCAAATATGATAATTACTCTGTTTGGAGTTGATAATGAAAAACTTTTTTTTGATTTTATAGATTTATTGATAAAATATTCTCTAAATTCCTCTAAAAGTTTTTCACGAAAACTTTTTTGTAAATTAGCTGGAATTTCCTCACTAAATAATTCTAAAAAAAATTCCGCCATTTTATATTTGTGTATCAATCCAAATTGAGGCAACAGATTTTGTAATTTCTCTTATACGTCCAATATATTCTGCTCTCTGGGCAACACTGATAGCTCCTCTTGCATCAAGTACATTAAATACATGACTTGCTTTTAAGCATTGATCATAAGCTGGTAGCGATATTTTTTTATTTATTAATGATTTAGCCTCACTTTCAAACATATCAAATATTTTAAAAAGATTCGAGGTATTAGCATGTTCAAAGTTATAAGCCGAAAATTCTTTCTCCGCTTGATGAAAAACTTCTCTGTATTCAACATTTTCGTTATTCCAAATTAAATCATAAACATTATTTTTTTGTTGTGTGAACATACAAATTCTTTCCAAGCCATAAGTAATTTCTACTGAAACAGGTTTACATTCAAAGCCAGCCATTTGTTGAAAATATGTAAATTGAGTTATTTCCATTCCATCACACCAAACTTCCCAACCAAGACCTGCTGCGCCTAAAGTTGGACTTTCCCAATCGTCCTCAACAAATCTAATATCATGATTTTTATGGTCAATACCGATTGTAGACAAACTATTTAAATAAAGTTTTTTTATATTTGATGTAGAAGGTTTAATTATAACTTGAAATTGATAATAGTGCTGAAGTCTATTAGGGTTATCTCCATATCTTCCATCAGTCGGTCTTCTAGAAGGTTGTACATAAGCTGCTTTCCATGGTTTTGGTCCAAGTGATCTCAGAGTTGTTGCTGGATGAAAAGTTCCCGCTCCAACCTCCATATCATATGGTTGTAAAATTATACAACCATGTTTACTCCAATATTTTTGGAGATTTAAAATTGTATCCTGAAAAGTTTGAAATTTTGGTTTTTTTTTACTTTTTTTAGAGGCCATATTTTTGCCAAATAGATTTTTCTTCTAATATATTTGCGACCTGATCGACGTGATCGTTAGATGATGATAATTTCTTACTTAACCAACTTTTAGATTTTTCAAATTTTTTGATTATTACATCTTCTCCAAATTTTTCTCTCAACACTTCATTGGCATCGCCTATTTCATCAATCAAACCAAGTTCTTTGGATTTACTTCCAGACCAAAACTCTCCAGAAAATAACTCAACTTCTGATTTCTTTAGTTTTTCACCTCTACTTTTTTCAACAACATTAATGAAATCTTTATGCAAATCTAATTGTATATTTTTTAATCTTTCTATATCTTCTTTTTTTTCTTCAAGAAACGGATCGAGAGTGTTTTTATTTTTACCAGCAGTATGAACTCTTCTTTCAACTCCAATTTTTTTAATTAATTCTGTAAAACCAAATGATGAATAAATTACACCTATAGATCCAATAATTGAACTAGAGTTTGCATAAATTTCATCACCAGCACACGCAATCAAATAGCCTCCTGATGCAGCAATATCCTCTGCAAAAACTATTACCTTTTTTTTATTTTTTTTCGCTTGTTGTCTTATAAAATTAAAGATTAAGTGTGATTGAACAGGTGATCCACCAGGAGAATTAATCGTAATAGCAACACATGGTGCTTTTTTTACAGAAAAAGCCTTTAAAATTATCTCTTCTTGACCTGAAAAATCTATACCTTGTTTAAATTTACCCACGTTTCCGATAACACCAGCTAATTTAATATGAGGAATAATTTTCTTCTTTTTAAAAATTGAGAGCATAACAAAACTTTATAGAATTTTTGTATTAATATAAAGACACCTTATAATTGAAGATTTAGGTGCGTCAATTGATAAGTATCAAAAGAAACTTAATAAACTAATTTGCTCACATTATGGGAAGCGTAATTCAACTTAAAAAACAAATTAATAACTCTTACTTTCAACTTAAAAACTCAGTTGAAAATAAGCTAATGCTTGTTGAAGAAAAAATTAAATCAAAATTAGATAGTAATGTTGAGCTAGTTAAGAAAATGACAGATTATCATTTAAATACCGGTGGCAAAAGGTTAAGAGCCTTATTAACTTTAGGCTCATCAAAGTTATGTGGTTATGCTAAAGGGACCAGAGATATAAATTTGGCAGCTTGCGTGGAACTAATTCATGCTGCAACTTTGATGCATGATGATGTTATAGATAATGGTTCAATTAGAAGAGGTAAAAAAACACCAAATAAAATTTGGGGTAACCACTCATCTGTTCTGGCTGGCGATTATCTTCTTAGTAGGTGCTTTGAAATGATGGTAGAAGATGGAAATATTGAAGTTTTAAAACTATTATCTTCAACATCATCAATAATTGCTCAAGGTGAAATTTTGCAACTCCAGCATAAAGGTGAAGTTGATATGCTTGAAGAAACTTATTTGAAAATAATTTCTTCAAAGACGGCTGAGTTATTTGCTGCTGCAACTAAAGTAGGAGCAATTTTATCAGAAATGAAAACTAAAGAGAAAGAAGCTTTAGAGTTTTATGGTAGGAATTTAGGTTTAACTTTTCAAATTGCTGATGACACTTTGGATTATAATTCAGAATTAAAACTATTTGGAAAAAATATCGGTCAAGACTTCTATGAGGGAAAAATTACACTACCAATAATTCTTCTGTTTCAAAAAGCTAATAAAGATGAAAAAGAAACTCTTAAGAAAACTTTTGCAAAAGAAGAGAGAAATCAAAATGATTTAAATTATACTTTATCTTTAATAAAGAAATACGATATCATAAATAGTTGTTATCAAAAAGCCAAGCACTATATTAATTTGTCATCGAATTCATTGTCAGTATTTAAAGACTCTGAGGAAAAAAATATCCTCGAAAATTTAACGTCTTTTAGTTTATCAAGAAATTTTTAGGGGCTTAAAAGACTTTTTGTCCAATCATTATTTGCTATCAATTTATACTTTAGTCTTTCGTGTATTCTATTATCTCCATCTAACCAAAATTCTATGCTTGTAGGTTTTAAATTCCAGCCAGACCAATGATTTGGTCTTGGAACATTATTTTGGTCTTTGTATTTATTTTTAAATTGTTCTAGTGATTTTATCAATTCTTCTCTATTGGCTAATTCACTACTTTGTTTTGATGCCCAAGCTCCAATTCTACTTTCGTAAGCTCTAGAATTAAAATAATTATCAGCTACCTCATCGTCTACTTGACTCAAAGTACCTACGATTCTAATTTGCCTTAACAAACTTTTCCAATGAAAACACATCGTTGCATTAGGGTTTTCTTTAATTTCGTTCCCTTTCTGACTATTAAGATTAGTATAAAAAACAAATCCATTTTTATCGTAACCTTTAAGAAGCACCATCCTTACTGATGGAACGCCTTGTTTTGTTGCAGTTCCAAGAGCTAGAGCATTTGGATCATTAATTTCATTCTTTTTTGCCTCTTCGTACCAACTTTCAAATAATTTAAAAGGATCATCTAAATCTAGAAAGCATTTATTGAGCCCTAGTGAGTTTTTTTCATTCATAATTTTAACAAAATAATCTATACAATATAAATAATGTCATTTAATACTTTTGGAAAGGTTTTTCGTTTCACTACATGGGGAGAATCTCATGGTCCTGCGATTGGTTGTATAATAGATGGTTGTCCACCACTAATAAACCTCGATGAACGAGATATTCAGACAGAACTCAACAAAAGAAAACCTGGTCAATCTAAATTTACCACTCAAAGAAAAGAGAGTGATAAAGTTGAGATTCTTTCAGGAGTCTTCGAAGGTAAAACAACTGGAACTCCAATCTCTTTAATAATTTATAACGAGGATATGCGCTCAAAAGATTATAGTGATATTAAGGATAAATTCAGACCAGGTCATGCTGATTATACCTACTTTAAAAAGTATGGAATTAGAGATTATAGAGGTGGCGGAAGGTCTTCTGCGCGAGAGACTGCTTCTAGAGTTGCAGCAGGAGCTGTTGCAAAAAAAGTTTTGGAGAAAAAATTAGGTAAAAAATTTAAAATTTCTGGTGCAGTTACACAACTTGGAATTCTTGGATGCGATACAAACAAATGGGATGATAGGATAATTTATAAAAATCCGTTTTTTTGTCCTGATAAATCTATGCTTAAAATATGGGAAAAATATCTTTTAAGTATTAGAAAGGCAGGTTCATCTTGTGGTGCTATAATTGAAATTAGAGCTAATGGTATTCCTGCAGGACTGGGGGCACCAATTTACTCAAAACTAGACTCTGACATTGCATCTGCAATGATGAGTATTAATGCTGTAAAAGGTGTTAATATTGGTTCTGGAATGAATTCCGCTCAATTGTCTGGAGAAGAAAATTCAGATGAAATTTCAAAATCAAAAAATAAATTAAAATTTAACTCAAATAATGCAGGTGGAATTCTTGGTGGCATCTCTTCTGGTCAACAAATAATTGTTTCATTTGCTGTAAAGCCTACATCATCAATTTTAAAGAGCAGAAAGACAATTAATAAATTTGGAAAAAATACTAGGATATCTGTTAAGGGAAGACATGATCCGTGTGTTGGAATTAGAGCAGTTCCAGTAGGTGAGGCTATGCTATCATGCGTTTTACTTGATCATTATTTATTGAATCAAGCTCAATGTGGATAATCACTTTATTTTTGTTTTTGTAAGATAATATTTGAATTTAATACATCCAAAATCTGTTCTTCAATAGAAATGCTATCTAAATTTGCGAGTTTATACATATTTTCAGGTTTGTCTTGATCAATAAAAATATCTGGAAGTTTCATTGATCTAAATTTTAAATTTGAGTCCATTAATCCTTTTTTTGATAGAAAATCAATTACATGAGAACCAAATCCACCAATTGACCCCTCCTCAATAGTTACAATTGCCTCGTGTGTTGTTGCTAATTGCCAAATCAAATTTTCATCCAATGGCTTAGCAAATCTTGCATCCACTATTGTAATATTAACACCTTTTTTTTTTAAATTTTCTGATGCCTTTAAACTTTCACTTAATCTCGCACCAAAATTAATTAAAGCTAACTTTTTTCCATCTTGAATAATTCTTGATTTACCAATCTCTATCTTCTCATTAATTGATGGCAATATTGATCCAATACCAGTCCCTCTTGGATACCTGAATGCACAGGGTCTATCATTTATTTCTGTAGAAGTGTTAATCATTCTAACTAACTCAGCCTCATCACTTGCAGCCATTACAATAAAATTTGGTAGTGTTGCTAAATAAGTCGTGTCAAAACTACCTGCATGTGTAGGTCCATCAGCTCCAACTAGTCCTGCTCTATCTATTGCAAATCTTACAGGTAAGCTCTGAATTGCAACATCATGAACAACTTGATCGTATGCTCTCTGAAGAAATGTTGAATAAATTGCTGCATAAGGTTTATAATTCTCAGTCGCCAAACCGGCTGCAAACGTAACAGCGTGTTGTTCAGCAATACCAACATCAAAAGTTCTATCTGGAAATTCTTTTCTAAAATTGCTTAATCCAGTTCCATCTGGCATTGCTGCTGTTATTGCAACTATTTTACTATCTTTTTTTGCGTGTTGTATCAGAGTATCAGCAAAAACTTTGGTGTATGATGGTACTTTACTTGAACTTTTTTCCTGTTCTCCAGTCTTTACATTAAATTTGGATACCCCATGATAATGATCTTTTGCTTCTTCAGCAAAAGAATACCCTTTGCCTTTTTTTGTTTTTATATGAATTAATATAGGACCTTGATGTTTTGTGTCCCTTGCATTTCTTAAAATTGGAATCAATGAAGAAAGGTCATGACCATCTATAGGGCCAATATAATAGAAACCTAATGAACTAAATAAAGTTCCACCAGTTACAGCTGATCTTAATAAATCTTCAGCTTTACCCGCTTTTGCACTAAATCTTTTTGAAAATGCTGATGTAATCAATTTTATAGTTTCTCTTAAACTAAAATAAATTTTACCAGAAAAAATTTTAGCTAGATATGTTCCCATTGCTCCAACAGGTCTTGCAATTGACATGTCGTTATCATTTAATATCACAATCATTTTAGTCTTAGAGGCACCTGCATTATTCATGGCTTCATAAGCCATACCTGCGCTTATTGCACCATCACCAATCACTGCTATAACATTTTCTGATTTTTTTGATAATTTATTTGCCTCTGCAATTCCCAAAGCTGATGAAATTGAGGTGGAGCTATGAGCAGCTCCAAAGGGATCATATTCACTTTCTGAACGCTTGGTAAATCCTGAAAGACCTCCTCCTTGCCGAAGCGTTCTTATTTTATCTTTTCTTCCTGTTAAAATTTTGTGTGGATAACATTGGTGTCCCACATCCCAGATTAATTTATCACTTGGTGTATTAAAAATATAATGTAATGCAACGCTTAATTCTACAACACCTAAACTAGCACCCAAATGTCCTCCAGTAACTGATACTGCATCGATCATTTCCTCTCTTAATTCATCAGCAACCTTTTGCAGTTTTGTTTCAGGAACTTTTTTTAAGTCTGATGGAAAATTAATCTGATCTAAAAATTCATAATTTTTTTTCATTTATTTCTATTTAAAATATAATTTAAGGTTTCGGTTAAATTCTTAGATTTAGGTCCATATTTTTTTAATTTAGTATTTATTTTTAAAATTAGCTTTTTCGCATATTTAATAGTATTTTTACCACCCAGTAAACTAATAAGAGTAGCTTTACCTTTTTTCTTATCTTTTCCAGTTTTTTTTCCTGCAGCTAAAAGGTTTCCATTATAATCAATTAAATCATCAGCAACCTGAAATAGTAAACCTATATCAGCTCCAATATTTTCAAATTTTTGAATATCTTTTTTACTTTTGTTCTTTAAAATTAATGGAGCTACACAACAAAAACTAAAAAGTTTTCCAGTTTTTTTTATTTCCATTTCAATTATTTTTTTTTCTGAAATTTTCTTATGTTCATAGCTAAGATCTAAATATTGACCACCAGCAATCCCGAGATGTCCAGAACTCTCAGAAATTTTATTAATTAATCTAATTTTTGTTTTTTCATTGACATTCAAATCTTTGTGACTCAAAATTTCGAATGCCATAGTTAAGAGTGAGTTTCCAGCAAGAACAGCTGTAGACTCTCCAAATTTGATATGAGTAGAAGGCTTTCCTCGTCTTATTAAATCATTATCCATACATGGTAAATCATCATGAATAAGTGAATAAGCATGAATACATTCAACAGCAGCACCAATAATTAGTAAAGTTTTGTAATTTAAATTAAACATTGAACCGACATCGACTAGTATTTTTGATCTTATTTTTTTACCACCCGAAAATAATCCATATTGCATTGGGACAATCAGTTCTGATTTTTTTTGCTTTTTTATAAATCTTTTTAAAAAAATATTTGTGTCTTTAGCAATTTTATTTAGTTTTTTTTGCATTATTTTTTGTAATTATCTCAGATATAGTATCTTTAGTTGTTGTATTGATATCGATAACTTTTTTTTTAAATTTTTTCTCGATGATATTGTTGAGTTTTAACAAATTTTGGTATTTTTCAATTGAATTTTGTAAATCTTTTTGACTTTCTAAATCCTCAATTAACTTATTAGCTTCGAGAGTTAATTCCTCCAGAGACGAAGATTCATAATCATTTGGTAAATCTTTATCTTTCATATAATACTCTCAGATAATACATGAAAATGAGTCTTGCAAATATTAAAAAAGCAAAAAAACTTCTACATAAAAGGGAGTGTATTGCTATACCTACAGAAACAGTTTATGGTTTAGCGGGTAATGCCTACTCAGACCAAGCCTGTCAAAAAATATATAAGCTTAAAAAAAGACCAAAAAATAACCCTCTAATAGTTCATTATTTGAATATTCAAAGGTTGAAAAAAGATTGTCATTTAAACAATGACTTTATTAAACTATATAAAAAATTTTGTCCTGGTCCTTTAACGTTTATACTAAATCTTAAAAAATCATCAAAAATTTCAAAAATAATTACTAACAAAAAAAATACATTGGCGGTAAGATTTCCGCGGCACTCAGTCACGAGAAGATTACTAAAAATTTTAGAATTTCCTTTAGCAGCTCCAAGTGCTAATCCCTCATCTAGGGTTAGTGCTGTTACATCCAATGATGTAAAAGAAGATTTTGGAAAAAAAATTAAGTACATACTTGAGGGTGGAAAATCATCTATTGGAGTAGAATCAACAATTATTGATCTCAGAAAGAATCCTCAAATCTTAAGATTGGGAGGCTTAAATGTTTCAACTATTCAAAAAACACCTCAGCTTTTAGTAAATATCAATGTAAAAGATAAAAATATTGTTAATAAACCTGAGATAAAAAAAACTATAAGAACTGTGGAAAAATTGATTAAAGGTAAAGGAAGAATTTTAGTAAGAAAATCAGGCACAGAGTCAAAAATAAGAATTATGGGGGAAAGTGAAAATAAAACACTTTTATCTCAATGTGTTAAGATTATATCAAAAAAAATTAAATAAATTGAAACCGAACTCTAAAATTTTGATTATTGCAGGTTCAGACTCATCTGGTGGAGCAGGCATCCAGGCTGATATAAAAACTGTAACTGTCCTAGGATCTTATGCTATGACAGCTATAACTGCAGTTACAACACAAAATACTACAGGTGTAAAATCGATTGTTGGAATTGATCCAAAAGATATTTTCAATCAAATTATTTATACTTGCAAGGATATAAGACCTGATGCAATTAAGATAGGTATGCTGCACTCTCCAAAAGTTATAAGATCAGTATTAAGGGCTTTAGATATAATCAAAATAAAAAAGATTATTTTAGATCCAGTTATGGTTGCAAAAGGTGGGACCAAATTAATAAATGATAAGGCAATTCAATTATTAAAATTAAAGTTAATTAAAAAAGTATTACTTGTAACTCCAAATATCCCAGAAGCAGAAATTTTGACTAAAACTAAAATTTTGAATAAAGAAGACATGATTTATGCCGCTAATAAACTTTTAGAATTGGGAGCTAAAAATGTCCTTATTAAAGGTGGACACCTTATAAATAAAAATGTTATTGATATTTTTATTAACCAAAGAGATATTAAATTTTTTAACAGTAAGCGATATAAGACAAAAAATACTCATGGCACAGGTTGTACCTTATCTAGTGCTGTCACAACTTTTGTATCGTGTGGAAAACCATTAAAGAAATCTTGTGAGCTTGGTATTAACTATGTAAATTCAGCAATAAAATTTAACCCTAAATATGGAAAAGGTCATGGTCCAATTAATCATCTCACTTCTCTAAAATTAAAAACGAAGCTTAAATAATGAAAAATATAGTCGTTGTTGGATCTCAGTGGGGTGACGAGGGTAAGGGAAAAATTGTTGATTGGCTATCTGAGCAAGCAGATGTGGTAGTAAGATTCCAAGGAGGTCACAATGCTGGACATACCCTTGTGATAGATGGTGTAATTTATAAATTAAGATTGCTGCCATCCGGGATAGTTAGAAAGGGAAAAATATCAATAATTGGGAATGGTGTTGTTGTAGATCCTTGGGCTTTATTAGAGGAAATTAAAGAAATAAAATCTAAAGGTGTAGAGGTTAACACAAATAATTTTATTATATCTGAATCTGCAAACTTAATTTTACCTTTTCATAGGGAAATGGATGAAATTAGAGAGGATGCAGCTGGTAAAAGCAAGATAGGAACGACTAGACGAGGAATTGGACCTGCATATGAAGATAAAGTTGGCAGAAGATCAATCAGAGTTATGGATTTAAGGTCTGAAAAAAATTTAGATCAAAGACTTGAGTCAGTACTAATTCATCATAACGCAATAAGAAAAGGTCTAGGAAAAAAAATTTTTGAAAAGGATCAGTTAAAGTCTGATTTACTTAAAATAGCACCTAGAATATTAGAATTTTCTCAACCTGTATGGCTTAAAATTAACGAATTTAAAAAACAAAAAAAGAAAATTTTGTTTGAGGGCGCTCAAGGTGTTTTGCTTGATGTTGACCATGGAACTTATCCTTTTGTAACATCCTCAAATACTGTTGCATCAAGCGCAGCTACAGGAACAGGCTGTGGGCTTGATACAATAAATTATGTTCTTGGGATTACAAAAGCTTATACAACAAGAGTTGGTGAAGGACCTTTTCCAACAGAACTAACAGATGGCGTTGGCGAACTGTTAGGTACGCGGGGAAAAGAATTTGGAACTGTCACAAGCAGAAAAAGAAGATGTGGATGGTTTGATGGTGTTTTAGTTAGACAAACGATCAAAGTTTCAGGTATTAATTCTATTGCATTAACAAAATTAGATGTTTTAGACGAATTAGATGAAATTAAAATGTGTGTTGCTTACGAGCTTGATGGTAAAAAATTAGATTATTTACCTGCTGCCGTAGAGGATCAAATAAAAATAAAACCTGTTTATAAAATATTTCAAGGATGGAAAGTTTCTACAAGTGGTGTAAAAAATATGGAATCATTACCCGAAAATGCAAAAAAATATATTTTTGCAGTAGAGGAATTTATCGGTGCAAAAATATCTAGTATTTCAACTAGTCCAGAAAGGGATGACACTATTTTAATTGAAAATCCTTTTGATATTTAATTTGCGGGTAATAGATTTTTTGACTTAGCCAGAAGCAACATGTGCTTTTGAAGTTTTTCAAATGCTTTATTTTCTATCTGTCTAACTCTTTCTCTGCTAATTTTGTATTTCTGACTTAAATCTTCTAAGGTAGTTGGATCATCATTTAGTCTTCTTGAATATAAAATTTCTCTCTCTCTATCATTTAGAATTTTAATAGAATCTTTCAACAAATCTTTTCTTTGTTCCATTTCCTCGTGATGAGCATATTTTAAGTCGTGATCAAGTTCCTTGTCCTCTAACCAGTCCTGCCATTCATCTCCATCTTCACCAACTTGAGCGTTGAGAGAAAACTCTTTACCTGAAAGCCTTCTATTCATCGAAACTACTTCTTCTTTACTCACATCAAGTTTCTTAGCGATATGATTAACGTGCTCATCTCTTAAATCCCCTTCAGTTTCTGGTGAAATTTTGTTTTTAATTTTTTTCAAATTGAAAAATAATTTTTTTTGTGCAGTTGTGGTACCGATTTTAACAAGACTCCATGACCTTAAAATATATTCCTGAATTGAAGCTTTGATCCACCACATTGCATAAGTTGCTAATCTAAAACCTTTCTCCGGTTCAAATTTTTTAACTGCTTGCATCAAACCTACATTTCCTTCTGAAATCATTTCATTAACAGGTAATCCGTATCCTCTATATCCCATTGCTATTTTTGCAACCAATCTTAAGTGACTAGTAACTAATTTTTCTGCTGCTTTAATATTCCCAGTTGCTTTCCAATTTTTTGCGAGCATATACTCTTCTTCAGCTGCTAGCATTGGAAATTTTTTTATTTGCTCTAAGTATGCAGCTAAACCGCCCTCATTAGATAGAGTTGGTAAATTATTACTAATTGTTGCGTTCATAAGAGTGTTTATTTAATTAATTATAATTAATTTTCAATAATTTATTTTTCAGTATTTCTCAGCTTTTTTAAAATCTTACTAAGGTCTTTTGGCAAAAGTGAGGAAAAAATCATTGGTTTTTTAGTACTAGGATGCCTAAAGCCTAAGGTTTTGGCATGGAGAAATTGTCTTTTTAATTTGGAAATTGAATTTTGTAAATCTAGATCAATATTTTTTAATTTTTTATATTTTTTCTTATATTTATCATCTCCTAATATACTGTTACCCTTGTAGTTCATATGTACTCTTATTTGATGCGTTCTTCCAGTTTCTAATTTACATTCAACTAAACTTAAAGTCGGTACGCTTTCATTTTCAAAAACTTCAATAGTTTTATAATTAGTTATTGCTTTTTTACCTTTAACACTACTAACAGTCATTAATTGTCTATTTTTTGAACTACGAGTAATAAAAGTTTCTATTCTTCCATAAGATGGCCTGAGTTTTCCCCATATCAAAAGTTGGTAGATTCTTGTAATTGTGTGTTCATTAAATTGTTTTGACAAATTTTCATGTGCTTCATTGTTTTTTGCAATTACAACCAAACCAGACGTGTTTTTATCAATCCTATGAACAATACCAGGTCGTAATTCATCACCGATATTTGATAAAGAGTTTTTGTTATAATTAATTAAGGCATTGACAATTGTTTTATCATAATTTCCGGCACCTGGATGCATTATTATCCCAGCAGGTTTATCAATTACTAACAAATCTTTATCTTCATAAACTATTTCCAACTTAAATTTATAAGGCTTAAGAGATGCTATCTCTGGCTCTGGGATTTGAAGATCTACAAAGTCTCCCTCAGAGACTTTTTTTGACGGACTTTTAATGATTTTGTTATTTAATTTTAATTTTTCTTTAAGTATTAAATTTTTAATCCTAGTTCTGCTGATTAATTCATCTCTTTTATTAATCAAAACATCAACTCTTAAATTCTTCTCTTTCTCTTTAACTATAAAATTAATGTTTTTTTCCATAAAATATAATATTAATACTATATGCGTCTGTAGCTCAATTGGATAGAGCGCCTGACTTCGGATCAGGAGGTTCTGGGTTCAACTCCTAGCAGGCGCACCAATTATTCTCCCATATTTATTAAAGTTCCTTTAACTCGAGCTCTTAAAAAAGATAAATAAAATAGGACTATTCCAATAACTAAATAGATAAGGTTTAACAAATACGCTTGTTTTAAATTTGTATAATCAATTGAACCATTTAAAAGTATGTTTCTGGTCTCATCGAAAATATAAACAAGTGGTAAACTTTTTGCTATGAATTGAAATAATTCTGGTAGAATTTCTATTGGATAGTAAATGCATCCCAGAGGAGCTAGCAAAAATAATGATGACCACGCAATATTTTCAAAAGACGGACCAAATCTAATTAGTCCTGAACTTACAAATAATCCAAGTGTTATCCCAAAAAGATATAAACTAAGGAATAGAAATAAAAGTGGTAATCCTAATTTTAAAATTGATACACCAAATAGAGGAGATGTTAGCATTATCGCAGGAACCAATCCTATCAAAGTCCTTATCAAAGCAGTAAAAATTAATGAAATAATAATTTCTTTAAGCTTTAGGGGAGCAATAAACAAATTTGTGAAATTTCTACTCCAGATTTCTTCTAAAAAAAGCATGTTAAAACTAATACTTGATCTAAAAAGAATATCGTAAAGTATTGCACATGTTAAAATTACTCCCAAAGTATTGCTATAGTAGTCACTATGTATTGAGAAGAACTTCGAGATAAAACCCCACAAAATTATTTGAATTGTCGGCCAATAAATTAAATCCAAAATTCTTGGTAAAGAACTTTTAATTAAATAAAAGTGTCTTAGGAAAAGACCATACATTTTATTGAAATTCATACTTTTTCTCTTGTTAGTTTTAAAAAAACTTCTTCCATATTTTTTCTTCCATGTTTTTTAATTAATTCCTCTGGTCTACCCTCATCAATAATTGACCCTTTATTCATCATTAAAACTGAAGAACATAGTCTCTCTACCTCTGCCATATTGTGAGATGCTAATAGAATTGATGTTTTATTTTCCTGTTGATATTCCTCTAAAAAACTTCTAACAAAATCACCTGTTTCAGGATCAAGTGATGCCGTAGGTTCATCAAGAAGTAAAACTTTTGGATTATTAATTATTGACTTTGCAAGACTCACCCTATTTTTTTGACCAGATGACAACTCCCCAGTTAATTTATCTATAAATTCGTAGAGTCTTAATTTTTCACACAGATATTCAATTCTTTCCTTATGTTTGTTCACATCATATAGCCTCCCATAAACTTCTAAATTTTGTCTAACTGTTAATTTTTTTGGCAACTCTATATAAGGTGATATAAAATTTAATTGATTTAATAAATCTACACGTTGATTTTCAATTTCGACTCCATTTATTAAAACTTTTCCTTTTGATGGTTTTAATAAACCTAAAATCATACCGATTGTAGTAGTTTTTCCACAACCATTAGGACCAAGTATACCAATAATTTCATTTTGATTTACTTTAAAAGAAACTTCTTTTACTGCTTCTTTTGTATTATAAGTTTTTGATAATCCTATTACTTCAAGTGGTTTTTTCATTGAATCTTGATGCTCTTAATAACCTATCATTAATTGTTTTACCATATCCTCTATCAGGAATTTTACATACTGCAATCGAGCTGTATTTCTTTTTTTTTATTTTTCTCAAAGTAGAATATAAATTTTTTACAGCTTCTTTTAGATTTCCTTTTTGTGACAAAAAATAATAATTTGGTTTACTAACTTTTTTCTTTCTAATCAGTAAGTATGC